>NZ_AP023439.1:5680715-5994096 GCF_014701095.1 Streptomyces tuirus | reverse complement strand
TGGAGGCCGGCGCCGTCGAACGCGTGAAGACGGAACTCCGCTCGGCCGCCGGACGGCGGGAGGGGACCCGCGGCGACGGTGAACTGCTCGGCGCTGCCGCCCTCGCGCGGCGCGAGGCGGCCCGGCGTGCCCGCGGCGAGGCACCGGCCGGGGCCGGAGCGGCACGGCGGGATGAAGAGACCGGGGCGGCCGGGGCGACACGGGGCGCCTTCGGCCGGCCCTGCCCCGAGGGCGTCGACGAGGCCCGGCAGCGGCTCGCACTGGCGCAGGCCGCGCTGCTGTCGGCGCTGGTCGCGGGGACGCCGGTGCCCGAGGGGTTCGACGGGGCGCGGGTCGGCGTGCAGGCGCGGGCGCTCGCGGCCAAGCGGGCGGACGTCGTGGCGAAGGTCGCGCCCGAACTGCCGGTGATCCTCGGGGGCGAGTACCGCACGGCGTTCCTCGGCTACGCCCAGAACCACCCGATGACCGACGGCTACCGGCGCGACGCCCTCACCTTCGCCGAGCACCTGCTGTCCACCGGGCGCCCCGGGGACACGCGGGCGCGGCGGGAGCTGCGGGAGTGGTGGCTGGAGCGGTCGGGCCCGGCGCCGCGTTCCGGGCGGCGCGTTCACCGGCTCGCCCGCGCCACGCGCCGGGTGCTGTCACGGCGTTGAGGGTGAGGGGCCGGCCGTTGCCCCGCACCTCTCGTGTCATCCCTGTCCGGGAGGAGTTCCTCCGGACGTCGCACCGGCCTTGTCCGGCACGGCGTCGCCCGCGGGGGCGTTGCCACGGCCGTAGTGGTGCGTGGTGAACATGTAGAGCAGGCCCGTCCCCAGCACTACACCGCCGCACAGCAGGACGATCCAGTTCTCCCACCAGGACTTCTCCGGGGAGCGGGGCCAGCAGATGTTGATGATGGCGGCGATGCCGTAGACCAGCGCCGCGATGTTCACCGTGAGTCCCCAGCGGCCCAGGGTGAACTCCCCTGCCGGACGCCAGCCCTTGAGCCGGGCGCGCAGCGCGGCGAGGACCACCATCTGGAACGAGCCGTAGATGCCGAGGATCGCGAACGAGACGATGTTGGTGAGGGCGTCCTCGGAGAGCAGTGAGGCGAAGGCGATGGCCAGCGGCACCGCCGCGGACACGAACAGCGCCCAGCTCGGCACCGCGCGGGAGTGGATGAATCGCCGCAGCAGCCGGTGCCCGACGATCATCTCGTCACGGGCGTAGGAGTAGATGAGCCGCCCGGCCGCGGCCTGGAGGCTGATCGTGCAGGACAGGAAGGAGATCAGCACCACGGCCATCACCATCCGCGCCCCGGTCTCGCCCATGGCGTCGTACAGCACGTCCACCACCGGGTCGGTCTGCTCGCCGGAGATGATCGCGTTGAAGTCCGTGACGGACAGCAGCAGCGACATGCAGGTGAACGTGGCCGCCGCGCCGCCGATGTAGATGGTGCGGCGCATCGCGCGGGGGATGACCCGGCCCGGGTGGGCGACCTCCTCGGCGGTGTCGCCGCACGCCTCGAAGCCGTAGTACTGGTAGAGGCCGATGATGGCGGCTGCGAGGAACGCCGGCAGGTAGGAGCCGTCTCCCTCGACGTTGTAGGTGTCGAAGACGACGCCGAGTCCGTGGTGACGGTGGGTGGCCAGCAGGTAGACGCCGACGACGAGGGCGCCGATGAGCTCGCCGGCGAAACCGATGAGCGCCGCCGTCGACAGTGCCTTGGTGCCCATGTAGTTGATGAGGATGGCGACGACGATGAGCACGGCGGTGCACAGCACGGTGGTGTGCACGGTGGCTCTGAAGCCGAAGAGGATGGCGATGTAGGGGCCGGCGCCGTAGGCGACGGAGGTGATGGTCACCAGCAGTGCCCACATGTACACCCAGCCGGTCATCCACGCCCAGCGCTTGCCCCACAGCCGCCGGGCCCAGGGGTAGACGCCGCCCGCGATCGGGTACTGGGCGACGATCTCGCCGAAGATCAGCGCGACGAGGAACTGGCCGCAGCCGGCGATCAGGAACGCCCAGATCATGGGCGGTCCGCCGTCGGCGATCGCGACGCCGAAGAGGGTGTAGGTGCCCACCACCGGGGAGAGGTAGGTGAAGCCGAGGGCGAAGTTGGCCCAAGGGCTCATGTCCTTGCGGAACTCCGAGCCCGGCTCCCCGGAGGGGGCGCCGGACGCCGGTGCGGGAGGCTGTGTCCCGGTCATCGGTGTGCCCCTCGTTCCGCCTTGATCAGGTCGGCGGCGCGTTCGGCGGCGAGCAGCACGGTCACCATCGGGTTGATGGTGGGCATCGTCGGGAACACCGACGCGTCGACGATCCGCACGCCCTCGAAGCCCCGCAGTCTCAGCTCGGGGTCGCAGACGGCCGCCGGGTCGTCCGCCGCGCCCATCCGGCAGGTGCCGGCCGGGTGGTAGACGGTGTGGGCCGCGCGGCGGCCGTACTCCGACAGGTCGGCGTCGGAGACGACGTCCGGGCCGGGTGCGACCTCGCGGACGAGCCAGTCGCGCAGCGGGCCGGCCCCGGCGACCTCGCGGGCGACCTTGAGGCCGTCCACGATGGTGCGCTCGTCGTACCCCTCGGGATCGGTGAAGTACCGGAAGTCCAGGGCGGGATGCTCGGCGGGGTTGTTGCTGCGCAGCCACATGCGGCCGGTGGAGCGGGCCCGCGGGACGTTCGGGGTCATGCACACCCCGTGCTGCGGTACGGGGTAGCCCAGGCGTTCGGTGTTGACGGTGAACGGCACCTGGTAGAAGTGGAACATCAGGTCGGGGCGCGGCTGGCTCTTGTCGCGGCGCAGGAACAGACCGGCGTCGGAGTCCATCGCGGAGTTGGGCGGCAGCGGCCCCGCGGTCTCCCAGACGATCACGGACTCGGGGTGGTCCAGCAGGTTCTCCCCGACACCGGGCAGGTCGGCCCGTACGGCGATGCCCAGGGCGCGCAGGTCGTCGGCCGGGCCGATGCCGGAGAGCAGCAGCAGGCGCGGGGTGTCGATGGCGCCCGCGCACAGCAGGAGTTCGCGCTCGGCACGCACGGTGGCGGGTTCGCCGTCGGCGCCCCGGACGGCGACCCGGGTCAGCCGGCCCGACGCGTCGGGGATCAGCCGGTGGGCCCAGGTCTCCAGCTTCAGCGTGAGGTTGGGCCGGTCGAGCACCGGGTGGAGGTAGGCGACGGACGCGGACTGGCGCAGGTTGCCCTCCGGCTCGTAGGCCAGCGAGAAGAACCCGGTGCCCTCGGCGAAGGGTTCGGCGTTGAAGTCCTCGATGACGGGGACGCCGAGGGCGCGGGAGGCGGCGGTGACGAAGTCCTTGGCGATGGGATTGCGGTCGGCCTCGGCCACGGGCACGATCCGGGTGAGCAGCCGGTCGCGGTAGGGCAGGATCGTCGCCGGGTCCCAGCCGGAGCAGCCGTGGCTCACCCAGTCGTCGAGGTCCTGCGGCAGCGGCAGGAAGCTGATCAGGGTGTTGTGCGAGGAGCAGCCGCCGAGCACCCGGGCCCGGGAGTGCAGGATGTGCGAGTTGCCGCGCGGCTGCTCGACGGTGGTGTAGCCGTAGTCGAACTCCGAGCCGAGCAGGTTGATCCAGTTGCGCAGGCGCAGGATGCGCTCGTCGCCGACATCGCTGGGGCCGCCCTCGATGACGCAGACGCGGCAGTCGGGGTCCTCGCTCAGCCGGGCGGCGAGCACACAGCCGGCGGTGCCGCCGCCGACGATGACGTAGTCGTAGGCGGACTCGGCGCCGTGCGCGGGGATGGTGGCCATGCGGTGCCTTTCTTCGGTGGCCGTCGTGAACGGGCGGACGGGGCGCGGGTGTCAGCCCTTGAACCAGCCGGAAGGGGCGGGGGCGAGGTTCTGGTAGATGTGCTTGGCCTCCTGGTACTCGCGCAGCCCCGTGGGGCCGAGCTCGCGTCCGACGCCGGAGCGGCCGAAGCCGCCCCACTCGGCCTGCGGTACGTAGGGGTGGAAGTCGTTGATCCACACGGTGCCGTGCCTCAGCCGCTGGGCGACGCGCTGGGCGCGGCTCGCGTCGGAGGTCCACACGCCGCCGGCGAGGCCGTAGCGGGTGTCGTTGCCGAGTTCCACCGCCTCGTCCTCGGTGCGGAAGCGTTCGACGGTGACGACCGGGCCGAAGACCTCCTCCTGGACGATGCGCATGGACCGGTCGCAGTCGGCGAAGATCGTCGGCAGCAGGAAGAAGCCGTTGCTGAGGGCGGGGTCGTCGGGGCGGGTGCCTCCGGTGACGAGCCGGGCGCCCTCCTCCTTGGCGATGGCGATGTAGCCCTCGACCTTCTCGCGGTGCTCGGCGGAGCTGAGCGGGCCGCTCTCGGTGCCTTCGTCCAGGCCGTTGCCGAGCCGGATCGCCCGGGCGCGCTCGGCGTAGGCCTCGACGAACCGGTCGTGCAGGGAGTCCTCGACGAGCAGGCGTGAACCGGCCGAGCAGACCTGCCCGGAGTGCAGGAAGGCGGCGTCCAGCGCGTAGTCGACGGCGGCGTCGAAGTCGGCGTCGGCGAAGACGATGTTGGGGTTCTTGCCGCCCAGTTCCAGGGCGATGTTCCGCGGTCCCTCGTCGGCGGCGGCGGCCATGATGGCCCGGCCGGTGTTCAGGCCGCCGGTGAAGGAGACCAGGTCGACGTCGGGGTGGCGGGTCAGGGCCGCGCCCACGGTCGCCCCGGAGCCGAGCACGAGGTTGGCGACGCCGGGCGGGGCGCCGGCCTCCTCGATGAGCCGGATCATGATGATGGTGGTGAGCGGGGTGGTCTCGCTGGGCTTGAGGACGAAGGTGTTGCCGGCGGCCAGCGCCGGGGCGACCTTCCAGGAGGCCTGGAGCAGCGGGTAGTTCCACGGGGCGATGAGCGCGCACACGCCGACCGGCTGGTAGACGACGCGGCTGAGGACGTCCGGGTTGACGTCGACGACCCGGCCGCCGTCCTTGCCCGCGAGTTCGGCGTAGTAGCGGAAGGCGTTCGCCACGTCCTCCACGTCGATCCGGGCTTCGGTGAGCGTCTTGCCGGTGTCGAGCGTCTCGGTGCGGGCGATGTCCTCGCGGTCGCGCAGCAGCAGGTCGTGGACACGCATCAGCAGGTCGGCGCGGCGGCGGGTGGGGGCGCCCGCCCAGTCCTCCTCGGCGAAGGCGCGCCGGGCGGCGCGCACGGCGCGGTCGACGTCGGTGGCGTCGGCCTCGTCGACGGTGGTGACGACCGAGGCGTCGTAGGGGTTGATCACCTCGCGCCGGCCTCCGGACGCGGCCTGTGTCCACTCGCCGTCGATGTACAGCTCACCCACCGCTGGGCCTCCTTCGCGTCCGGCCGGAGCCCGATCGGCTCGACGGTCAGCAACATGGCCCATCGGGCGGGCGGCGGCCACGGGGCACACCGCCGCGACGGCGTCCGGGCGGCCCAGAGGACCCAGGTGGGCTAGTCGCCCGGCCCGCACCGGATCACACGCTCCCGCCGCCCGCCTACAGCCCGCCACCGGACTGAAACGGAACGTCACATACCGACAACACTCCGTCCGGATTGTGAACGAGGCATGGTGCTTTCGGGACCGTGTCACATACAAACAACATATGCTCTGGGTTCTTTTCCTGCTGGCGGCCTGGGCCGTGGCCGGCACGGCGTGCACGCGCCTGTGTCTGGCCGCCGTGCGGGCGGCGGCGGTGGACGCGGACACCGGCCGGGGGCGTGAACTCACGCTGTACGAGGCCGCGTTCCTCTCGGGCGGCCCTCGGCGGGTCGCCGACGTGACCCTGGTCGCCATGGCCCGCCAGCGCCGGCTGCTCCTGGCCCACACCGGCTGGGCGACGGTCGTCGACCCGCGCGGGCGGGACGAGATGGAGCGGTCGGTGATAGGGGCCATCGGTCCCGACGGGCAGTGCCGTATCGCGCCGGTGCGGGCCACGGCCGCCGCGGCGGACCCGGTGCGCGGGATCGCCGAGGGGCTGGTGCGCGCGGGGCTCGCGGTGCCCGACAGTGCCCGCACGACGGTCGCCGCGGCCGTGCGGCAGGTGCGCGTCGCGGCCGTCGGTGTCCTCGGGCTGGGCGTGGCCGCGCTGCTGACGCCGCTTCCGCCGGACATGCCCCGGCACCTGGTCGCCCTGTGGTTCGCGCTGCCGCTCGCCCTGACGCTGAGCTGCCTGGTGGTCGCCCGGGTCGAGATCCACCCCTACTCGCGCTGGGCCTCTCCGGCCGGCCAGCGGCTGCTCGGCGCGCTGACCCGCACCGCGGACGGCGCCGCCGACGACCGTACGTACCTCACCTCGGTCGCCGTACGGGGCGTGCGCGCGATCGGCGAACCGGACCTGCGCGCCGCGTTCGCGCACCGCGAGCCGCACGACTGACCGACCGGGGGCGCGCGGGGGCATGCGGCCCGACACCGGTCGACGGTGCTTGCCTTCCCCTCCGCCCGAACGAAACATCCCTTTCGTCGCCACCGTGCACCGAAGGGATACGCATGAGAGCCGCCCTCCTCTACTCGGCCGCCGGGTCCTTGCTGCTGAGCGCCCTCACCGGGGCCCCGGACGCCGAGGACCGGACGGGCGCGGCCGAGCGGCGCGGCACCGCCGTGGCCGCCGCGCGCGCGAAGGCGGCCGGTGTCGACTTCGGCCCGTGCCCCGACGCGCAGGACCTGCCGGGCAGCATGCAGTGCGGCACGGTGAGCGTCCCGCTGGACTACGCCCGCCCGGACGGCCGGCAGATCGCACTCTCCGTCAGCAGGGCCCGGGCCACCCGGAAGGACCCGGGCGGCGGCGAGCGGAAGGTCCTCCGGCAGGGCGCCCTCGTCCACAACCCGGGCGGCCCGGGTGCCACCGGCCTGTACTTCCCGCTCATCGGCCTGCTCCCCGAGTGGAAGCGGATCGCCGCCGCGTACGACCTCGTCGGCTACGCCCCGCGCGGGGTCGGCCGTTCGGCACCGCTGTCGTGCAAGGACCCGAAGCAGTTCCTCACCGGTCCCTCGCAGGCGCCGGTCCACCCCTCGGAGGCGTACAAGAGGGAGCGCATCGCCAAGGCCAAGGCGTACGCGCGGGGCTGCGCCGAGCGCAACGGCGACGCGCTGCGGCACTACCACTCGCTGAACAACGCCCGCGACCTCGACGTGCTGCGCGCCGCACTCGGCGAGGAGCGGCTGACCTTCATGGGCTCGTCCTACGGCACCTACTTCGGTGCCCTGTACGCGACGCTGTTCCCCGCGCACGTACGGCGGATGGTGTTCGACTCGGTGGTCCACCCCGGCCCCGGGCGGATCTGGTACCGCAACAACCTCGCCCAGTCGGCGGCGTTCGAGGACCGCTGGCGGGACGTGCGGGAGTGGATCGCCCGGCACGACGGCGTGTACGGGCTGGGCGCGACGGAGCGGGAGGTGCTGCGCAGTTACGAACGGGCGAGCGCAAGACTGGCCGCCGAGCCCGCGGGCGGGAAGGTCGGACCGGGGCAGTTGCACGCGGCGTTCCTGCAGGCCGGCTACTACGACGACCAGTGGCCGCACCGCGCGCACGCGCTGTCGGCGTACCTCAAGGGTGATGCCCAGCCCCTGATCGAGCAGATGGAGCAGCACCCGGAGGCGGCCGTCGAGGCGGAGAACTCCCGCGCGGTCTACGTGGCCGTCGAGTGCAACGACGCGCCCTGGCCCACCGACTGGAGGGTGTGGGACCGGGACAACACCCGGCTCGCGCGGGTGGCGCCCTTCGAGACCTGGGACAACGTGTGGACGAATCTGCCGTGCGCGTACTGGCGGGCGCCCCGGCAGCGGCCGATCGACGTCGGCGCCGGGCCGGGCGAGCTGCCGCCGGTCCTGATCCTGGCCGCCGAGCGGGACGCCGCGACGCCGTACGACGGCGCCCTCGAACTCCACGACCGCCTGGCGGGCTCGGTGCTGGTGACGGAGCGGGACGCGGGCGCCCACGGGCTGGCGGGCGGGCCGAACGCCTGCGTCAACGGGCACATGGAGGCGTATCTGCTGGAGGGCCGGCTCCCGGGACGCGGCGCGCAGTGCGCCCCGCACGCGGAACCCAAGCCGACGGCCCCGCACGCGGAACCGAAGCCGACGGCCCCGCACGCGGAACCGAAGCCGACGGCCCCGGACCGGGCCGGGGCCGTGCGACCCATCCGCTGATCAGGCCAGCGAGGCGACCAGCTCGGCGATGTCCTTGCGGCGGCCGGTGTAGAACGGCACCTCCTCGCGGACGTGCCTACGGGCCTCCGAGGCGCGCAGGTGGCGCATGAGGTCGACGATGCGGTACAGCTCGTCGGCCTCGAAGGCGAGGATCCACTCGTAGTCGCCGAGGGAGAACGAGGCGACGGTGTTGGCGCGCACGTCCGGGTAGCCGCGGGCCATCTTGCCGTGGTCGGCGAGCATGCGGCGGCGGTCCTCGTCGGGCAGCAGGTACCAGTCGTAGGACCGCACGAAGGGGTAGACGCTCACATAGTTGCGGGGCGTCTCGTCGGCGAGGAACGCCGGGATGTGCGAGCGGTTGAACTCGGCGGGGCGGTGCAGCGCCATGTTCGACCAGACGGGCTCCAGGGCGCGGCCCAGCTTCGTCCGGCGGAAGAGGTTGTACGCCTCCTGCAGCGCGTCGCTGGTCTCCGCGTGCCACCAGATCATGAGGTCGGCGTCGGCGCGCAGGCCCGAGACGTCGTAGGTGCCGCGGACGGTCACGTCCTTGGCGGCGAGCTGGTCGAACAGCTCCTGGACCTCGTCGGCGTACCCGGCGCGGTCCTCGGGGAGGACGTCCTTCAGCTTGAAGACGGACCAGAGCGTGTAGCGGATGACCTCGTTGAGGTCCTTGGCCAGCTTGCCCTTGTTCGCGATGCGGTCGGGCGCGGCGCTGGAGGCCGTGGTGGAGGCGTCGTCACTCATGCTTCTCATTCTCCCGCTCCGCCGTGCAGGCTCTGCACCGGGTGGGCGGTGAGCTGCTCCACACCGCTCGTGTCGCCGTGGACCTGGTCCACGGCCGCGTAGGCACTGGCGATGCAGGCCGGGATGCCGACGCCGTCGTACGGGGCGCCGCAGACGGCGAGGCCGGGGAGCCGGGCGATGTGCTCGCGGATGCGGGCCACGCGCGCGTGGTGGCCGACGGGGTACTGGGGCAGGCCGCCGTCCCAGCGGGTGACGCGGGTCGCGACGGGCGTGGCGTCCAGGCCGGTCGCCGCCTTCAGGTCGTGCCGGGAGACCTCGACCAGCTCGCTGTCGTCGCGCTGGAGGATCTCCGTCTCGCCGTACCGTCCGACGGAGGTGCGCACGACGGCCAGGTCCGGGTTCTCGTCGGCGATCCAGCCCCATTTCTGCGAGGCGAACGTGGACGCCTTGATGGTGCGTCCGTCGACCGGCGGCACGAGGAAGCCGCTGCCGTCGGGCAGGGCCGTCTCGGAGCGGCGGTAGGCGAGGGTGACCAGGGCCATGGAGGCGTACTCGACGGCGTCGAGCTCGGCGGCGGCCCCGGGGGTCTCGGCACGCAGCAGCCGGGCGGCGACCGGGGCGGGGGCGGCGACGACCACGGCGTCCGCGCGCCACGCGCGCTCGCCGGAGCCGACCTGCCAGCCGCCGTCGGGTGTGCGGCGCAGCTCCGTCACCGGCGTGCGGGTGAGGATCTCGCCCCCGCGTGCCCGGACCGAGTCGGCCACCGCGAGGGGCAGGGTGCCGATGCCTCCCCGGATGCCCATGAACACCGGGCCGGTCTGCCGGGCGGCGGCCGCCTTGGCCTGGAGGTCGCGGACGCCTTCCGTCAGGGAGGTGTGGGTCCGGGCCACCTGGAAGAGCTGGGGGACGGCCGAACGCATGGAGATGCGGTACGCGTCGCCCGCGTACACCCCGCCCAGCATGGGCTCCAGCAGGCGGTCGACGACCTCGCGCCCGAGGCGCCGCGCCACGTACTCCCCCACCGCCACGTCGTCGCCGACCTCGGTGCGGGGCAGCTCGGCGTCCCGCTCGATGCGGGCGAGGCCCTCCTCGGACACCACACCGGCCAGGGCGGACGCGGTGCCGGGCACGCCCATCACATGCCCCTTGGGGAAGGGGCGCAGGGCGCCGCGGGTCCAGAGCGAGGCCGTGGCGGTCGCGGGGGGCTGGAGGCGGTCGGCGAGGCCGACCTCGCGCGCGAGCGCCACCGCCTCGGGCCGGCGGGCGAGCATCGACTCGGCGCCGAGGTCCACACGGGCGCCCGCGATCTCCCCGGGCAGCAGCTTGCCGCCGACCCGGTCGGACGCCTCCAGCACGGTCACCCGCGCCCCGCGCTCCAGCAGCCGGTGGGCGGCGGCCAGCCCCGCGATGCCCGCCCCGATGACGACGACCTGCCCTTGAACTTCGCGCATGCCCCCAGCCTCTCAGACCCCACCGACAGCGCCGCCGCGCCCCGGTGTCCGCCACGAGTCCCGACCGTGACCGCATCGGAACCGTCCCGGACCAAACGATCGGCGCCGTCCGGGCGTCGAAGAAGCGTCAGCAGAATCGACCCTCGGGGGATGCCGCATGCGCACACGACGATCCGTACGACGCCCCGCCCCGGCCCTGGCCGCACTCCTGCTGGCCGCCGCCCTCGCCCTCACGGGGTGCGGCGCCGGGGACGACGCCTCGAGCGGCAGCAACTCCGCCGCCGACCGCGGGGCGGACCACAAGGGCGTCTCGGGCGAGGCCGCCCCCGGCGGTACCGGCAGCGGCGCCAGGGCCACGGCGCCGCCGAAGCTCACCGCGAGCCACATCATCCGCACGGCCTCCCTGACCGTGCGGGTCAAGGACGTCCCGAAGGCCCTGGACCAGGCCCGCACCGGCGTGGAGAACGCGGGCGGCTACGTCGGCGACGAGACCACCACCCGGGACACCGAGGGCCACGAGCGCACCCGGATCGTGCTGCGTGTGCCCGTCGAGAAGTACGACGAGGTCCTCGCCGAACTGGAGGGCGCCGGCAAGCTCCTCGACCGCAGCGCGAAGGCCGAGGACGTCACCGACCAGGTCGTGGACGTGGAGAGCCGGATCACCACGCAGCGCGCCAGCGTGGCCCGGATCCGCGAGCTGATGGACCGGGCCACCAAGCTCAGCGACGTGGTGACCCTGGAGGGCGAGCTGAGCACCCGCCAGGCCGACCTGGAGTCGCTGCTCGCCCGGCAGAAGTCCCTGAAGGACCGCACCAGTCTGGCCACCATCACCCTGTCGCTGTCCGAGACCCCGGTGAAGGAGCAGGCCGGGGACGACGACCCGGGCTTCGTGGACGCGCTCGCGGGCGGCTGGAGCGCCTTCGTGACGATGCTGCGCTGGCTCGCCGTCGCCTTCGGCGCGGTCCTGCCGTTCGCGGCGGTGGCCGCGCTGCTCGTCCTGCTGTGGCTGCGCGTCGTACGCCCCCGGCTGCCGCGCCGCCCCGCGCCCGCGCCCGCGGCGACCGCGCTCGGCCCGCTGCCGGCGGCCCGCCCCGCCCCGGAGGCCGAACAGCCGCCGGCCCCGGGAAAGCGGGACTGAAATGCCGTGCTCCCGTAGCGTGTTCGCATGGACATGAGCCGTACACGGGAGCGACTGGTCGTCATCGGCGGTGACGCCGCGGGTATGTCCGCGGCGTCACAGGCCCGCCGTCTGAAGGGCCCCGGCGAGCTGGAGATCGTGGCGTTCGAACGGGGTCACTTCACGTCGTACTCGGCGTGCGGCATCCCCTACTGGGTCGGCGGCGACGTCACCGAACGGGACCGGCTCATCGCCCGCACGCCCGAGGAGCACCGTGCCCGGGGCATCGACCTGCGGCTGCGCACCGAGGTCACGGAGCTCGACCCCGACGGGCAGCGGGTCCGCGCGCGTGACCTGGAGTCCGGCGAGGAGTCCTGGACGTCGTACGACCACCTCGTGATCGCGACCGGCGCCCGGCCGATCCGGCCGGACATGCCCGGGGTCGACGCGGCCGGCGTGCACGGCGTGCAGACGCTGGACGACGGGCAGGCCCTCCTCGACACGCTGGAGGCCAGGCGGGGCCGCCGCGCGGTGGTCGTCGGGGCCGGTTACATCGGCGTGGAGATGGCCGAGGCGCTGATCAAGCGCGGCTACGAGGTGACGGTCGTCAACCGGGGCAGCGAGCCCATGGCGACCCTCGACCCCGACATGGGCCGCCTGGTGCACGACGCCATGGAGGGCCTGGGCATCACGATGGTGAACGACGCCGAGGTCACCAAGGTCCTGACCGGCGACGACGGGGCGGTGCGGGCGGTGGTCACCGAGGACCGCGAGTTCCCGGCGGACGTCGTCGTGCTCGGCATCGGCGTGCGCCCCGAGACGGCCCTCGCCAAGGCCGCCGGCCTCCCTCTCGGCCCGCACGGAGGTCTCCTCACGGACCGCTCGATGCGGGTGCGCGGCCACGAGAACATCTGGGCCGGCGGCGACTGCGTCGAGGTCCTCGACCTGGTCTCGGGCCAGGAGCGGCACATCCCGCTCGGCACCCACGCCAACAAGCACGGCCAGGTCATCGGCACCAACGTCGGCGGCGGGTACGCGACCTTCCCGGGCGTGGTCGGCACCGCGGTCAGCAAGGTCTGCGACCTGGAGATCGCCCGCACGGGCCTGCGGGAGAAGGACGCCCACCGGGTGGGCCTGCGCTTCGAAGCGGTCACCATCGAGTCGACCAGCCGCGCGGGCTACTACCCGAACGCCTCCCCCATGACGGTCAAGATGCTCGCCGAGCACCGCACGGGCCGCCTCCTCGGCGTCCAGATCGTCGGCCGGGAGGGCGCGGGCAAACGCGTCGACATCGCGGCGGTCGCCCTCACGGCGGGCATGACCGTGGAACAGATGACGGCCCTGGACCTCGGCTACGCCCCACCGTTCTCCCCGGTCTGGGACCCGGTCCTGGTGGCGGCCCGCAAGGCGACGGTGAAGGTGCACGGTTCGCTGTGAGGCGGGGCGGGATCGCGCCCGAAGGGGCGCGGGGCTGTATCACTATGCGGCTCCGCCGCGTGGGCGCGAAAAACCGCAACCCGCCCGCACCCGCCGACGCACCCACGCCCTACGGCGAAACGGCTACGCCGTCCCCGCCGTACCGTTGATCCGGTCGATCGCCTGCCGCGCCTGCTCCGCCGGCGGCCTGGACGGCAAGGACGACACCGACGCCGGCGCGGCCGTCACCGCCGGCGGCTGCTCCCCCGCCGGCTTCGCGTGCGAGGCCACCCGGGTCGACCGCAACCGGTGGCTCACCGCCTCCTCCAGCGTCACGGGCCGCCGCAACTGCGTGGCCAGCCGCCCCGCGTCCTGGCCCAGGCGGGCCACGTCCTCCCAGGGCAGCCGCACCACCAGCGTCAACTCCGCCTCGCCGTCGGGCAGTGCGTGCATGGCGGGAGTAACTCGGTCGTTCATCGCCTGTTCCTCACGTCGGCCCCGCGACCCGCCTTCCCCGCGCCGCGGGCGGTTGCCGAGACATACGCAGGAGCGTGCGGCCGCGTTCAGCGAACCGGCCGATCGGGCGTTCGCGTCAGCGCGCGGTCCGCGTGTGCACGTGCTCCACGAGCCGCGTCAGCGCGTCCGGGTCCGTCGACGGCATGACGCCGTGGCCGAGGTTGAAGATGTGGCCTTCGAGGTCCTTCGCCGAGTCCAGGACCTCGAGGGTCTTGGCCTCGACGGCCTCCGTCGAGGCGAACAGCACGGTCGGGTCGAGGTTGCCCTGGAGCGCCTTGCCCGGTCCGACCCGGCGGGCGGCCTCGTCCATCGGGACGCGCCAGTCGACGCCGACGACGTCCGCGCCGGCCTCGCCCATGAGACCCAGCAGCTCGCCGGTGCCGACACCGAAGTGGATGCGCGGCACGCCGTAACCGGCCACGGCCTCGAAGACCTTCGCCGACGCGGGCAGCACCGAGCGCCGGTAGTCGGCGGGGGCCAGCGCACCGGCCCAGGAGTCGAACAGCTGGACCGCCGAGGCGCCCGCCTCGATCTGCACCTTCAGGAACGCGGCGGTGATCTCCGCGAGGCGGTCGAGCAGGTCGGCCCACAGCTCGGGGTCGCCGTACATCATGGCCTTGGCGTTCTCGTACGTGCGGGACGGGCCGCCCTCGACCAGATAGCTGGCGAGAGTGAAGGGCGCGCCGGCGAAGCCGATCAGGGGCGTGGCGCCGAGCTCACGGGTGAGCAGGCCGATGGCCTCGGTGACGTAGGAGACGTCCTCGGGGGTGAGGTCGCGCAGCCGCGCGAGGTCCTCGCGGGTGCGGATCGGGCGCTCGACGACCGGGCCGACGCCGGGCTTGATGTCGAGGTCGATGCCGATGGCCTTGAGGGGGACGACGATGTCGCTGAAGTAGATCGCCGCGTCCACGCCGTGCCGGCGCACCGGCTGGAGTGTGATCTCGGTGACCAGTTCCGGACGCATGCAGGACTCGAGCATCGGGATGCCCTCGCGCACCTTGCGGTACTCCGGCAGTGAGCGCCCGGCCTGCCGCATGAACCACACCGGCGTGTGCGGCACGGGCTCGCGCCGGCAGGCCTTGAGGAAGGCGGAGTCGTGCGGGGCGGACGGCTGCTGGACCCGGGGGGCGTCGTTGGCACTCACGGGCCAAGTTTCGCACGCCGTCGGACGGCACTATTCAGCCCCTGGGCAGGCGCGGGGTGTCTAGCCCGGCACCCGGGCTCCGGTCCCCGTAATCTTCCCGCATGGCTGCGGCTCAGGGACGACTGTCGGACGGCGCTGGCGGAATGGACGAAGCGAAGGACACCGAGAACGACCGGCGGGAGGCGGACTCCGCGCCGCCGCCCTTCCGGGCCGCTGTCGACGCGCTCAAGGCGGCGCGGCTGCGGCCCCAGATCGAGGTCGAGCCGACGCCCCCACCGAGGCGGCTCGCTCCTCACAGCTACGCGCTGGAGGCCGCGGTCGTCGACGGCGACCAGGACCTGGCCGACGGCCGGCTGGTGCTGCTGCACGACCCGGCCGGGCACGACGCCTGGCGGGGCACCTTCCGGCTGGTGACGCTGGTGCGCGCCGAGCTGGAGCCGGAGATGGCGGCGGACCCGCTGCTGCCGGAGGTGTGCTGGTCATGGCTGACCGGTGCGCTCCAGGCGCGCGGGCTGACGTACGGGGAGCCGAGCGGCACGGTCACGCGCGCGAGCTCCCACTACTTCGGCGGGCTGTCCGCGCGTCCGGCCGCCTCGCAGATCGAGATCCGTGCGTCGTGGACGCCGCGCGAGGGCCTGGGCGGAGCTCCGGACACGGCCGCGCATCTCGCGGCCTGGTGCGATCTGCTGGCCCAGATCGCGGGGCTGCCCCCGGCCGTCCCCGGGGACGCGTCCGTCGTGACCCTCCCCCAGCGGCGAGGACCGCAGTCCCGCTGACCGGCCCCCCTGATCGCCCCCTTGAACGACCTCTGAACCACCTCTGAACGACCCCCGACCGCCCCGCACTGATCGACCTTGTGCGGGGCGGTCAACCATGTCCGGTCGACGATCACACCTGCGTACCCCTCTTGGCCGAATCACTTTGTCGATACGGCCACTTTCGACCGCGTACCGACGCAGACCGAAACCGTCCGGCCTTCGAATGATCGACCGCGTGTCCGAATTGCACGGATTGTTATCACCGAATCGTGATCATTCTCTAAAGGCGGACGGGTTCGGTGCCGAAGACGACTGTGACCTTGAAAGCACGGTTCGTCCCGGCTTCACCCCCACGAGCCGGCCCCGTCCCGCACCCCAGGAGGCCTGGTGTCCGTTCTCCTCGAGCAGCCCGCAAGCCTGGTCGCCTACCGCCCGAACAAGCCGACCGCCATGGTGGTCGTGGCCGACCCGCGCGTCCGCTCCACCGTCACCCGCCACCTGTGGGCGCTCGGTGTGCGCGACGTCATCGAGGCCTCGTCCATCGCGGAGGCTCGTCCCCGCATCGGCAACCCCCGCGACATCTGTGTCGCCGACGTCCACCTGCCGGACGGCTCCGGCCTCACCCTGCTGTCGGAGACCCGCGCCGCGGGCTGGCCCAACGGGCTCGCCCTCTCCGCCGCCGACGACATCGGCGCCGTGCGCAACGCACTCGCCGGCGGAGTGAAGGGCTACGTCGTCACCGGCACGCGCACCAACGTCGGGCTCCCCACCCGGCCGGGCGCCGCCCCCATCGGCGCCGCCGCCGCGCGACTGCACCGCCGCCCCCCGGGTGCCCCGAGCCACCCGGGCGGCTACCGCGAACTGTCCGGCCGCGAGGTCGAGGTGCTGCGGCTGGTCGCGGAAGGCCAGTCGAACAAGGCGATCGGCGTCTCGATGGGCCTGTCCGCCCTGACCGTCAAGAGCCACCTCGCCCGCATCGCCCGCAAGCTCGGCACGGGCGACCGCGCCGGCATGGTCGCGGTGGCGCTGCGGACCGGGATCATCCACTGACCCGGTCCGCCGTGACCCGTCGTGATCATTCATTCACGTGAACGGGGCCGGCCGTCGGCCCCGTTCACGTCACTCACGGTTCGTGAACCCGCCGCTTCCCCGACATGACTGGTTTGCGACCCTCGGGCGCCCGTCGACGGAACGTTCCGTCGGCGGGCGCTGTCCATACATGGATACTCTTGACAGGTGACCGACGCCCACGACACCGCAGCAGACAGCTCACTGCGAACCACCGGAGGCGCCCCTCCGGACGACGGCGGATCTTCTGCTACGGAGGCGCCGATCCCCCTGCTGGAGCCGCGTGAGGGCATTCCGCCCGTCATCGCGGACGAGACCGCCCTGGCCCGGGTGATCGCCGCCTTCGAGGCCGGGTCCGGGCCCGTCGCCGTCGACGCCGAGCGCGCGTCCGGCTACCGCTACGGGCAGCGCGCCTACCTCGTACAGCTGCGCCGCGAGGGCGCCGGAACGGCCCTCATCGACCCCGTGGCCTGCCCCGACCTGTCCGCCCTCGGCGATGCCCTGTCCGGCGTCGAGTGGGTGCTGCACGCCGCCACCCAGGACCTGCCGTGCCTGCGCGAGATAGGAATGGTGCCGACGCGGCTGTTCGACACGGAGCTGGCCGGGCGGCTCGCCGGCTTCCCCCGGGTCGGCCTCGGCGCGATGGTCGAGAGCGTGCTGGGCTTCGTCCTGGAGAAGGGGCACTCCGCCGTCGACTGGTCGACCCGGCCGCTGCCCGAGCCCTGGCTGCGCTACGCGGCGCTGGACGTCGAGCTGCTCGTCGACCTGCGCGACGCGCTGGAGAAGGAGCTGGACCGGCAGGGCAAGCTGGACTGGGCCCGCCAGGAGTTCGACGCGATCGCCTCGGCTCCGCCGCCCGAGCCCCGCAAGGACCCGTGGCGCCGTACGTCCGGCATGCACAAGGTGCGCCGGCGGCGGCAGCTGGCCGTCGTACGGGAGCTGTGGCAGGCCCGGGACCGGATCGCGCAGCGCCGGGACGTGTCGCCGGGCAAGGTGCTGGGGGACGCAGCCATCGTGGAGGCCGCGCTGGCGCTTCCGGCCAATGTGCACGCGCTGGCCGCACTGAACGGTTTCGGCCACCGCGTGGGCAAGCGCCAGCTGGAGCAGTGGCAGGCGGCGGTGGACCGGGCGAAGGGGCTGAGCGAGGCCCAGCTGCCGCAGCCCGGGCAGCCGGTGACCGGGCCTCCGCCGCCGCGCGCCTGGGCCGACAAGGACCCCGCGGCCGCGGCCCGGCTGTCCGCGGCCCGGGCCGGGGTGTCGGCGCTGGCCGAGCAGCTCAACATGCCCCAGGAGAACCTGATCACGCCCGACACGGTGCGGCGGGTCTGCTGGGAGCCGCCGGCGGTTGTCGACGCCGAGTCCGTGGCGGCCGCGCTGGCCGGTCATGGCGCGCGTCAGTGGCAGGTCGAGCAGGTGACACCGGTGCTGGTGAAGGCGCTGGCCGCGAAGGAGGCCTGACCGCCGCCGTCGAGATCACGCCAAGATCTTCGGTGGACGCGTCACCATCAAGGACGTCGCCGCGCGCAGGCGCCGCCTCGGCAGGGCCCTTACAGGTGCGGGCCGTATCGGGTTGCTCGCACCCAGGCGGCGGAGCCGCATATCGACAGGGTCCCGCGCCCCTGAAACGCGGGGCGCTGCCTCACGGGGTGTGACCTTCACCGCTCCGCCTGCCAGGGGTGTGCAGCTACGTTACTCATAAGTAGCATGGGCCTGAGCGCGCGCTCAGCGCATCGCAGCAGCAATGCAGATCCTGACCCTGGAGGAGAGCCATCGTGCCTCGTACCGTCAGGGACGTCGTCTTCGTCGACGGCGTCCGCACCCCGTTCGGCAAGGCGGGCCCGAAGGGCATCTACCACGAGACCCGTGCCGACGACCTCGTCGTGAAGGCGATCCGGGAGCTGCTGCGCCGCAACCCCGGACTCGACCCGAAGAAGATCGACGAGGTCGCCATCGCCGCGACCACGCAGATCGGTGACCAGGGCCTGACCATCGGCCGCACGGCCGGGATCCTGGCCGGTCTCCCCCAGTCGGTCCCCGGCTACTCGATCGACCGCATGTGCGCCGGCGCCCTGACCGCCGTCACCTCGGTCGCCGGTTCCGTCGCCTTCGGCGCCTACGACATCGCCATCGCGGGCGGTGTCGAGCACATGGGCCGTCACCCCATGGGCGAGGGCGTGGACCCGAACCCGCGGTTCGTCTCCGAGAAGCTGGTCGACGAGTCGGCCCTGTTCATGGGCATGACCGCGGAGAACCTCCACGACCGCTACCCGCAGATCACCAAGCAGCGCGCCGACGAGTACGCCGTGCGCTCCCAGGAGAAGGCCGCCAAGGCGTACGCCAACGGCAAGATCCAGGCCGACCTGGTGCCGGTCTCGGTCCGCCGCACCTCCCCGGAGGCCGGTGAGACGGGCTGGGGCCTGGTCACCGCCGACGAGCCGATGCGCCCGGGCACGACCCTGGAGAACCTCTCCGGCCTGAAGACCCCGTTCCGTGTGCACGGCCGGGTCACCGCGGGCAACGCGGCCGGTCTCAACGACGGCGCCACCGCCTCCCTCATCGCCTCCGAGGACTTCGCGCGGGAGCACGACCTCCCCGTGAAGATGCGCCTGGTTTCCTACTCCTTCGCGGGTGTGGAGCCGGAGGTCATGGGCTACGGCCCGATCCCGGCGACGGAGAAGGCGCTGGCCCAGGCGGGTCTGTCGATCTCCGACATCGGCCTGTTCGAGATCAACGAGGCCTTCGCCGTCCAGGTCCTGGCCTTCCTGGACCACTACGGCATCGCCGACGACGACGAGCGCGTCAACCAGTACGGCGGCGCCATCGCCTTCGGCCACCCGCTCGCCTCCTCCGGCGTCCGTCTGATGACGCAGCTGGCCCGCCAGTTCGAGGAGCAGCCGCACGTCCGCTACGGCCTGACCACCATGTGCGTCGGCTTCGGCATGGGCGCGACGGTCATCTGGGAGAACCCGCACTTCGAGGGGGACAAGTGAGCACCACCGCCGAGCTTCTCAAGCAGGCTTCCGAGCTGTTCCCGGACGAGGTCGTCACGAGTGCGCACGTACGCCACTTCGACCTCCCCCTCGGTGCCGGGCGCTTCGCCCTGATCACCCTGGACAACGGCCACGACCACACCAAGCCGACCACCTTCGGCCCGGCCTCGCTGGCGAACCTGAACGCCGCGATCGACCAGGTCGAGAAGGAGGCGGCGGACGGCGAGATCGTCGGCGTCGGCCTCACCGGCAAGCCGTTCATCTTCGCGGTCGGCGCCGACCTCAAGGGCGTGGAGATCCTCAAGGAGTACGAGCACGCCCTCGCCATCGGCAAGGGCGGCCACGAGGTCTTCAAGCGGCTGTCCAAGCTGGCCGTGCCGACCTTCGCGTACTACAACGGCGCCGCGATGGGCGGCGGTGTCGAGGTCGGTCTGCACTGCACCTACCGCACCGTCTCCGCGGCCCTGCCGGCGTTCTCGCTGCCCGAGGTCTTCCTCGGTCTGGTCCCGGGCTGGGGCGGCTGCGCCCTGCTGCCGAACCTGATCGGCCCCGAGAAGGCCGTCTCGGTGATCATCGAGAACAGCCTCAACCAGAACAAGCAGCTCAAGGGCAAGCAGGTCTTCGAGCTCGGGATCGCCGACGCGATCTTCGAGGGCGCGGACTTCCTGGAGCAGTCGCTGATCTGGACCGCGGCCGTCCTCAAGGGCGAGCTGGAGATCGAGCGCCCGGTCATCGACCGCGGCGAGGCCTGGGACCAGGCCGTCGCCAAGGGCCGCTTCATCGCGGACTCCAAGGTGCACGGCGCCGCCCCGGCCGCCTACCGCGCCCTGGACATCATCGCCGCCGCCAAGAACGGCGACCTCCAGCAGGGCTACGACGCCGAGGACAAGGCCCTCGCCGACCTCATCATGGGCGGCGAACTGCGCTCCGGCATCTATGCCTTCAACCTCGTGCAGAAGCGCGGCAAGCGCCCGGCCGGCGCCCCGGACAAGAGCCTGGCCCGCCCGGTCACCAAGGTCGGTGTCGTCGGCGCCGGTCTGATGGCCAGCCAGCTCGCGCTGCTGTTCCTGCGCCGCCTGGAGGTGCCGGTCGTGCTGACCGACATCGACCAGGAGCGCGTCGACAAGGGTGTGGGCTACGTCCACGCCGAGATCGACAAGCTGCTCGGCAAGGGCCGTGTCAACCAGGACAAGGCCAACCGCCTCAAGGCGCTGGTGTCCGGTGTGCTGGACAAGGCCGAGGGCTTCGCGGACGCGGACTTCATCATCGAGGCCGTGTTCGAGGAGATCGGCGTCAAGCAGCAGGTGTTCGCGGAGGTCGAGGCGGTCGCCCCCGCGCACGCCGTCTTCGCCACCAACACCTCCTCGCTGTCGGTCTCCGAGATGGCGTCGAAGCTGAAGAACCCCGAGCGGGTCGTGGGCTTCCACTTCTTCAACCCGGTCGCGGTGCTCCCGCTGCTGGAGATCGTGCGCGGCGAGAAGACCGACGACGCGTCGCTGGCCACGGCGTTCGCCGTCGCCAAGAAGCTGAAGAAGACCGCGGTCCTCACCAAGGACGCCCCGGCGTTCGTCGTGAACCGCATCCTGACCCGCTTCATGGGCGAGATCCAGAACGTCATCGACGAGGGCACCCCGGTCGAGGTCGCCGAGAAGGCCGTCGAGCCGCTCGGTCTGCCGATGTCGCCGCTGGTGCTGCTGGAGCTGGTCGGCCCGGCGATCGGTCTGCACGTCTCGGAGACCCTCAACCGGGCGTTCCCGGACCGCTTCACGGTCTCCCCGAACCTCGCGGCCGTCGTCAAGGCGGGCAAGCGCGGCTTCTACGTCTACGACTCCGGCAAGCCGGAGCTGGACCCCGAGGTCGCCGCGCTGCTGAAGCAGGGCGACACCGTCCTGACGGAGGAGCAGGTCCGCGACCGCGTGCTCGACGCGGTGGCGCAGGAGATCGGCCTCATGCTCGACGAGGGCGTCGTCGCCGAGGCGCAGGACATCGACCTGTGCCTCATCACGGGCGCCGGCTGGCCCTTCCACCTGGGCGGCATCACGCCGTACCTGGACCGCGAGGGTGTCTCCGAGCGCGTGAACGGCAAGAGGTTCCTGGCACAGGGCGTCGCGAGCGTCCCGGCGTAACGCGTAAACCCCTGAGGGGGGTGGGGCGTACGGCAACAATCCGTGCACCCGCCCCCCTTTTTTTACCTGGCGTCAGATCTCCCGCCAGGCCTCCAGCGCGAGCCCCGGCTCGTCCTTGCGGCGGGTGAGCAGCACGGTCCCGGTCGAGGGCGAGAGGGAGGCGGCGACGACCTCGTCGTGCTCGTCGAGCGCCACCGACACCGTGGCGTCGGCGGGCAGCGCGGGCCCGGACTCGGTCCACCAGGCACCGGCCGCCTCCTGCTCGGTCGGATACGCGGCGAAGGCGACCCGGCCGCTCGCCGACCGCTGCGCGAGCACCGTGCAGTCGTGCCCCTCGATGACACACCGCACGGCGCGGACCGGCCCCGGCCCGGCCGACGCCAGCAGGGTCACCGGCTTCTCACCGGGACGCCAGGCGCACAGGTCTCCGGACAGGTTCGTGAAGAACAGGGTGGTGTGCTCGGCGGACGTGGCGAGCGCGCGCAGGGTCCCCGGACGGACGGGGGCGTCGACGCCCTCGGCCTGCACCGGCTTCTTCCCGTCCCCCTCCTGCCGCCAGCGCAGGATCCCGCCGGGTGCGGAGGCGTACAGCTCCACGAGCCCGGACTCCCCCGCCACGGCGGTCAACTCCCCCTCGACGTCATGCCCTCCGAGGTCCAGCCAGCCGCCCCAGCCGCCCTTGACCTTCTGGTTGCGCAGGCTCACCCCGCCGCCCTTGTTCCGGACGAAGACGTAGCCACGCCCCGCGCCGTCGACGGCGACCGCCGGTGGGCCCGTCCGGTCGCCCTTCTGGTCCGGGTGCCCGATCGGGATCCAGTCCAGCGGTGCGAGCCCGGGCCGGAAGTGCGTGGTGTGCACGAGCCCCGACTCCCCCGGCACGGTGGGCCGCCAGGCGGCCAGGTGCGCGTACCCGTCGGTGCCCTGGCCGACCGCCGCGCCCGGGTGCAGCTTCTGGCTGCCGCCGACGGTGCGCGCGGTGTCCTCCCAGGGGCCCGCGGGGCCGCGTTCCGCACGGCACAGGACGGCTTCGCCGGAGGGCAGATAGACAGTGAGGCGGCCGTCGCGGCCGCGGATGAGCCAGTCGCCGTTCACGTGTTCACTTTATGCGGCCGACAGGGCCCGGCGTGCCGCCCGCTCCAGCCTCACGTCCATCTCCCGTGCGACCCTGGCCACATGAACGACACCGCGCCTGTCCTGGTCATCGTCGACGCCGCGAACGTCATCGGTTCCGTGCCGGACGGGTGGTGGCGGGACCGCCGGGGCGCGGCGGAGCGGCTGCGTGACCGGCTGGCGTCGGAGGGGGTTCCGGCGGTGTCCGGGCCGGCGGAGATCGTCATGGTCGTGGAGGGGGCGGCGCGCGGGGTGGAGTCCGTGCCGGGGGTACGGGTGTCGTCCGCCCCGGGCAGCGGAGACGACCACATCGTCGATCTGGTGGCCTCGGCCGGTGACCGTCCCGTCCTGGTGATCACGGCGGACCGGGAGCTGCGGAGGCGGGTCCGGGAGCTGGGGGCGGATGTGGCGGGACCGCGAACTGTTCGCCCGTAGGGATCTCGAGGTCGGGGCGGGGGCGGGTGGGTCCGCGGCCCGGTGTTGCCAGGTACCCGGCGTCGGGGCCGAGGTGTGGTGGGTCCGCGACCCGGCGTCTCGGGGTGCTCCCCGTCCGTGCTGAGGCCGGGTGGGTCCGCAGCCCGGCGGAACGGGGTGCCGCTGCGCCCACCCGTGCCGCCCCGAGCGGCACGCATGCCCGCAGCTGGGCGCGCCCGCACCCGCCGCCGTACGGCGCGGCCCCGACCCACCTCCACCGGTCAGGCGAAGCCGCAGCCGCAGCCGCTTACGCCGTGCCACCCCCCACGCTCGGCTGCTCCTCCCCCGGCTCGCGGCGCGCCAAGCGGCTGTGGTTGCGGCCGTACAGGAAGTAGACGAGGAAGCCGGCGGCCATCCAGATGGCGAAGCGGACCCACGTCTCGGCGGGCAGGTTGATCATCAGCCACAGCGAGGCGCACACCGACAGGATCGGAACGACCGGCACCCACGGCGTACGGAACGACCGCGGCAGGTCGGGCCGCCTCTTGCGGAGGATGATCACGCCGATGGCGACGACCACGAAGGCGAACAGCGTGCCGATGTTCACCAGCGCGGCCAGTTCCGTCAGCGGCGTGAACCCGGCGAGGATCGCGATGATCACGCCGAGCAGGATCGTCGGCCGGTGCGGCGTCTTGAACCGCGGGTGGACGTGCGAGAAGAACCGCGGCAGCAGCCCGTCCCGGCTCATCGCGAAGAACACCCGGGTCTGCCCCAGCAGCAGGATCATGCACACCGTCGTCAGGCCGACCGCGGCGCCGAAGCTGATGAAGCCCGCGAACCACGGATGCCCGGTCGCCTTGAAGGCATCGGCCAGCGGCGCGTCGACGGACAGCTGGCTGTAGTGCTGCATGCCGGTGACGACGATCGACACGAGGACGTACAGCGTCGTGCAGATCACGAGGGAGCCGAGGATGCCACGCGGCATGTCGCGCTGCGGCTGCTTGGTCTCCTCCGCGGCCGTGGCCACGACGTCGAAGCCGATGAAGGCGAAGAACACGACCGAGGCCGCCGTGAAGATGCCCATCACGCCGAAGTTGGAGGGCGCCCAGCCGAACATCAACTGGATCAGCGGGGAGTCGAGGCTCGACCCCGCCTCCACCGGCTTCTCCTCCGGGATGAACGGGTCGTAGTTCTTGCCGTCGATGAGGAACGCACCCGCGATGATCACGACGAGGACGACGGTCACCTTGATGGCGACGACGACCGACGTGATCCGCGCGGACAGCTTCATGCCGATCACGAGGATGACGGTGAGGACGAGGACGAGCGCTGCGGCGAGGATGTCGAAGCCGAAGGTGTCGGCCCCTTCCCGGCTGCCCAGCGCCGCGGGCATGGTCCAGCCCGCGTTCTCCAGGAGCGACTGGATGTAGCCGGACCAGCCGACGGCCACCACCGCCGTCCCCAGCGCGAACTCCAGGACCAGGTCCCAGCCGATGATCCAGGCGGGAAGCTCCCCCAGCGAGGCGTAGGAGAACGTGTAGGCGGACCCGGCGACCGGAACCGTGGAGGCGAACTCGGCGTAGCAGAGCGCGGCCAGGGCGCAGGCGACGCCGGCCGCCACGAACGCCAGGGCCGTCGCGGGCCCGGCGTTGTTCTTGGCGACTGTGCCGGTGAGGACGAAGATGCCCGTGCCGATGATCACACCGACGCCGAAGACGGTCAGATCCAGCGCGGACAGGGACTTCTTGAGCGCGTGCTCTGGTTCCTCGGTGTCGAGGATGGACTGCTCGACCTTCTTCGTCCGGAAGAGGGTACTGCTCACGGGGTACCTCCCACGCTTGTCGTCCTCGACATGATCGAGAGGGGGCACCATCCGTATGCCCCGACGGGGGAGGATTCACGCCATTGGGCCGGTTTCACCACCCTTCACGGTGGTGAAACCGGCCCATTCAGCGGTGTCAGTCGCGCGCGGTTTCCACAGCGTCCGCGGCGGACCGCTCGTAGCGGCCGTCGAGGCGGGCGACCAGCCCGGTCACCTGCCGGGCGATGTCCGGCGCGGTCAGACCGATCTCGGCCAGGACCTCGGCACGCGAGGCGTGGTCGAGGAAGCGCGGCGGGATGCCGAAGTCGCGCAGCGGCACATCCACACCCGCGTCGCGCAGCGCCTGCGCGACCGCCGAACCCACGCCGCCGACCCGGCTGTTGTCCTCGACGGTGACGACCACGCGGTGCTGCTCGGCGAGCGGGGCCATGGCCTCGTCGACGGGCTTGACCCAGCGCGGGTCGACGACGGTCGTGGAGATGCCCTGCTTGTCGAGCAGGCCGGCGATCTCCAGGCACATCGGCGCGAGGGCGCCGACGGAGACCAGCAGGACGTCCGGCCGGTCGGTGCCGGGCTCGCGCAGGACGTCCATGCCGCCCACGCGCCGCACGGCGGGCACGGCGGGGCCGACGGCGCCCTTGGAGAAGCGGACCACGGTCGGCGCGTCGTCGACGGCGACGGCCTCGCGCAGCTGGGCGCGGACCTGGTCGGCGTCACGCGGTGCGGCCAGCCGCAGTCCGGGCACGACCTGGAGGATCGACATGTCCCACATGCCGTTGTGGGAGGCGCCGTCGGTGCCGGTGACCCCGGCCCGGTCGAGCACGAACGTGACGCCGCACTTGTGCAGGGCCACGTCCATCAGCACCTGGTCGAAGGCGCGGTTGAGGAAGGTGGCGTAGACGGCGAAGACCGGGTGCACGCCGCCCGTGGCCAGGCCGGCCGCGGAGACGGCGCCGTGCTGCTCGGCGATGCCGACGTCGTAGACCCGTTTGGGGAAGCGCTTGGCGAACTTGTCGAGGCCCACGGGCTGGAGCATGGCGGCCGTGATGGCGACGATGTCCTCGCGCTCCTCGCCGAGCCTGACCATCTCCTCGCCGAACACGGAGGTCCAGTCGGCGCCGGAGCTGGCGATCGGCAGGCCCGTGTCGGGGTGGATCTTGCCGACGGCGTGGAAGCGGTCCGCCTCGTCCTGGAGGGCGGGCTGGTAGCCGCGGCCCTTCTCGGTGAGGCAGTGCACGATGACCGGCCCGCCGAACCGCTTGGCCTTGGCGAGCGCGGACTCCAGGGCCTCCAGGTCGTGCCCGTCGATCGGCCCGACGTACTTGAGGCCGAGGTCCTCGAACATGCCCTGCGGGGCGATGAAGTCCTTCAGGCCCTTCTTGGCGCCGTGCAGGGTGTCGTAGAGCGCCTGGCCGACCACGGGGGTGCGCTCCAGAACCTCCTTGGTGCGGGCGAGGAAGCGCTCGTAGCCGTCCGTCGTGCGCAGCGTCGCGAGGTGGTTGGCGAGGCCGCCGATGGTCGGCGCGTAGGAGCGCTCGTTGTCGTTGACGACGATGACGAGCGGGCGGTCCTTGGCGTCGGCGATGTTGTTCAGCGCCTCCCAGGCCATGCCGCCGGTCAGGGCGCCGTCACCGATCACGGCGACGACGTGGTCGTCGCGCTCGAGGATCTGGTTGGCCTTGGCGATGCCGTCGGCCCAGCCGAGGACGGTCGAGGCGTGCGAGTTCTCGATGACGTCGTGCTCGGACTCGGCCTGCGAGGGGTAGCCGGACAGGCCGCCCTTCATCTTCAGCTTCGAGAAGTCCTGGCGGCCGGTGAGCAGCTTGTGGACGTAGGACTGGTGGCCGGTGTCCCAGAGCACCTTGTCACGGGGCGAGTCGAAGACCCGGTGCAGGGCGATGGTGAGCTCCACCACGCCGAGGTTGGGGCCGAGGTGACCGCCGGTCTTGGAGACCGCTTCCACAAGGAAGGTCCGGATCTCCTCCGCCAGCTGGTTCAGCTCCTCCAGGTTGAGCCGGTCCAGATCACGCGGTCCCCTGATACGGGTCAGCAGCGGCACCCGTGCCTCCTTGCAGTAGAGCTGTTGCCGGGCTTGTCGAGTCTAATGTTCCGCCTTTGCGGGCGGCTCCGTGGCCTCGCGTCGTACGTCACGCGTTCGGCTGTACCCATCTTGTGCCACACCTACGACACACCTGTGCCCGGTACCTGGGAGGTACCGGGCACAGGCGGGTGCGGGCGTTACGCGCGCCCGGCGGTCTTCTGCGTCTTGCGGGTGACGGCGTCGATGACGACCGTGGCCAACAGCACACCACCGGTGATCATGTACTGCACCGGGGAGGCGATGCCCTCCAGGGCGAGGCCGTACTGGATGGACACGATCACCAGCACACCGAGCAGGGCGTTCCAGGTGCGTCCACGGCCGCCGAACAGCGACGTGCCACCGATCACCGCCGCGGCGATCGCGTTCATCAGCAGGTCACCACCGCCGGCGCCCTGGTTGGCCGCGGCGATCTTGGAGGCGATGAACAGGCCGCCCACCGCGGCGAAGGTGCCGGAGATCGCGAACACCGAGATCCGGACCATCTCCACGTTGATACCGGCACGGCGGGACGCCTCGACGCTGCCGCCGAGCGCGAACACCTTCCGGCCGTACGACGTGCGGCGCAGCACGAAGTCCGTGACCAGCAGCACCGCGATGAAGATCACCACGGCGAGCGGCAGGCCCTTGTACTGGTTGAAGACGATGGCGACGGTGAAGGCGAGCACCGCCAGCAGCACGGTCCGCACGATGGTCTCGCTCAGCGGCCTCGACGGCACGCCCGCGGCCTCGCGGCGCCGGTTGCCGAGGAAGGAGCTGAGGAAGAACCCGGCGGTCACCACGGCGGCCAGCGCGTACGCGGCGGCCACGTCGGAGAAGTAGTAGCTGGTCAGCTGGGCCACGACCCCGTCCGGGTCGAGGTTGATCGTGCCGTTGTCGCCGAGGATCTGGAGCATGAAGCCGTTCCAGAACAGCAGACCGGCCAGGGTGACGGCGAACGCGGGGACGCCGATCTTCGCGAAGAAGAAGCCGTGCAGCACGCCGGCGACGGTGCCGGTGAGGATGGCCAGCACGAAGGCGAGCCACTCGTTCATGCCGTTGGTGACGTTCAGCACCGCGAAGGACGCACCCGCCACACCGGACACCGAGCCGACCGACAGGTCGATCTCGCCGAGCAGCAGCACGAAGACGATGCCGACGGCGATCATGCCGGTGCCGACCATGGCGACGGACATGTCGGACAGGTTGCCCGCGGTGAGGAAGTTGGGGTTCAGGCTCGTGAAGATGATCCAGATGATCGCCAGGCCGATGACGACCGGGATGGAGCCCAGGTCACCGGACTTCATCTTCCGCTTGAACTCGGTGACGTAGCCCTTGAGGCCCTGCTCGCGGACCAGCAGCCGGGGGTCGACCACCGTGACGGCCGCCTTGGCCGCCTCGGGGTTCTCCACGACGTGGTCGTCCGGAGCCGCGGAGGTCTTGTCGATGCTCACTTGGAAACCTCCCCGTTCGTGCGCGCCGCACGGCGGGTCACGGCGTTGTCGGTGGCGCCGGTGATGGCGGAGATGATCTCTTCCTGCGAGGTCGACTTGACCTCGAAGACGCCGTTGTTGCGCCCGAGGCGCAGCACGGCGACCTTGTCCGCGACGGCCTTCACATCGGCCATGTTGTGGCTGATGAGGATCACGGCGTGGCCGCGCTCGCGCAGCCGCTCGACCAGGTCGAGGACCTGTGCGGTCTGCTCGACGCCGAGGGCGGCGGTGGGCTCGTCGAGGATGACCAGCTTGGGCTCGCCGAGCATGGAACGGGCGATGGCCACGGTCTGGCGCTGACCGCCGGAGAGCGAGGCGATCGGGATGCGCACGCTGGGGATGCGGATCGACAGCGTGTCGAGCAGCTCGCGGGAGCGGCGCTCCATCTCCACCTCGTCCAGAACGCCGCGCTTGCGGATCTCCCGGCCCAGGTAGAGGTTGCCGACGACGTCGATGTTGTCGCAGAGCGCGAGGTCCTGGTAGACGGTCGCGATGCCCAGGTTCTGGGCGTCGTGCGGCTTGCTGATCTGGACGGACCTGCCGTCCCATTCGATGACGCCCTCATCGATGGGGTGCACGCCGGCGATCGTCTTGACCAGCGTGGACTTTCCGGCTCCGTTGTCGCCGACCAGGGCGACCACTTCACCGGCGTGGACCTCAAGCTCTACGTCGGTGAGCGCCTGAACGGCACCGAACCGCTTGGAGACCCCGCGCAACGCCAGCACGGGCGTAGCGGACACGTGAACCATCTCCTTCGCCGCCTGACCCGGCGGGAGGTTGTGCAGAAGTGTGGGAGGAGTGATCCGTCCGGCGCCCCGCAGAGCTTGCGGGGCTGATGTGGCGGGGCGCCGGAGGAACTCGGGGGCGGACCGGCCCCTGCATGGAGTCACGGGAGCCCGGCTCGGACTCCCGTGCTCCGCAGGGGACTTGGCGGTCGCTTACTTGAGACCGATCTTGTCGCAGGCGGCCTTGTACTTGCCCGCGCAGATCTCGTTCACGGTGTAGATGCCGTCCTTGATGACGGTGTCGTTGATGTTGTCCTTCGTCAGCGAGACGACCGGGACGAGGACGGAGGGGATGGCCTTGGTGGTCGGGCTGTCGACCTTGTCCTTGGCGATCGAGTCGAGCGACTTGCCCTGGGCGAGGGCGACGGCCATCTCGGCCGCGACGTCCGCCTCCTGGGGGTAGGGCTTGTAGACGCTCATGTACTGCTCACCGGTGACGATGCGCTGCACGCCGGAGAGTTCGGCGTCCTGGCCGGTGACGGGGATGTCCTCGAGGCCGGCGGCCTTCAGGGCGGTGATGATGCCGCCCGCCATGCCGTCGTTGGCGGAGTAGACGCCGACGATCTTGTCCTTGCCGAGGGCGGAGATGGCGCCCTCCATGTTGGCGTTGGCGTTCTCCGGCTTCCACTCCTTGGTGTCGTACTCGCGGCCGACCTTCACCTTGCCGTCGAGCACCTCGTGGGCACCCTGCTTGAACTGGGCGGCGTTCGGGTCGGTGGAGGACCCGTTCATCATGACGATCTGGCCGTCCTTGGCCTTGTCGCCGAGGGCCTTCAGCAGGGCCTCGCCCTGCGTCTTGCCGACGGTGACGTTGTCGAACGAGGTGTAGGCGTCGATCGGGCCCTCGGCCAGGCGGTCGTAGGCGACGACGGGGATGCCGGCGTCCTTGGCCTTCTTCACCGAGCCGGCGATGGCCTTGGAGTCCACCGCGTCCACGATCAGCACGTCGACCTTGTTGGTCACCATCGTGTCGACCTGCTGGTTCTGGGTGCTGGCGTCCTGCTTGGCGTTGGCGTAGACGACCTCGCCCTTGCCGCCGGTGAGCTCCTTGACCTTCTTCTCGATGAGCACCCGGTCGAACTTCTCGTAACGGGCGGTCGCGTTCTCCGGAAGGAGCAGGCCGACCTTGATGTCGTCGCCCTTCTTGGCGGACCCGGTGGAGTCGGCGTTGTCACCCGACTCCTTGGCGCTGCCACAGGCAGCAAGCGAAACGGCCATCGCACCGGCGGCAACAGCAACAGCGGCGCGACGCATACGCGTGTTCACTTCAGAAACCTCCCTGACGAGGCCGCGACATTGCGGCCGAGGTGGCTGGAAGTCAACTCGGCCACACGTGCGACGTCAAGAAGTAAATCCTTAACGAGATGGCAACGGTGCCATCCGTTCTCTAAGTGAAGGCAGGGGTGACTGCCTGGAGGGCACCGGGAGCCGTCCCGTCCAAAAGCGTCGAATCGCCCATCTCGCTGAGGGCGAGGGCGAGCGCTCCGAGCACCTCCGCACGGCCGCCGAGGGCACCGGGGAGAACGGACAACTGGCGTGCCGCGCTGGGGATGGCGTAGCGGCCGACGGACTCCCGGATCGGCCCGAGGACCAGCTCACCGGCCTCGGCGAGATCACCGCCGAGGACCACGCGGCTCGGGTTCAGCAGATTGCAGAGATTGGCCACTCCGCTGCCGATGTGGCGGCCGACGTCGGCGATCACCCGACGGCAGCCCGGATCTCCGTCCCGCGCCAGCCGTACGACGCCCTCCATGGTCAGATCGGTGCCGTGACTGGACTGGAGGAGCGGGAGCACGTAGCGCGCGGCCGTGAAGGTCTCCAGGCAGCCGCGGTTTCCGCATCGGCAGACCGGGCCGGATTCATCGAGTGTAATATGCCCGATTTCTCCGGCGGTGCCGCCGGGGCCGCGGTAGATCTTGCCGCTGATCACCAGGCCGGCGCCGACGCCGCTGGCGACCTTGATGTAGGCCAGGTCGCGGACGCCTCGGCCGCTGCCCCAGACCATCTCGCCGAGGGCGCCGAGGTTGGCGTCGTTGTCCACGTGCACGGGGACGCCGAGGCGGCCGCGCAGCTCCTCGGCGGGGTTGGTGCCGGTCCATCCCGGGAGGATGGCGGTCGAGCCGAGGGTGCCGGACTCGACGTCGATGGGGCCGGGGACGCCGAGGCCGACGCCGGCGATCTTGGAGCGGTCCACGCCGGTGGCTTCGATCAGGCGGGTGACCAGCTGTTCCGCGCGGTCGAAGCCCTGGGTGGACGAGGCGTCCACGTCCAGGGGCTCGGACTCCTCGGCGAGGACCTGGTGGGCGAGGTTGCCGATGGCGACGCGGAGGTGGGTGTGGCCGAAGTCGACGCCGATGACGATGCCGGCGTCGCCGCTGAGCGACACGCTGCGGGCGCGGCGGCCGCCGGCGGAGGTCGGTGTGACCTCGACGGTGCCGCTGTCCTTCAACTCCCGGACGATGTTGGAGACCGTCGCCGCGGACAGGCCTGTCGTCCTCGCGATCTCGGCCTGGGTGAGGGAGCCCGCCAGGCGCACGGCTCGTACGACACGCTCCAGGTTGGCTCGGTGCAGCGATGACTGCGACCCCGGAGTCTCCACGACGACCTCCTGCGCGCGGGGCCGCCTCGATGAGGCCCCGTCTATGTCCAACTAGTGAACTCTAAGCTGAGCCGTTCGGGTTGCCTCCCGTCAAGAGGTTGAACTGATTCCGAGGGGTATGCGGGTGGTTGCGCAGGGCTACGTGGGGGTTCGCGCTTCCGCCTGACCGGCGGGTGGGGGGCCGGGGCCGCGCCGGGGGGTGTCCGTCCTCGGAACGGCGCGATGGACCTTCATACCGACTGACTGTCCGTTGACGCGCCAACCGCTGCGGGCGGACACCCCCCGACACGGCCCCTTGCGCCGTCCGGCGGCTAGCTGCGGGCATGCGTGCCGCTGGGGGCGGCACCCGTCCCAAGGAGAGCGGCACCCCGCTGCGCCGGGCTGCGGACCCACCCGGCCCCGGCTGCGACGCCGAGTCGTGGGAACCGGCGGTACCGCGGCCCGGCCGTCCTACTTCAGCGCCCCCGCCGTAAGCCCCTGCACCACCTGTCGCTGGAAGATGACGTACGCCGCCAGCACCGGCAGCATCGCCATCACGAGGCCCGCGAAGAGGCCCGACCAGTCGCCCTTGTAGCCCTGGCTGACGGCCAGCTGGACCAGGCCCTGGGTCAGGACCCGCTTGTCGGGGTCGGTATTGAGGACCGTGGGGAGCATGTACTGGTTCCACTGGCCGAGGAAGTTGAAGATGCCGACGCTGATCAGCCCCGGCTTGGCCATGGGCAGCATGATCTGGAAGAACGTGCGGCTGTGGGACGCCCCGTCCACGAAGGCCGCTTCGGCGATCGACGTCGGCAGCGTGCGGAAGAACGCCGTGAGGAAGAACACCGTGAACGGCAGCGAGTAGGCGATGTAGACCAGGATCAGCCCGTGGATGGTGTTCAGCAGGCCCATGTTGTTCACGACGTAGAACAGGGGGACCAGGGCGAGCATGATCGGGAAGCTCATGCCGCCGATGAACAGGAAGTAGATGAAGCGGTTGCCCGGGAAGTCGAAACGGGCGAGGACGTACGCCGCCATGGAGCCCAGGACCAGGGTTCCCACGAGTGAACCGCCGACCACGAGGACCGTGTTGAGGAAGTAGTCGCTCATGTTGGCCTGCGTCCACGCCCGCGACCAGTTGTCGAAGTGCAGGGAGTCCGGGAGCGACCAGGGGGAGCTGAAGATGGAGCGGTCGTCCTTGAAGGACGTCATGACCGCCCAGAGCAGCGGCAGGACCACCATGAACGCCCAGATGACCAGGACGCCGTGGGAGAAGACGTTGAGGACCGTGCCTTCCTTCCTCTCCTTGGCGGGAGGGGGCGGCTGGAGGTCCGTCTTGGTGATCGGTGCGCCGGACTCGGCCGGCAGCGGCGCGGGGGTTTCGGTCGTCTTCATGGGTCAGTACTCCAGCCGCTCGCGACGGCCCAGCCGCATCACCACGGCGGCGAAGGCCAGCGTGACGACGAGCAGGGCGACACCGATGGTGGTGGCGTAGGCGGCCTGCCCGTCACGGAACGCCTTCTGGTACACGTACAGGACCATGACGGTGGTCGAGTAGTCGGGACCGCCCGGGCCGGTCGTCATGATCTGCACGACCGCGAACGACTCGGCGCCCAGGGCGAGGATGCCCACGTAGACCCAGCCGGACTGCACCGTGTCCCACAGCAGGGGCAGGGTGACCCGGAAGAACGTGGTGACGCGGTTCGCGCCGTCCAGGAGCGCGGCCTCGTACATCTCCGCCGGGATGGAGGCCATGCCGGCGGAGAAGAGGACCACGAAGAAACCGACCGTGGACCAGACCAGGACCCCCATCACCGCCCAGAGGGCCAGATCGGGGTCGCCCAGCCAGAGGGGCTGGACGTCGTCCAGGCCGACGCCGCGCAGGAGCGAGTTGATCGCGCCGCTGTCCGGGTTGTACGCGAACGCGAACAGCAGCGCGACGATGGCGATCGAGAGGACCTGCGGAAAGAAGTAGACGATTTTGTAGAAGCCGGAGCCGCGGACGCCGGTGATGACGGGCCCGTTTCTCCGTTTTCTGCCGCCTACGTTGATCATGAAGGCGAAGAACAGCGCCAGGCCGATCGTCACCACCGGCAGCAGGAGGGCGAACAGCAGGCTGTGCTGCAGCGACTTCCAGAAGATGTCGTCGTCGAGCATCCGGCTGTAGTTGTCGAAACCGACCATCTTGAATTCGGGGCTCAGGCCGGTCCAGTCCGTGAACGAGTAGTAGATGGACTGGATGAACGGCCAGACCACGAAGAGCGCGTACAGTCCCAGGGGCAGCGCTAGGAAGCCCACGATGAACCGGTACTTGCCGTGCTGCATCGCCACTCCGGTGCCGTTGCGGAAAATGGTTTTCCGGTTGCCGTTACTGGTGCTTGTAGTGCTTGATGGAGTCGTCCTTGGCCGCCTCGTCGGCGAAACCCTGGATCTTCTTGATGGCCTCGGCCGGGGTGAGGCGGCCGGCCATCATCTCGCCCAGGCCGGACACACCGATCTTCTCCTTCTGCAACTGCACGTACCAGTCCTGCAGACGGGGATTCACCACGTTCTCGCCCGCCTTGTCCAGCGCCGCGACGCCGGATTTGAGGCCGGGGGTGAGGGGGATGCCGTCGGTGCCGCCGTTGTACGCGGTCAGCGATTTCACCTTGCCGGTGAAGTTCTTGGACGACGCCTCACTGAGCATGATGCGCAGTTGCTCCATGCCGCCGGCCGCGTTCTTGGCCTTGGCCGGGACGATGAAGGGCTCGCCGCCGGAGGCCCAGATGGTGCCGAAGGGCATCGCGTCGGAGGAGTCGAGGCCGGTCGGCGCGGAGACGGCCAGGTCGAAGTCGTCGGGGATGACGTTGGCCGACTCGTTCTCCACCCAGGAGCCGTTCGGGATGAACAGTGCCTTGCCCTCGGCCCAGGCGGTCTGCGACTGGATGTGGTCCAGGCCCGGGGTGCCCTTGAGGACGTAACCCTTTTTGTAGAGCTCGTAGTACGCCTCGAAACAGGCCTTGACGGCCGGGTGCTTCCAGGCGTTCGGCTCCAGGTTGTCGATCGCGTCGAGGACCTCGCGGCCGCCGACCTTGCCGATCATCGGGTAGAGGGAGAAGGGGATGTAGTACGGGTATTTGCCCGCGTACGTCCAGCCCGCCATGCCCTTCTTCTTGGCCTTCGCGCAGACCGCGAGCATCTGGTCCCAGGTCTCCGGGTACTGCTCGTCGAGCGAGTCCAGGGCCTTCTGTGAATACCAGACGCCGTACACCGTGTAGGCGTAGTACAGGATCCAGACCTTCTCGCCGTCGAACTGGCCCATCTCCACGATGCCGGGGCGCAGCGTGTCGCGGACCTTCTTGTTCGGGTCGTCGTAGGAGGGCGCGTCCAGCAGCGGGGTGAGGTCGGAGAGCTGGTTCTTGCCGACCAGGACGCCCATGTCCATCTGCTCGGCGCCGGAGTTGTCGATGAGGTCCGGCGGGGTGCCCTGGTTGAAGCGGGGCTGGAGCGTGGACTGGATCTTCTGGGTGGCGGAGAACTTCACCTTGGCCTGGGGGAAGTTCTTCTCGTAGATCTTCACGGCGTCCTCGGCGTACTCCTTGCCGAAGCCGCCGTCGAACAGGACGAATTCCATGCCGGCCGTGTCGTTGACGGCGAGCGGGTTCTTCGCGGTCTTCTTGCCGGCCTTGGCCTTGTCCCCGCTGTCGTCGCCGCCGCTGCTGGCGCAGGCGGACAACAAGCTCATGGTGGGGACGGAGATCAGCCCGAGCGCGGCAGACCTTTTGATCAGATCACGGCGGCCGACACCTTCGGTGCCGTGGTTCTCGGCGGAAGTGGATCCCATGCTCAAGTCCTCGCCTTCTCCAGGACTCAGGCGGTGAACCGGATCCTTCCCGGCACCGCGATCGGGTCAAGCTGGGTCGTGCAGGAAAGTGCGGGTGGTGACGTGCGAATCGGGTGAAGCGTGCGACAGGTATAGTCCACTTCCCGCCAGCGGATCAACATCGAACACAGGGTTGGCCGTGGGTCTTATCCGAGTTGAGACCTCGCGGAAGTATGAGTGACCTGTGGGTGCTCCGCCGGAAATATCCCGGTCACCGCGCCCGAATGCCACAGGCAACACCCTTGACACTCCCGGCCACTTGGGCAACTACTGGTCCTTGCGCATTGAAGGTGACAACGTTGTCCACTGCGCAGGGAGGGTACCCGTTGATGCAGCGGAAAGCTCGGCACAGATGGGGGTCGGCGGTCGTGTCGGCGACCGCCTTCGCATTGGCCCTGAGTTCACAGGGCGTTGCGGTCGCACGGCCCGAAGCCCCCGAAACCCCCGACCGGGAGTTCGCGTCCTCGTTCGAGTCGGATGACCCGGTTCCGGACTGGCTGAACACCGTCGACACCACCCCGGGCGGCGGCAAACGAGCCTCGGGAGTCGACGGCGGCTACAGCAGCGGCATACCGGGAAATGTGACCGACCAGGTCACCGACGTCCGGGCCAGCGCCGAGAACACGGGCGGCGGGGAGGTGAAGGAGAACCTCGTCGACGGCGAGCCGAGCACCAAGTGGCTCGTCTTCGCATCCACCGGCTGGGCCGAGTTCGACCTGGACAAACCGATCAAACTGACGCGTTATGCGCTGACGTCGGCCAATGACCATGATGAGCGCGACCCGAAGGACTGGACCCTGAAGGGCTCCGCCGACGGGAAGGAGTGGAAGACGCTCGACACCCGCTCCGGCGAGTCCTTCTCCGAGCGCTTCCAGACGAAGACGTACGAGCTCGCCGAACCCGGCGAGTACCGGCACTTCCGGCTGGACGTCACCGGGAACAACGGCGGCGGCATCCTCCAGCTCGCCGACCTCCAGCTGTCCACGGGCGGCGCCGACGGGCCCGTACCGCAGGACATGCTGTCGCTCGTCGACCGGGGCCCGAGCGGCTCCCCCACCGCGAAGGCGGGCGCCGGGTTCACCGGAAAGCGCGCCCTGCGTTACGCCGGCCGGCACACCGCAGAGGGCCGGGCGTACTCGTACAACAAGGTCTTCGACGTGAACGTGGCCGTCGGCCGGAACACGCGGCTGGCCTACCGCGTCTTCCCGTCCATGGCGGACGGTGACCTCGACTACGACGCGACGAACGTCTCCGTCGACCTCGCCTTCACCGACGGCACCCATCTGAGCGACCTGCGCGCCACCGACCAGCACGGCTTCCCGCTGACCCCGCAGGGGCAGGGCGCGGCGAAGGTCCTCTACGTCAACCAGTGGAACAACGTGGAATCGCGGATCGGCTCGGTCGCGGCCGGGAAGACCGTGGACCGGATCCTGGTGGCCTACGACTCCCCCAAGGGCCCGGCGAAGTTCCGGGGCTGGCTGGACGATGTGAGCATCGAGTCCGTCGCCCCCGAGCGGCCGAAGGCGCATCTGTCGGACTACGCGGTCACGACCCGGGGCACCAACTCCAGCGGCGGCTTCTCCCGGGGCAACAACTTCCCCGCGACGGCGGTGCCGCACGGCTTCAACTTCTGGACGCCGGTGACCAACGCGGGCTCGCTGAGCTGGCTGTACGACTACGCACGCGCCAACAACGCGGACAACCTGCCGACGATCCAGGCGTTCAGCGCGAGCCACGAGCCGAGTCCCTGGATGGGCGACCGGCAGACCTTCCAGGTGATGCCGTCCGTCGCGTCCGGGACCCCGGACCTGGGCCGGGAGGCCCGGGAGCTGGCCTTCCGGCACGAGAACGAGACCGCGCGGCCGTACTACTACGGGGTGCGGTTCGAGAACGGGCTGAAGGCGGAGATGGCGCCGACGGACCACGCGGCGGCGCTGCGGTTCACCTACCCCGGCGACGACGCGAGTGTCCTGTTGGACAACGTGACCGACCAGGCGGGGCTGACGCTCGACAAGGAGAACGGGGTCGTCACCGGCTACTCGGACGTGAAGTCCGGGCTGTCGACGGGCGCGACCCGGCTGTTCGTCTACGGCGAGTTCGACAAGCCGGTGAGCGAGGGCTCCTCGGCCGGTGTGAAGGGGTACCTGCGCTTCAAGGCCGACGACCGGACCGTCACCCTGCGCCTGGCGACCTCGCTCATCAGCCTCGACCAGGCCAAGGACAACCTCCGCCAGGAGATTCCCGAAGGGAAGTCCTTCGAGGCCGTCAAGAAGAGCGCACAGCGGCAGTGGGACCGGCTGCTCGGCAAGGTCGAGGTCGAGGGCGCGACCCCCGACCAGCTGACGACGCTGTACTCCAGCCTGTACCGGCTGTACCTGTATCCGAACTCCGGTTTCGAGAAGGTCGGCGGGAAGCACCGGTACGCCTCGCCCTTCTCCCCCATGCCGAACCCGGACACCCCGACGCACACCGGCGCGAAGATCGTCGACGGCAAGGTGTACGTGAACAACGGGTTCTGGGACACCTACCGGACGACCTGGCCGGCGTACTCCTTGCTCACTCCGTCCCGGGCGGGTGAACTGGTCGACGGGTTCGTGCAGCAGTACAAGGACGGCGGCTGGACCTCGCGCTGGTCCTCCCCCGGCTACGCGGACCTCATGACGGGTACCTCGTCGGACGTGGCGTTCGCGGACGCGTACGTCAAGGGCGTCGACTTCGACGCGAAGGCGGCGTACGACGCGGCGGTGAAGAACGCCACGGTCGTACCGCCGAACTCGGGCGTCGGCCGCAAGGGCATGGCCACCTCCCCCTTCCTCGGCTACACGAGCACCGAGACCCACGAGGGCCTGTCCTGGGCGCTGGAGGGCTATCTCAACGACTACGGCATCTCTCGCATGGGCCGGAAGCTCTACGAGGAGACCGGCGAGCGACGCTACAAGGAGGAGTCGGAGTACTTCCTGAACCGCGCCCGGGACTATGTGAACCTCTTCGACACGAAGGCCGGGTTCTTCCAGGGCCGCAACGCCAAGGGCGACTGGCGGGTGGAGTCCTCGAAGTACGACCCGCGCGTGTGGGGCCACGACTACACCGAGACCAACGGGTACGGCTACGCCTTCACCGCCCCGCAGGACAGCCGGGGCCTGGCGAACCTGTACGGCGGGCGCAAGGGCCTCGCCGACAAGCTCGACGACTACTTCTCCACCCCGGAGACCGCCTCCCCCGAGTTCGTCGGCTCCTACGGCGGTGTCATCCACGAGATGACCGAGGCGCGCGATGTCCGGATGGGCATGTACGGGCACTCCAACCAGGTCGCCCACCACGCGATCTACATGTACGACGCGGCCGGGCAGCCCTGGAAGGCGCAGAAGAACGTCCGCGAGGTGCTGTCCCGGCTGTACACGGGCAGCGAGATCGGGCAGGGCTACCACGGTGACGAGGACAACGGCGAGCAGTCGGCCTGGTTCCTGTTCTCCTCGCTCGGCTTCTACCCGCTGGTGATGGGCAGCGGCGAGTACGCGATCGGCTCACCCCTGTTCACCAAGGCGACCGTGCATCTGGAGAACGGGCGCGAGCTGGTGGTGAAGGCGCCCCGGAACAGCGCGAAGAACGTCTACGTGCAGGGGCTGAAGGTCAACGGCCGGACGTGGACGAAGACCTCGCTGCCGCACTCGCTGATCGCCAAGGGCGGTGTCCTGGAGTTCGACATGGGCTCGCGGCCGTCGTCCTGGGGCACGGGCGAGCACGCCGCGCCCGTGTCGATCACCCGGGACGACGAGGTGCCGGCGCCGCGCGCGGACGTGCTGGAGGGTGACGGCGCCCTGTTCGACGACACGTCGGCGACGGACGCCGCGGTGACCTCCGTGGACCTGCCGGTCCGCAAGGGAGCCGAGGCGGTCCAGTACACGCTGACCTCGTCGGCGGACCGGGCGAAGGCACCGGCCGGATGGACGCTCCAGGGCTCCTCCGACGGCACCACCTGGCGGACGCTGGACCGGCGCTCCGGGGAGTCCTTCGCCTGGGACCGTCAGACGCGCGCGTTCTCCGTGAGGTCGCCGGGTACGTACCAGAAGTACCGCCTGGTCCTCGACGGCGAGGCCACCCTGGCGGAGGTCGAACTGCTCTCCTGAGCAGCAGAGTTGGCAGTGCGATGCCGCTTCCCGTGCCCGTCCTGCCCGAGGGTGCCGACCCGGCCTGGCTGCCGCCCGCCGCCTTCCGGGCGGTCGGCAGCCGGCGGCCCTGATCCGGGGATCGGGTCCGCTGGTGGAGACGGTGCACGGGGAGCCGGCGACCGCGGCACGGACCGGGCCCGGGCCGCGTACGGCCATTTCGTGCCGCTGGACGGGGAGTTCGAGGCCGACGCCGTGCTCCAGGTGCAGCACGGGCCGATGGATTTCCAGATCAGGGAGCGCACTCGGGCCGCGTCGGTCTCTGCCGCGAGGCAGCCGAGACCGTGGAACACCCGAGACCGTGGAACACCCGCGCGATCACTCCGTGATCGGGGACTCCGCGGTGCAACCGCCGGCGGTCACCAGGCCCTTGGCACTTTGCTCCTCGAGCACCTTGCCCTTGTAGATGATCTTGCAGGTGACCTGGGCCCCTTCGGGGTCCGTGGCGACCGGCATCACGGCAGCGGGCATGATGCCGCGCAGCGTGACCGTCTTCTTCCAGGGCAGCTCCGGCTTCGACACCGACTCGATCTTCGGCTCCATGGCCTTGCCACCGCCGCCGTGGAAGTCGATCGAGTCGATGTTCTTCCCCGTGACCTCGTAGGTGACCTCGTACGTCTCGTTCACCGCCTTGTCGACCTGGTCGACCGCCTCGGAGCAGGAGCTGAGGCCGAGCGCGAGAGCGCCGACCGCGACGGAGCAGAAGGCTGCACGAAGAGCGCGGTTCACGTGGATCCCCCCGGATCATGATGGTCGGATCCGCAGCCAACCGCAAAGGAAAGGTAAAGTCAACTTGCTCCGACCGGCCTCGCCACCTGCAACGGCCGGGCTGTGATGGTCCACAACGCCGGCTGGAACGGCTGCCTGGCCCCGGGCATGAGCACGACGTTCTGCTACGTCGTCTCCGGTGCATGGGCGTCGACCCAGCCGGTCACGCGCCCCATATGTCGCTGTTATCCAGGTGTGCGATTCTGTTGTGAGGGTGCCCTGCCGCTCATGAGCGGCGTGGATCCGCCATGGGAGGCGCGACCCCGCGCCGCCGGTCCCGTGCCCGCGTCGTCGTCGCCTGAGTCCCGGGGACTCCCACCTGCCGGTGGCTGCGGCATGGACGGGAGGTGGATGCGGACATGCCCCATCACGGCGATGCCCGGGCCGCGGTCCCCGCTCTTCGGGCGCCGGGGAACGGGGGCACCGGTCCGCCTCGTCCCGCTCCGGAGACGGCCGCCCGAGCGCGGCTGCTGGCGTTCGCCGGGGTGGCGCTGGCGGCGGTGTACGTGCGCAGTGAGGACGGCGCGGAGCTGCGCCTGGTGGAGTCGGCCGGGGCCGAGTCCGAGCAGCGGTACCAGTTGCCGGGGCGGGTGCCGCTCCCGGATTCCGCGGGAGCTCCGGGCACCGGGCCGAGCTACTCCCCCGGGGCGGAATCCCCTGCCGCTCCCCACGGCGCTCCCACCTCGGCATCCCCGGGCCCGACCGACCCGGGGCGCGGTTGTCCGGCCGTCGCCGAGGCGTTTCTGCGCGGGCGGGCCGTATGGCTCGCGAGCGCGGTGCTGCCCGGATCTGAGGAAGCCGAGGCCACGGCCGCACCCCTCGGGGCGCTGCCGCTGGGGGCCGCCGGCGGGTGGCTGGGCTGTCTCGTCGTGGTCGGAGAGGCCGGGGAAGGGTTCGGCGCCGAACAGCAGGAGTTCCTGGAGCGATACGCCGAAGCCGTCGCCGAGCGGCTGCGCGGCGAGGCCGACCGGTCGGCGCCCTCACCCCTGCTGGATTCGGCCCTGCGCGCCATGGGCGTCGGGTCCTTCGCCCTGTCGCCCGGCACCGGGCTGGTCGAGACGGATCCGGCCCTGCTCGAACTCGTCGGCATCCCCGAGGGCGGTTTCGACGGCAAGACCGACACCCTGCTCTCCTGCAGCGTCCCGGAGGACGTCCCGGCGCTGATGTCGGTCATCGAGCCGTCCGCGCAGACCCCGGGCCGGCGTGAGCTGGAGTTCCGGATCCGCCGCCCGACCGGTGAACTGTGCTGGCTGCGGCTGAACTGCCGCGTGCTGAAGGGGCCCGACGGCACCCCGGAGCGGGTGCTGGGCGTGGTGAGCGCGGCGCCGGTGCTGCGCCGCAGCGCCAGCGACGTCGCCCGGATCCAGTGGCTGACGGCCGCGCTCGACGACGCCACGACCGTACGGGACGTCAGCCGGGTGGTGGTCGCCGCGCTGCGCGAGCCGCTCGGTGCCGACCGGGTGGCACTCGCCGAACTGCTGGAGGACCGGCTCGCGGTCACCGTGCTCGATCCGCCGCGTGCGGGTGCCTGGCCGGAGCTGTGGCGGCGCGAGTGGCGCTCGGAGTGGCCCGACGCGCCGGTCACCGCCCTGCCCACGCTCCAGGCGGCGCTGCGGGACGGGCGGATGAGCCTGTGGCCGGCGGGTTCCGTGCTGGAACCCGGGCTCGCGGGGATCGGTCCCGGCGGCCTCGCGGTGCTGCCGCTGCCGGCCAAGAGCGGAGTCGCGGGGGTGTGCCTGGTCGGCTGGGACACCCCGCACGAGTTCGCCCCCGAGGAACGGGCCCTGCTGACCGCGACGGCGGGCCTGGTCGGGCAGGCCCTGAAGCGCGCGCACGCCTACGACGCCGAGCAGGAGCTCGCGACGATGCTCCAGCGCAGCCTGCTGCCGCGCCGGCTTCCCCGGCTGCCCGGGGGCACCGCGGTGGCCCGCTATCTGCCGGCCCGGCGCGGGCTCCAGGTGGGCGGCGACTGGTACGACGTGATCGCGCTGTCGGAGAGCAAGGTCGCCCTGGTCATCGGTGATGTGCAGGGGCACAGCGCCGGGGCCGCGACGATCATGGGCCAGATGCGTACGGCGGTCAGGGCCTACGCCGTGGAGGGTCATCCGCCGGACGTGGTCGTCGCGCACGCCAACCGGCTGCTCGTCGGCATGGAGACGGACCTGTTCGCCACCTGCTGCTACGTCGAGCTCGACATGGAGGAGGGCAACGCGCTGTTCGTCCGGGCCGGGCATCTGGCCCCGCTCGTACGGCATCCCGACGGCAGCACCGCGGAGATCGCCGTCGAGGGCGGGCTCCCCCTGGGCGTCCTCGCGGACGCGGAGTTCCCGCTGACGGCACTGGCGCTCGCCCCGGGCTCGGTGCTCGCGCTGGTCACGGACGGTCTGGTCGAGTCGGCGGATCTGCAGGTGGACGAGGGCATGCGGCTCGTCCGCCGGTCGCTCGCCGAGGCCGATCCCGCCGACCTCGGGGGGATGGCCGACGCGCTGCTCGGCGAGGACCGGCGCCGTGAGGACGACGTGGCGGTGCTGCTGCTGCGCTACGACGGGATGCGGGTCCGGCCGGTGCGGGCGAGCTGGGTGGTGTGGCGGCTGCCGGACGCGGTGATGCACGCGCGCAGGTTCAGTGCGCGCACGCTGCGTTCGTGGGGCATCGCGGCCGAGGCCGACACGGTCCTGCTGGTGGTGTCGGAGCTGGTCACCAACGCGCTGGTGCACACGCAGGGCGCGGTCCGGGTGGAGCTGACCCTGGCGGCGGACCGGCTGCGGGTGACCGTGAGCGACTCCTCGCCCCGGGCGCCGGCCAAGCCGGTGGTCGTGGACTGGGAGTCGACGGGCGGCCGCGGGCTCTTCCTGGTCGAGGCGGTGTCGGCGGCCTGGGGCTCGGTGCCGGTGGGCGGCGGCAAGCAGGTATGGAGCGAGATCGTCGTCACCCGTCCGGAACGGGAGCCCGAGGAGGGCGAGGAGCCGGACGACGAACCGGAGGAGGAGCCGGAGGAGGAGCGGAAGCCGGGCCGTGGCTGGGGCCTGGGCCGCGACCGGAGCTGGGGCCTGGTCCGGAACCGGGACCGCCGCAAGGCCCGCGAGCAGGGCCGGCCCCGCGACGGCGAACCAGCCACAAACCGCGACACCGACCGCCCGACGCACCGCGACGACGACCGCGTCACGGACCGCGACGGCGAACCGGCGACGGGCCGTGACGACGACCGCGCCACGGACCGCGGCCATGACCGCGGCCGAGCGCCGGGCCGCGACGGGGAGCAGGACGCGGACCGCAGGGGCGACAAGGACGCAGGGCACAGGGGTGAGCAGGCCGTGGGGCTCGACCGGGCCATGGAGCACATCGGCGACGGCGTCGCCGAGCCTCCCCCGTCCTCACGCCGGAACCGGGCCGACGGGGGAGGCCCCTGATGCGTGGCCTTGGCCTGCGCGGCGTCGCCGGACTGCTGGCGGTCCTCCTGGCCGTCTCCCTCGCCGGGTGTACCGACAGCGCCGGGGAGGGCGAGGGTGAGCTGACCGTCGGGCTGCTGCTGCCGAGCCGGGCCGTGCCCCGCTGGGAGAAGTCCGACAAGCCGCTGATCGAGAAGCGGGTGAAGGAGCTGTGCCCCGAGTGCACGGTCGTGTACGCCAACGCCGAGAACGACGCGGCGAGCCAGCGGCAGCAGATGAACTCCATGATCACCCGGGGCGTCTCGGTCCTGATGCTGGACGTCGTCGACCCCAAGGCCCTGCGTTCCTCGGTCCGCGCGGCACACCGCGAGGGCATCCCGGTCGTCGCCTACGACCGCCTCGCCGAGGGGCCGATCTCGGGTTTCGTCAGTTTCGACGGCGCCCGGGTCGGCAGGCTCCAGGGCCGGGCGCTCCTGGACGGCATGGGTGCCAGGGCCGACGGCGGCGGTGTCGTCATGATGAACGGCGACCCCTCCAGCCCCAACGCCGCCTGGTACGAGGGCGGAGCCCGGTCCGTCCTGGAGGGCCAGGTGCGGATCCTGAAGTCGTACAACACCCTCGGGTGGCGCACGGAGAACGCGCACGACCAGATGTCCGCCGCGATCAGCGACCTCGGCCCGAGCCGGATCGACGGGGTGCTCGCGGCCAACGACTCGATCGCGGCCGGTGTCGTCTCGGCCCTCAAGAGCGCCCGTGTCTCGCCGCTGCCCCCGGTCACCGGGCAGGACGCCGACCTCGACGCCGTGCAGCGCATCGTCGAGGGCGAGCAGTACATGACCGTCTACAAGCCGTTCCGGCTGGAGACCGAGGCGGCCGCCGCGATGGCCGTCGCCCTGGCGCGCGGCAACGACATCGACGCCCTGGTCACGACGCAGGTGGACAGCCCCACGACGAAGGACGTCCCGGCGATCCTGCTCACCCCGACCGCCGTGACGCGCGAGACGATCGGCCGGACGCTCGTGCGGGACGCCGTCTACACGATCGACCAGATCTGCACCCCGAAGCTCCGCCCGGCCTGTGACCGGGCCGGGCTCACCCGGTGAGCGAGGTGGTCCCCGTGGCCCATCCCCCCGTACTGGCGTTGCGCGGCATCACCAAGCGCTTCGGCGGCGTCCAGGCGCTCGTGGACGTCGATCTCCAGGTCCGGGCCGGGGAGGTCGTGGCCCTGGCCGGTGACAACGGAGCCGGCAAGTCCACACTGGTCAAGGTGATCTCCGGGGTCAGCCCAGCCGACCGGGGCATCATCGAGTGGGAGGGGCGCCTGGTGCAGATCAGGCGCCCGCACGACGCCCACGCCCTGGGCATCGCGACCGTCTACCAGGACCTCGCCATGTGCGACAACCTGGACGTGGTCGGCAATCTCTTCCTCGGCCGCGAGATCGACCGGGTGGGCGTCCTCGACGAGGTCGAGATGGAGCGCCGCGCCCGTGATCTGATGCGGGCCCTGTCGATCCGCATCCCCGACGTGCGGATGCCGGTCGCGGCACTGTCGGCCGGGCAGCGGCAGGCCGTGGCGATCTCCCGCTCGCTGATGGGCTCGCCCAAGGTGCTGCAGCTCGACGAGCCGACCGCCGCCCTGGGCGTGGAGCAGACCAGCCATCTGCTCGACCTGATCGAGGGCGTGCGCGACCGCGGGATGGCGATCATCCTCATCAGTCACAACATGGGCGACATCAAGGCCGTCGCGGACCGGGTCGCCGTGCTGCGGCTGGGCCGCAACAACGGTCTGTTCGACGTGAGCACCGTGACCCAGGAGCAGATCATCTCCTCCGTCACCGGGGCCGCGGACAACGCCGTGGCCCATCGGACGAAGGGCGACGAGGAGGCGTGGCCGTGAGCCGCGGGGGGCCGCGCGGGGACGGCGGGCCGGCCGGGACGGGCAGTGCCGGGCCGGTCACCACCGGCCGCGAGCCAGGCGCCGCCCGCGGCTGGCAGGACAGTGTGCGGGAGTACGTCCGGGACCTCCGCGGCGGTGTGCGCGACGGCGAGCGGGGGCCGCTGCTGGTCATCACCGGGCTGATCGTGATCTGGATCGTCTTCCAGGGGCTGGACGACAAGTTCCTCTCGCCGCGCAACCTGTCCAACCTGAGCGTGGACATCGTCGGGACCGGGCTGGTCGCCGTCGGCATCGTGTTCGTGCTGCTGATCCGGGAGATCGATCTGTCGGTGGGCTCGGTCAGCGGCCTGGCGGGGGCGGCGTTCGCCGTGCTCAACGTGAACCACGGGGTGCCGGAGTGGCTGGCGGTGATCGTGGCGGTGGCCGCGGGCACGGCGGTGGGCGCCTTCCACGGGTTCTTCCATGCCTGGTTCGGCGTGCCCGCGTTCGTGGTGACACTGGCCGGGCTGCTGATCTGGAACGGTCTGACGCTCTACCTGCTGGGGGCGAGCGGCACGATCAACATCGACGAGGACGGCCTGGTCGCCTCCCTGACCAGCCGGCACTTCGACAACGACCTGGCGGCGTACGCGGTCGCGGCGCTCGGCACGGGCGGGTACTTCCTGGCCGCCCGCCGCCGGCGGAGCCGCCACCGGGCGACCGGGATGCCCTACCGGCCCGGGGGCGAGATCTGGTTGCGCACCGCTCTGCTCGCGGTGGTCGCGTTCGCCGCGGCCCACACCCTCAACCGGTTCCAGGGACTGCCGCTCGCGCTGCTGATCTTCCTGGTGGTCCTGGTCGTCTCGGACTACGTGCTGCGCCGCACCCGTTACGGGCGGCAGGTCTACGCGCTCGGCGGCGGGGTCGAGGCGGCGCGGCGGGCCGGCATCGGGGTGGAGCGGGTGCGGGTCGCGATGTTCATGGTGTCGGGGACGCTGGCCGCGTTCGGCGGACTGTTCGTGGCCTCGGGGCTGACCTCGGCGAGCCCCACGACGGCGCGTGCCGCCGGTTCGGGGATGCTGCTGATCAACGCGATCGCGGCGGCCGTCATCGGCGGGACGAGTCTGTTCGGCGGGCGGGGCTCGCCCTGGTCGGTGCTGCTCGGTGTGGTGGTCATCCAGTCGATCGCCTCGGGCATGGGGCTGCTGGGGGTCCAGGACGCCGTGCAGTTCATGATCACCGGCGGGGTGCTGCTGGCCGCCGTGGCGGCGGACGCGTTGTCCCGGCGCGCTCAGGCCAGACGCGGCCGCCCCTGAGCGCAGACCTGCTTGGAAAATGCACCCATCATTCCTTTTTCTTACAAAATGCCTAACAAGCGGCACACGTGGGTACAAGGCGATGTGTCATGGAACGCAGCCGCCTCATTCAGGCGGCCGTGGCTCTCACGGCTGCCGCCGGTCTGGTCCTCGCCGGGTGCGGTGACACCGATCCGTCCGGCGGCGAGGAGCGGGCCGGCCTCCGTGTGCTCGCGACGGACGTGCCGCAGATCCAGACCCTCAAGAAGCTCACCAAGAAGCACTTCACGGCGGAGACCGGCATCTCCGTCGACTACACGCTGCTGCCGGAGAACGAGGCGCGGGAGAAGATGAACCGCGAGTTCGCCACCCAGGCCGGCACCTACGACGTGGCGAGCGTCAGCGCCTACGAGGTGCCGATCTACGCGGACAACGGCTGGCTCGCCCCGCTGGACTCCTATGTGAAGGCCGACGAGGACTTCGACCAGGACGACGTCTTCCCGAACCTGGCGTCCTCGCTGACCGGGGAGGACGGCAAGCTCTACGCCGAACCCTTCTACGGCGAGGGCTCCTTCCTGATGTACCGCAAGGACCTGTTCCGCAAGGGCGGGCTGACCATGCCGCCGGACCCGACCTGGGAGCAGGTCGCCGACCTCGCCTCGCGGGTCGACGGCTCCGAGGGCGCGAGCGGCATCTGCCTGCGCGGCCTGCCCGGCTGGGGCCAGAACCTCGCCCCCATCAACACGGTCGTCAACACCTTCGGCGGCGCCTGGTACGACATGGACTGGAACGCCCGCCTGACCTCACCGGAGTTCAAGAAGGCCGTCGGGTTCTACGTCGACCTGCTCCGCACCCACGGCCAGCCCGGCGCCGAACGGATGGGCGTGCTGGAGATCCTGGACCGTTTCGTCGAGGGCAAGTGCGCCATGATGTACGACGCCACGTCGCTGGCCTCGTCGATCGAGGCCGACGGTTCCTCGGTCAAGGGCAAGGTGGGCTACGTCCCCGCCCCGCACGACAGGACCGCCAAGGCCGGCTGGCTGTGGACCTGGGCCTGGGGCGTCCAGCAGGCCTCCGGGAACAAGGACTCCGCCTGGGAGTTCATCTCCTGGGCCTCCTCCAAGGAGTTCCAGGAGCTGGTCGGCCAGGAGGTGGGCTGGACCTCGGCGCCCGCCGGGAACCGCATGTCGCTCTACGAGAAGCCCGAGTACCAGCAGGCTGCCGGTGCCTGGTACCGGCAGGAGTTCACGGCGGCGACGGACTCCGCCGACCCGAGGAACCCGGGCGTGGGCCCCCGCCCCTACCAGGGCATCGGCTTCCTCGGCATCCCGGAGTTCGCCGTGCTGGGTACGGCGGTCTCCCAGCAGATCGCCGCGGCCATCGCCGGGCAGCAGTCGGTGGACGCGGCCCTGGACAAGTCCCAGGACCTGGCCCAGGCCGCGGCGGCGAAGTACCGGGGCGGGTGACCGGCGGATCCTGGGTCCTGCCCGGGGAGTCCGCGAACGGCCCGGAGAGTAAGGGAACGGCGCGGGCCGCGCCCCCGGTCACCCGGGAACGCGGCCCTCGAACTGCCGTGAACTGCCCTGCCGGTCCGCTTACTTGCGGATCAGGCTGCGCAGCACGTACTGCATGATGCCGCCGTTGCGGTAGTAGTCCGCCTCGCCGGGGGTGTCGATGCGGACGACCGCGTCGAACTCGACGCCGGTGTCGGTGGTGACCTTCACCGTGCGGGGGGTGGTGCCGTTGTTGAGCTCCTCGACGCCGGTGAAGTCGAAGGTCTCCTCACCGGTGAGGCCGAGGGACGCGGCCGACTGGCCCTCCGGGAACTGGAGCGGGAGCACGCCCATGCCGATGAGGTTCGAGCGGTGGATGCGCTCGTAGGACTCGGCGATGACGGCCTTGACGCCGAGGAGCGCGGTGCCCTTGGCGGCCCAGTCCCGGGACGAGCCGGAGCCGTACTCCTTGCCGGCCAGGACGACCAGCGGGGTGCCGGCGGCCTGGTAGTTCTGCGAGGCGTCGTAGATGAACGACACCGGCGCGTCGGCCTGGGTGAAGTCGCGGGTGTAGCCGCCCTCGGTGCCCGGCGCGATCTGGTTGCGCAGGCGGATGTTGGCGAACGTGCCGCGGATCATGACCTCGTGGTTGCCTCGGCGCGAGCCGTAGCTGTTGAAGTCACGACGCTCCACACCGTGCTCGGTGAGGTACTTGCCGGCCGGGGTGTCGGCCTTGATGGCGCCGGCGGGCGAGATGTGGTCCGTCGTCACCGAGTCGCCCAGCTTGGCGAGCACCCGGGCGCCGGAGATGTTCTCGACCGGGGCCGGCTCGTGGGCCATGCCCTCGAAGTACGGGGGCTTGCGGACGTAGGTGGACTCGGCGTCCCACTCGAAGGTGTTGCCGGTCGGGATCGGCAGCGCCTGCCACTGGGCGTCGCCCGCGAAGACGTCGCTGTAGGACTTGGAGAACATGTCCTCGCCGATGGCGTTGGCGACGACGTCGTTCACCTCGGCCTCGGAGGGCCAGATGTCCTTCAGGAAGACCGGGTTGCCGTCCTGGTCGGCGCCCAGGGCGTCCCGGGTGATGTCGACCTTCATGGAGCCGGCGAGCGCGTAGGCCACGACCAGCGGCGGGGACGCCAGGTAGTTCATCTTGACGTCGGGGTTGATACGGCCCTCGAAGTTCCGGTTGCCGGAGAGGACCGAGGTGACCGCGAGGTCGTGGTCGTTGACGGCCTTGGAGACCTCCTCCGGCAGCGGGCCGGAGTTGCCGATGCAGGTGGTGCAGCCGTAGCCGACGAGGTTGAAGCCGACCTTGTCGAGGTAGGGGGTCAGGCCCGCCTTCTCGAAGTAGTCGGTGACGACCTTGGAGCCCGGGGCGAGGGTGGTCTTGACCCACGGCTTGCGGGTCAGGCCCCTCTCCACCGCCTTCTTGGCCACCAGGGCGGCGGCGACCATGACGTACGGGTTAGAGGTGTTGGTGCAGGAGGTGATGGCCGCGACCGTCACCGCGCCGTGGTCGATCTCGTACGACGTGCCGTCGGGGGCGGTCACGGTGACCGGGTTGGACGGGGCGCCGTTCGGGGTGATGGCCGGGGCGTCGGAGGCCGGGAAGGACTCCTGGCCGGCCTCGTCCACGGTGTCGACGTAGTTGAGGACGTCCGTCTTGAACTGCTCGGCGGCGTTGGCGAGGACGATGCGGTCCTGCGGGCGCTTCGGGCCGGCGATCGACGGGACGACCGTCGCCAGGTCCAGCTCCAGCTTCTCGGAGAAGTCCGGCTCGGCGGCCGGGTCCAGCCAGAGGCCCTGCTCCTTGGCGTACGCCTCGACCAGCGCGAGCTGCTGCTCGCTGCGGCCGGTGAGCCGCATGTAGTTGATCGTTTCGTCGTCGATCGGGAAGATCGCGGCGGTGGAGCCGAACTCCGGCGACATGTTGCCGATGGTGGCGCGGTTGGCCAGGGAGGTGGCGGCGACGCCCTCGCCGTAGAACTCGACGAACTTGCCGACGACGCCGTGCTTGCGCAGCATCTCGGTGATCGTGAGGACGAGGTCGGTGGCGGTGGTGCCGGGCTGCAGCTCGCCGGTCAGCTTGAAGCCGACGACGCGCGGGATCAGCATGGAGACCGGCTGGCCGAGCATGGCGGCCTCGGCCTCGATGCCGCCGACGCCCCAGCCGAGCACGCCGAGGCCGTTGACCATGGTGGTGTGCGAGTCGGTGCCGACGAGGGTGTCGGGGTACGCCTGGCCGCCTCGGACCATGACCGTACGCGCCAGGTGCTCGATGTTCACCTGGTGGACGATGCCGGTGCCCGGGGGTACGACCTTGAACTCGTCGAACGCGGTCTGGCCCCAGCGCAGGAACTGGTAGCGCTCCTTGTTGCGGCCGTACTCCAGCTCGACGTTCTGCGCGAAGGCGTCGCGGGTGCCGAACTTGTCGGCGATGACGGAGTGGTCGATGACCAGCTCGGCCGGGGCCAGCGGGTTGATCTTCGCAGGGTCGCCGCCCAGCTCCTTCACGGCCTCACGCATGGTCGCGAGGTCCACGACACAGGGGACGCCGGTGAAGTCCTGCATGATCACGCGGGCCGGCGTGAACTGGATCTCCTGGCTGGGCTGGGCCTGCGAGTCCCATCCACCGAGGGCACGGATGTGGTCGGCGGTGATGTTCGCGCCGTCCTCCGTGCGGAGCAGGTTCTCCAGCAGGACCTTGAGGCTGTAGGGCAGGCGAGCCGAGCCCTCCACCTTGTCCAGCCGGAAGATCTCGTACGACTCGTCGCCCACCTGCAGCGTGCTGCGGGCGTCGAAGCTGTTCGCCGACACGACAGTCTCCTTCATTGATGTGCGCGTACCACCACGATCCTGCCGCCACGGCATCTTGGCCGATCCGCTAAGGTAAGGCTAAGTTAGGTAACCCTTACCGGGGTGGCGGCTGGAGTGCTCTCTCGGCAGATATCTCGATGTCGAGATAACTCTAGTACACGAGCGCCGGATGGTCATGCCCCGGCGTCCACCGTGCGGTCATGTGCGCCTCTTTCCCGGGTATCCGAACCGGGTACCCACGCACGACATCCACGCCATACGAAGGGGAGACAGGCATGCCGCTCACGTTCCGCAAGAGTTTCCGGATCCTTCCGGGGGTGCGCCTGAACATCAACAAGCGCTCCTGGTCCATCACCACCGGCGGCGGAAAGAACGGCCCGCGTTACACCCGCAGCAGCACCGGACGTCGTACGACATCGATGGATCTGCCCGGACCTTTCGGATGGCGGCGCACCACCAAGGCGCGTCGACGCTGAGGCCGCCGGGCGGGATTGACAGCCCGTCACCCGTTCGGACCCCCCCGGTCGGGTGACATCTCATATCTGAGATAACCTCAAGCCCATGGCAGACGACTACCTCGTACGCATCGGCAAGCTCATCCGTGACGCCCGGCAGCACCGGGGCTGGACTCAGTCGCAGCTGGCGGAGGCGCTCGGCACCAGCCAGAGCGCCGTCAACCGGATCGAGCGCGGCAACCAGAACATCAGCCTTGAGATGATCGCTCGCATCGGGGAGGCCCTCGACAGCGAGATCGTGTCCCTCGGCTACGCCGGTCCGATGCATCTGCGCGTGGTCGGCGGGCGCCGGCTGTCCGGTGCCATCGACGTGAAGACGAGCAAGAACGCGTGCGTGGCGCTGCTGTGCGCCTCACTGCTCAACGAGGGGCGCACGGTGCTGCGCCGCGTCGCCCGCATCGAGGAGGTGTACCGCCTCCTGGAGGTGCTGGGCTCCATCGGTGTGCGCACCCGGTGGATCAACGACGGTGTCGACCTGGAGATCGTGCCGTCGGCCGAGCTGGACCTGGCGGCGATCGACGCGGACGCGGCCCGCCGCACCCGCTCCATCATCATGTTCCTCGGCCCGCTGCTGCACCGCATGGACTCGTTCAAGCTGCCGTACGCCGGCGGCTGCGACCTCGGTACGCGCACCGTCGAGCCGCACATGATCGCGCTGCGCCGGTTCGGTCTGGACATCGCCGCCACCGAGGGCCAGTACCACGCCCAGGTGGACCGCGCGGTCAGCCCCGACCGCCCGATCGTCCTCACCGAGCGCGGCGACACGGTGACCGAGAACGCGCTGCTCGCGGCCGCCCGGCACGACGGCATCACCGTCATCCGCAACGCCTCGTCCAACTACATGGTCCAGGACCTCTGCTTCTTCCTGGAGGCGCTCGGCGTCAAGGTCGACGGCATCGGCACCACCACCCTGACCGTGCACGGCGTGCCGACCATCGACGTCGACGTGGACTACTCCCCCTCCGAGGACCCGGTCGAGGCGATGAGCCTGGTCGCGGCGGCCGTGGTCACCGAGTCGGAGCTGACGGTGCGCCGGGTGCCGATCGAGTTCCTGGAGATCGAGCTGGCGGTCCTGGAGGAGATGGGCCTCGACCACGACCGCACGCCGGAGTACTTCGCCGACAACGGCCGTACGCGCCTGGTGGACCTCACCGTCCGCCCCTCCAAGCTGGAGGCGCCGATCGACAAGATCCACCCCATGCCGTTCCCCGGCCTGAACATCGACAACGTCCCGTTCTTCGCGGCCATCGCGGCGGTCGCCCAGGGCAAGACCCTCATCCACGACTGGGTCTACGACAACCGCGCGATCTACCTCACGGACCTGAACCGCCTCGGCGGCCGCCTCCAGCTCCTGGACCCCCACCGCGTCCTGGTCGAGGGCCCGACGCGCTGGCGCGCCGCCGAGATGATGTGCCCGCCGGCGCTGCGCCCTGCGGTGGTCGTCCTCCTCGCGATGATGGCGGCCGAGGGCACGTCGGTGCTGCGCAACGTGTACGTCATCAACCGGGGTTACGAGGACCTGGCGGAGCGGCTGAACTCGGTGGGGGCGCAGATCGAGACGTTCCGGGACATCTGAAGGCTCTGGGAAAGCCGCGCGAAACCCCTCCTGACCTGCACAGATGCGGGGCAGGGGGGACTCGCAGTTGCCCCTGGGACTTCTGGGACATGCACGTCACGCGTTCGTTCATCGAGAACGGTTCTCACCAGGGGCCAGGTGATACGGCCGCACGCCAGCGTGAGTAAGCCGAGGCTCCGAGCGCCTCGCCGAAGACCCCGAGCGTTACGTCCGGCCGGAGCAGCGTGGTCTCCGCACCCCTGCGGCCGGAATCCAGCGGTGGGTCCGCAGCACGGTGCTGGTAACGCCCACGTCCTTCTTCACGGGGCCGGAAGGATCTCGGCCCACTGTGACGACAAGGGCGAAGAAGGTGCCAGGGACGACTTCCCGCTATCCGAGAGCGTCGCGGTGGACATCGGTGTCGGTCGCCGCCAGCACCGCGACCCGAGTCCGGGTGGGATCGAGCACGGCCGTGCCTGGCGGAGAGCCGACGGGACTTGAGCTAGAATTGGGACTCACACAGCTCCGGTGATCTTGAAGGCGGCCCAGAACAGCGGGTTGTCCATGACCTGTTGATCCAGATGGCTTCGCCAGTCCGGAAGCACCGAGTGAATGGCCGACTCGGCGGAGAGCAACGGCCCTCCCTGAGAGGGCACTTCCCACTGACGTGTACGGAGGTACCGAGTGGTGTCAGTGAAAGCGGTCTGAGGGTTCACGCCTGCGCCGAGATAGGCATGGAGTACAGCAGAGAAGACGACGCCTTGCAGATCTGTGATCTCCCAGAGTGTGGAAACGACCGCCTTCGCTCCGCGAGCCAGGAACGCGGACTCGAGACTGCGCAAGGTCTGCACGGTACGACCGATTCCTTCGTGCGTGCCTGTCCTGCAAGCATTCAGGATGACCAGGTCGACGCTGCTGAAGGCGCCTTCGGCGAGGATTCTGCTCGTGGTCAAAGTGGCTGCTCCGAGCGAATCGCCTTGCAGCACGACTCCGGCAGCCCAGCGGTTGAGATGCGTCAGGCCGTGCGATGCCACATGGACGATCCGCGCCCTGGTCATCGCTTCCAGAGCACGGCCGGGGGTCGCCTCGTCCTGCGCGAGGACCTCGGCATGGTCGTAGAGGTCGGCGATCAAGTCAGCCTCGCAGAGCGGCCCGCCGATCGACTCAAAGCCGGGCACCCCCTCACCGCTGTGTGCCACCACGAGGACCTCGACTGCGGCCGGCTGTCGCCGGGAGCTCCTGATGGCCGACGCCAGCCGGGCCGTGGGAGCGTAAGCGACATGATCAAAAACGTCGCTCAGAGTCACAGCTCGCGGGGCACGAAGGGGAACGGCATGGAGTGGCAGTAGCTCCAGTGGAGCCGTGGGACTGAGTATCAATCGACGAAGATCATCGTCCTCGTTCATGTCGATGATTGCTTCCACCATTTCACTGCAGCCGGCGAGGGCCTGTTCCAGGAAGTGATGCCACATTCGCCCGGGAGCATCCTGCGGTAGCTTTGCCCATTCACTTACGACCTCAGGAAAGCGTCCGAGGGAAATCTCCTCACACGAGACAAGATCGACGTGTGCGCGGCCTGCACGACTCCTGCATGCGGCGAGCTGAATCGTCCCGTACCGGTTGATCAGATGCACGAAAGCCGTCTGCTCGCCCAGCAGGGGTATTTCGGGTTCACTCCTGTGACCCTTTTTCGTCTCCCCTCGGCCCGCGGTTGCCCGGAGGAGTTCCAGAGTGCGCTGGCGCTCTTCGACAGCGGCCTTCAGGTCCACGTTCATCCCAGATGCGTCTCCTCCGTCAAGCAGGTGCGACGCTTGGAGTGCACGTGCACCGGCGAGGCGGCGCGCGGCGGACATGAAGTGTCGGTACTCAGTGGCGTCGGAGACCAAGACAAGTTCGTCCTGGATATCCTCACCTTTTGCGTTCTCGCAGCTCCAGAAGGCCGACTCGGCGACCTGATGGAGACCTTCGCCGGCCATCTTCTGCTTGATGCTCTGCGTCTCGTCACCAACCAGCCGACGGAGCGCCGTGATGGCGGCTTCCTTGCACTGAGCGCGCAACTCCTCCGGCAGGGGGAGCCAGATGCTGCCCACAGGCCTGAGCTCACCGTCGTCCACAAGCCGGACGACGGTGAGGCGGGCATATCCGACGGTCGCAAGATGCAGTAGTTCCCAGGCATGTTCCACCCAGGCCAGCGAATAGGTGTACGGAGCGCGCATCGGAGGGCCCGGGTCGCCGGGAGGCGTGGGAAACACCAACCAGATCCTGATGCCATCACCGTAGTCCACGATTCCGAAGCCGCACCGCGCACTCGGATCCATCAACGCTTGCATGGCGGCCAGGTGAGTGTCCGTCTCAGCGGTGGCCAGCCAGACCGGGTGGGGGCCTACCTGTGTGTGAAAGAACCGGGTTCCGCAAGTGACGATTTCTTCGACCATCCAGTCGGGTACCGAGGCGCCGAGTTCGCCTGCATTCGATTCCCACAAGAGAGCATCGTCCACCAGCATTGGGGACTTATACATTTCCCTACCTGCCACGAGACACTCATCTGCATACCGATCGTCCCCCACCTCGGGTTCCATCAATGCGAGCTCGTACGCTGTCAGGTGGGAAGCGAACTCGCCCATCTGGGTTTCCCACACCTCAAGATCCTCACGCAGCCCTGCGAGGAATTCCTCCGAAGGGTTCCTGATGCGTTCTACCGCGCTCTCCAGATGCATGCGGTGCTGCAGGCGCCTCGCGACCTCCACGAGGTCAGGTCTGCCAGTCAGTGCCGGTCTGGCTCGCAGGACGTCCTCGTCCCCGGTGATCTTGATCCAGCCGCCGGAGACAAGGGTCTGCAAGCACGTACTCGCCCTGCCGGTGGCCGATGCGTGAAGGAGGTCCGGCGGCAACGAGGCGTAAGGATCTGCGGCATTGCGGAGGACGACTTCCAGGTCCTGGGCAGGGAGGCACCACACGCTCGTCAGTTCCTCACGCACCCTCTCCCTGGATCGAGTCGAGAGTCGGCGTCCAGCCCACAACTCGATGAGCAGCACATGGAAGCCGGCGACGTCCCACCACCGTTGCCACGGGACGCCTTCGCTGCGAACCGAGCGCAGAACAGGCATGACGAGGTCTTCGGCAACCACGGGGCCGGGTGCTCTGGAATCGACGAGGGAGGTCGATCGAAGATGGTCGCTGATGTCCTGCGGAGAGCTGCCCTTGATGTCCTCCACAGCGATGCGGGCCAACAGGGCGGCGAGCGCCAGCGGCTCGTCCGTAACCCATGAGGGGAACATGTCGTATCGGCGCCGGTCGGGCCCGAGTTCGCGACAAACCCGAGCCGCAAGGCCGTCGACCCACGCGGTACGCATCCTGAACAAGTTGTCCCGCATCAGTCGCCCCCCAGTTTCCCAACCATGCACAAGTGCCACGGCAGTATGTCTGTGGCGCCCACAAGTTGCCGCGACACTGGGGGTACTTCAGGCCACCAGCGGCTGCAAGAGCCCTGACCGAGCCATCCGGAAGGACATACGGCGATGCCGCACGCGCCCACAACAGTCGCCCAGGTAGTGATCGTTCTTCTGTTGGTGCTTCCCGGCGTGACCTACCAGTTCGTCCGCGAACGCGCCCATGGCCTGGCCCCGGGGCACAGGGACCTGGGAGAACGCGTGCTCCGAGCGGTGACGGCGGGCATCGCTCTCGACACCGTCTACGTCTTACTCGCAGGCCCTTGGTTGGTGCACCTGGTGTACGACCGTCGTAACGGCTGGCTGGCGGGCGCGGCAGAGACTCCGCGGGTCGCGGCCGTGGCAGCGGCAACCCTGTTGATAGCGGTTCCGGCTCTGGCCGCGTGGTTCGCGTCCTGGCTGCGCTCGCGCGGCAGCGGGTCGGCCTATGACCCGACGCCCACGGCGTGGGACTGGATCTTCCAGCGCCGGGGCCACTGCCTGGTGCGGGCGCGGCTGAAGAGCGGCCGCTGGATCGGCGGGTACTACGGCGAGGACTCCTACACGTCGAGCTACCCGGAAGCCGCGGACCTGTATCTGCAGACCGCTTGGGCTCTGTCCGCCACCGGACTGTTCGAACGCCCGCTGGAGCATTCCGGCGGGATCTATATTCGGATGGACGATGTGGAGTATCTCGACTTCATCGAAGTACCTCCCGTGAGCGCGGACGGAGACGCGACCAGTGACCGAAACTCGACCGCGGTTGGACCCCAACGGGAAGAGGGGCTACCGGCCCGTCGGCAGACGGCCGGAGCCGACCCAGGCTCCGCCCACACCTCCTCCGACCACTGAGCCGGACACCGGTGCCTCCGACGAAGGATGACGCGGAAGGCACGCGCCGCACGGCGCCGCCCGTTGTTGCCTGCACGGAGTGGTCTAACGTGCCGATGAACACCTGCCCCGGCAGCCAGTCCCGATTGTGAGGACCCACGTGCACATCGCGCCCCTCAGCCCCGACGACCCTGCCGAGCTGGGCGGATACGAGCTGCTCGGGCGGATCGGGCAGGGCGGCATGGGCCAGGTGTATCTGGGGGAGTCGCCGGGCGGTGAGCCGGCCGCCGTGAAGGTGATCAAGCCGTCCGTCGTGGACTCCGAGACCCGTCTGAGGTTCGCCCAGGAGGTGGAGATCCTCAAGACGGTGTGGGGCGCCCGGATCGCCGCCCTCCTGGACGCCGACCCGGAGGCGGACCCGCCGTGGCTGGCGACCGAGTACGTCGAAGGGCTGGACCTCAGCAGGCACGTGGCCAGTCACGGACCGCTGGACGCCCTGCTCACCGCCTCTCTGGGCGCGACGCTCGCGGAGGCGCTGGCGACGGTGCACAAGCAAGGGCTGCTGCACCGCGACCTCAAGCCCGCCAACGTGCTCCTCGGCCCCAACGGACCGAAGGTGATCGACTTCGGCCTCGCGGTGTTCGCGGAGTCCAGCGTGTCCCTGACCGCTGCCAACACGGTCGTCGGCACGCCCTCCTGCATGCCGCCCGAGCAGGCGAACGGCGAGAAGCCGCTGACTCCTGCGGTCGACGTGTACGCGCTGGGTGCCGTGCTGCTGTTCGCCTGCTCGGGCCATGCTCCCTACCGGGCCGACAACATCCATCTCCTGTTCCACCAGGTCGTCGATCCCGCGACCGCTCCGGACCTCTCGGGGGCACCGGAGGAACTCGCACCGCTGCTGACGGCGATGCTGGCCCACCGTCCGGAGGACCGGCCCGCGCTCGACGATGTCGTACGGCGGTGCCGGGTGCTCATCGAGGCACAGGGACTGAAGGTCGCCCAGGCGCGGCGCAGGCTCACGAACTACACGGCCGCTCCAGCTCATGTCCTCGACGACCTGCTCGCCGTGAGCCGCCCGGCCACGGAGGAGTCGGCCCGAGCGCGAGCTACGTCGGACGGCCCGGTCGACGCTCCACCCCCTCGGCAGGAACCGGGCATGGCAGCGCCTGGGCCGGCCCGGCAGGAGCCGAGCGGGTTCCGGCCCAGCCGCCGGGATCCCGAGGTGCTCCCGTCCACACCGCCGGGGCCGTCGGCCCAGGTGCCGCCACCCATGGATCCGCGACTGCTCTTCGCCCGTGTCGACACCCCCGCGCCTCTACCGGCCGACGGCGCGCCCGCCTCCCCGTCAGCAGGGCAGCCGCCGGCGGACAGAACGGCGGAGCGGGACAGCGCGCGGCCCTCGGTACGCCCGGCGGGCCGGGGCACCCTGGGCGGTGATGACAGCAGCGTCCGACGGCGTTCCCTGCGGCATTCCGCCCAGGCCCGGATCACCGCTCAGCGGTTGCGTGAGGCATACGCGGCCAGTACTCCCTTCTGACCCGTACGCCCCTGCGACCCGCGATAATGGGCGGGCCCTGATGGGGGGCCTGACCATGTACGACCGAACCGCCTCAGGAGGCCACGGGTGACCGCCGTCCAGACAAGTGCGGAGCAGAGCGGCGTCACCACGGGCCAGGATCAGTATCCGGCCGGCGCCCAGGTGGTCGTGCGGGACGAGGAGTGGCTGGTCAGGAGCTCGATGCCGACGGAGGACGACGGTACCCGGATCGAGGTCGTCGGGGTGTCGGAGTTCGTCCGTGACCAGGAGGCCGTGTTCTTCTCCGGCCTGGACCGCATCGAGCTGCTCGACCCTCGTGAGACGACGCTCGTCATGGACGACTCCCCGAACTACCGGCGCTCCCGGCTGTTCCTGGAGGCGGTCCTGCGACGCACCGCGCTCCCCCAGTCGGAGCGTCGGCTCGCCCTGGCCGACTCGTTCCTGATGGACTCGCTGCCGTACCAGCGGCGGCCCGCCGAGCTGGCCCTGTCCGGCGCCAACCTCCGCCCGCGGCTGCTGATCGCGGACGTGGTGGGCCTCGGCAAGACCCTGGAGATCGGTCTGACGCTGGCCGAGCTGATCCGTCGCGGTAGGGGCGAGCGCATCCTGGTCGTCACCCCGCAGCATGTGCTGGAGCAGTTCCAGCACGAGCTGTGGACGCGGTTCGCGATCCCGCTGGTGCGGCTGGACTCGGTCGGCATCGAGCGGATCCAGCGGGAGATCCCGGCCGGCCGCAACCCCTTCACCTCGTTCAAGCGGGTCATCGTCTCCATCGACACCCTGAAGAACACCGCCCAGTACCAGCACCATCTGGAGCAGATCCGCTGGGACGCGGTCGTCATCGACGAGTCGCACAACCTGATCAACCGCGGCTCCCTGCGCAACCAGCTCGCACGCACCCTCGCCCCCCGCACCGACGCCCTCATCCTCGCGTCCGCGACCCCGCACAACGGCGACGCGAAGTCGTTCGCTGAGCTGATCGGCCTGCTGGACCCGGTGGCGATCAGGGACCCGGAGAACTACCGCGCGGCCGACATCGAGCACCTCTTCATCCGCCGGACGAAGATCAGCCCTGAGGTGCGGGAGCAGATGAAGGGCCAGTGGGCGGACCGCGGCCCCTCCCACTCCGTGCACTGCCCGGCCACCCCTGCCGAGGAGAAAATCTTCGAGGAGCTGGCGGCCGTCTGGCTGCCCGGTGAGGGCGGCACCTCGGTGAGTTCGGTGCCCCTCTTCCCGTACACGCTGCTGAAGTCGTTCCTGTCCTCCCACGCGGCGCTGCGGGCCACGGTCTCCGCGCGCATCAAGACCCTGGAGAAGAAGGACGACCCGCAGGGCACCGCCGCCGAACTGGTTGCCCTCCAGCGGCTGTCGGAACTGGCCGCCGACCTGACCGAGGCGGACTCGGCGAAGTTCGCCGCGCTCGTGCGTCAGCTTCGCGAGGAGATCGGTGTCGGGCCCGGCTCCGACGAACGGGTCGTGGTGTTCTCCGAGCGCGTGCAGACCCTGGAGTGGCTGGCCGAAGTACTGCCCGCTGCACTGGGCTTCAAGGGCCGGGCCGCCCGGGACTGCGTCCGGATCATGCACGGCGGTCTCTCCGACGAGCAGCAGATGGCGTGTGTCGAGGAGTTCGGCCTGGCCGACACGCCCGTACGGGTCCTGGTGACCGGTGATGTGGCCTCCGAGGGCGTCAACCTGCACCGCCAGTGTCACCAGTTGGTGCACTACGACGTGCCGTGGTCGCTGATCCGGATCGAGCAGCGCAACGGCCGTATCGACCGCTACGGGCAGGCCAGGCCCCCGGAGTTCCGCGCGCTGATCCTGACCAGCGAGGTCGAGGGCGCCAAGGACGACACGGTGGTCGCCGAGCGGCTGCTGGAACGTGAGGACCAGGCCCACCGTTCCCTGGGAACGGCGGAGGCGGTGACCGGTCTGTACCGGGCGGAGGCGGAGGAGAAGTCCCTCATCCAGGACCTGCTGCGCGGCCGGACCGTTGACGAGTCCCTGGACGCCCGCCGCTCCGGCGCGGACGGCGAGGATGCGGGGCTGGACGACTTCCTGGCGGACTTCTTCGGCCCGGTCGGTGAAGAAGCGGCACCGGCGGAACCCACGGAGAGCGGCGGCTCCGCTGCCGCTCCCGGTACGGAGGCGTCAGGCGGCCGGGCCGCCGCGAGCCCCGTGCTCCCCCGTCTCTTCGACTCGACCGCGCAGTTCCTGGACGACGCGCTGCGCGAGGTGTACCCGGACGCCCGCGAGCTGCTGGACCTGGAGCGCGACCAGCAGTCGGGGCTGCTCTCGTTCCGTCCCCCGACGGAACTCGTCCATCGTCTCAAGGCGCTCCCGAGCGACTACCTGCGCGAGCAGCGGCTGCGCGAGCGCATGCTCGTGACGTTCAACCGCCGCCTCGCCGAACACTCCCTCCAGCGCGCCCGGGAGTCGTCCACGTCGAGCTGGCCGGAGATCTCCCTCCTCACGGACCTGCACCCGGTCGTCGAGTGGCTCACCGACAAGGTCCTCGTCGGGATGGGCCGCCAGGAGGCCCCCATGATCACGGCGAACGTGGCGGAGCCCATCTATCTCGTCCAGGGCGTGTACTCGAACAAGCTGGGCAGGCCCACGGTCGTGAAGTGGATGGGGGTGACTCGCCAGGGCGCGATCGACGACACCATGGTGTCACTGCTGCACCGCTGCGGGGTCGGCCCCAGTATGGCCAACAAGGGCCACTACCGCGACAGTAAGCAGCTACGCGAGGCCCTGCCCAACGTACTGCGCTGGGCAGAGGAATTCCTCGCCGAGCGCCGCGACGCCTGGGAGGCGCCACTGCGCGAGCCCATCGCGGAGTACAAGCGCAAGCTCGCCACCTGGCATCAGCCAACTCTTGATGAGGGACGCGACAGGCAACGCTTGGCCGACCTCGCCGACTCCTTGCTGACGACAGGCCGACCACTGCTGCGGGTACTCGCGGTGTTGGTGCCGGACCCGGACCACAAGGACAATGACGGCCCGCCGCTCGTCCACCTCGGACCCCCGCCGCTGTCGCCGCCCGCCGTGTGGTGGCCCCGCCCCGCCGCGACCCGCTGAGAGAAGCTGCCATGACGTACGACTCCCTCGTCAACCGCGGCGACTACTTCTCGGCCCACTATCTGGCCGAGGTACTGCCGAAGGACCTCAAGTCGGGCCTGTTGCAGGTATGGAAGGACCGCGAGGAGGCGGCGAAACTGCCCGCCGGAGGTGTTGCCGCCGCCATGGAGGCCGACGCGCTCGATGCGTCGGCGCCCGGCGCCGACGAGCTGCCGGTCACCCCCCGCGCGGGGTTGCGGGCGTTGCGCCGCGACTACTTCCGAGCCCGGTCCTTCTTCGCAGTCCCCAAGGACAAGGACGGCATCCCCGTGGCCCGGGAGAGTGACGAGGAGAAGGCGACTTACGGCGACTCGGAATGGCGGGAGCGGGTACGGGCGCTCAACGCCGAGGTGTTGCGCGCCCTCGGTTACGACGCCAAGCCGCGCACGCTCACCGTGGTGCGCGCCGGGCAGACCCATGAGATCCCGGTCGCCCACGCCGAGAAGGGCCTGGTCGCGGTGGACTGCGGCTGGGCTGCCGAACCGGATGCCGCCCTCGACAAGAACGGCCGGGGCCGGCTGCTGGAGCCTGTGCCCCTCGACGGTCTTCCTTCGCTGGCGACCGGCGACAAGCTGGCAAGGTTCTTGTTCGCCTGCGAGGAACCTCCCCGGTACGTGCTGCTGCTGTGCGGCGGGGTGGTCGTCCTCGCCGACCGGGTGGTGTGGGGCGAGGGCCGCTCCCTCGGCGTCTCCCTGGACACCGCTCTCCAGCGCAACGACACCAGGGTGGGCGGCGAACTCGACACGGTGGCCGCGCTGTTCGGCGCGGACTCGCTGCGCACACCGGAGGAGGGCGGCGAGAACCCGCTCGCCGAACTCGTCGGCAAGTCCGCGAAGCACGCGGTGGGGGTCTCCAGCGAGTTGCGCGACGGCCTACGCAAGAGCGTCGAACTCATCGCGAACGAAGTACTGGAACGGCTCCGCGAGCAGGGCCTGCACCCCGAGGACATCGGCGAACTCTCTGAACTGGGCCGCCAGTTGACGCGCGAGTCGCTGCGCTACCTCTACCGGATCCTGTTCCTCCTCTACGCCGAGGCCCGCCCCGAGCTGGGCATCCTGCCGGCCGACTACCCCGAATACCAGCAGGGGTACGGCCTCGGCCGCCTCGCCGAACTGATCGCCGACCGGGAGCCCATCAGCGACACCGCCCGCAAGGGCTTCTACCTCTACGAGTCCCTGGACCTGCTCTTCGGCAAGGTCCAGGACGGCTACCGCCCCCGCCGCACCCACGGCGTGGAGGCGACGGTCGACGGCATCGACGCCAAGACCAGCGAGGACGTCGGCCTGCGCTTCGAGCCGCTGAAGAGCAAGCTGTTCGAGCGGGATGCCATCCGGCTGATCGGCAACGTCAGTCTCCCCGACCCGCGCTTCGACTCCGACGAAGCCCTGGCCCGGGGCGAGTCCGTGCGCTACCTCGACACCCGGCTGCGCAACGCCACGCTCCACCAGGTGCTGCACAGCCTGATGATCACCCGGGGAAAGCGGGGCGAACGCGGCGGCTTCATCTCGTACGCCCAGCTCGGCATCAACCAGCTCGGCGCGGTGTACGAGGGCCTCATGTCGTACAGCGGCTTCATCGCGGGCGAGGAGCTGTACGAGGTCGCCAAGGGCGGCGACCGGAAGGACGGCTCCTGGCTGGTCCCCAAGTCGAAGATCGGCGAGTACGACGACTCGGTGTTCGTACGTCGCCGGGACAGGCACACGGGCGAGGACCTCCGGGTGCGGTACCCCCCGGGCTCCTTCGTGTACCGCCTCTCCGGCCGCGACCGGCAGACCTCCGCCTCGTACTACACGCCGGAGTCGCTGACGAAGGTCACCGTGCAGCTGGCGCTCCAGCAGCTGCTCACCGAGGAGACCGAGGCGAAGGAGCTGCTGAACTGGCGGATCTGCGAGCCGGCGCTCGGCTCGGGCGCGTTCCTCAACGAGGCGATCAACCAGGTCTCGGCGGAGTATCTGCGGCGCAGGCAGAGCGAATTGGGCCGGTCGATCGACACCGAGCAGTACGCCGTCGAGCTCCAGAAGGCCAAGGCATACATCGCCCTGCACAACTCCTTTGGCGTCGACCTCAACGAGACGGCCGTCGAGCTGGCCGAAGTGTCGCTGTGGCTCAACACGATGCACCCCGGTATGGAAGCGCCCTGGTTCGGCCTGCACCTGCGGCGCGGCAACTCGCTGATCGGTGGACGGCGGGAGGTGTACGGCCCCGATCGCTTGAAGAAGGGCGGCTGGCTGGGGACGACTCCGGAGCGTTTCGCGTTGGCGGACGCGGTGGGGGGTGCAGCGCTGCCGGAGGGTTCGGTGCACCACTTCCTCCTTCCGGCGAAGGAATGGGGTGCGGTAGCCGCCGAGAAGGAGGCGAAGGCGCTCGCTCCGGAGGCAGCCAAGGCACTGGGTGCGTGGCGGAAGGCGATCGCCAAGTCACCGACGGCCAAGGAGACGGCCAGGCTTCAGGGGCTGGCCCGGCGGGCCGAGTACCTGTGGGGGCTGGTCGTACGGCGGTTGGAGCTGTCGGAGCGGGACATCTCACGGCGCATCGGGGTGTGGGGCGCGGAGGACGACTGGCTGCGGCGACCGGAAGTCGCGGTGCAGCGGGACGAGGTGCTGGCCGACCTCCAGGCCGAGGACACGCCGTATTGGCGGCTGAAGACACTGATGGACGCGTGGTGCGCGCTGTGGTTCTGGCCGGTGCAGAGTGCGGCGCTGCTGGACGGTACGGATGAGCGGTACGCGCGGGCCGAGGCGTTGGCGGAGCGGGCGGCGGAGTTCGAGGCGGCCGGGGTATCGGCTGCGGCCGGTGAGGAGGACTCCGGGGTTCTGATGGCCTGGGAGGCGGACGCGCTTCCGGGTTTCTCGGCTGAGCCCCAGCAGATGACACTGACGCGGGATTCGGTGTCGCGCCGCCGCACCGGGCGCCGCGCGGAGCAGGTCAAGGGGCAGCGCCGGGAGGTCATTCCGCTGGCGGGGCTGGATGACTGGCTCGACTTCGCCGAGGCGTTGCTGGGCACGCAGGATGTGCCGAGTGAGTCGCTGGTGTCGGCGTTCGAGACGCTGAACGACCTGTCGGTGTATGAGGACGAGCTGCCCGAGTGGATGGGCATGGAGCGGTTCCAGGGGCTGGAGAACCGGTTCCTGTGGGCGGCCACGGCGAGGGATGTGGCTAAGGCTCAGGGGTTCTTCCACTGGGAGTTGGAGTTCGCGCAGGTGTTTGCGCGGGGTGGGTTTGACTTGCAGGTGGGGAATCCGCCTTGGGTTCGGCCGCAGTGGCAAGAAGACCTGGTTCTAGCGGAGCTGGAGCCTTGGTTCATGCTGGCGGACAAGCCGAGCGTGGAGGAATGGCGCCTCCGCAAAGATGAGCTGCTGGCCACGCGTGCGGGGAGTCGAGATTTCATCCTCAGCGAGCTGGCCCCTCATGCTGGGGCCGTCGCAACGCTAGGCAGTCCGACTGTGTATCCGCTCCTAGTCGGCACCCGAGGCGATCTTTACCGAGCCTTCATGGCTCAGGTTTGGCAGCACCTTGCGCCTTGCGGCAGAGCGGGCATGATTCACCCGGACACGCACTTCGGCGGTGTACGCGAGGGCGCCATCCGTGCAGCCGCCTACCGGCACCTCCGCATCCACGCACATTTTGTGAACTCATACAGATGGGCTTTCGACGACCTGAATTGGTCTCAGGAATTCGGAGTTCACATTTACGGCACGCCACAGGAACCCGACTTTCTGCATGTCAGTGAATTGCGTGACGCCGACGTTCTACCCGATTCACTGATCCATGATGGACAAGGCGCGGCACCCGGCATCAAGCATAACGGGTCATGGGACATTCGCCCGCATCGCGAACGCGTGGTGCATGTAAATACAGCGTTGTTGACCAGTTGGCAGGCCATAACTGGATCAGCAGGTGGGACTGCGCAGACTCCCTTGCTATACCCGGTCCTAGTTGGTGAGCAAGGCGCGATTGAGGCGCTCGCCGCGTATCACAGGAATCTGGCCGATTACCATCCGATGATCTCTAGCGGATACAACGAGACCACGGACAAAAAGCACGGGCTGATCCGCTGGGTTAACCAGGGGGTACCTGACCTCGCGGATGTCATCCTCCAAGGACCGCACTTCGCATCGGCTCTCCCCTTTGCGAAGGAGCCGCGGGTCCCCTGTCGGAGCAATAGGGACTGGGACTTGCTCGTACCTACGGAGCTGCCCGAAGCGTTCGTCCCGGTGACTAACCTTGTGAGGGCTACTGACGAAACAACGTACCTCGCGGCACAGGAATCGTGGCGCGGAAAACCCTCCTCGTCGTATTACCGGTTGGCTTGGCGGAGAATGATCCCCTTCGACAGCAGCCGTTGCCTGCACGCCGCCCTCATCCCGCCTGGACCCTCCCACGTGCACGCCGTGCAGTCGATAGCTCTGGCAGACAATCGCCTGACCGCGCTCAACGCGGGCTTTTGGGCGTCATTGCCACTCGACTACCTGTTGCGCATCACCGGGCGCGCCGATCTCACTCCTGCCAACGCAAGGCAGATGCCCGCAGTAGACCCAGTCCACCCCCTTGTCCCCGCCCTTCTCCTCCGCACCCTCCGCCTGAACGCCCTCACCGTTCACTATGGCCCCCTCTGGACCGAGCTGTTCGACCCTCGCTGGGCTGGCTACGAGGACTGGGCCAATCCTTACTGGCCCCACCTGAAGCCCCTCGCCGCCGGCCTCAAGTCGACCTGGGAGTACAACACCCCACTGCGTACCGAACACGAGCGCCGAGCCGCCCTCGTCGAACTCGACGCCCTCGTCGCCGTCTGGCTCGGCATCACCGCCGACCAGCTCGCCGCGATCTTCAAGTCGCGCTACCCACAGCTGTACGCCTACGAGTCGGCGACCTACTTCGACGCCAACGGCCGCAAGATCGCGGGCGACTTCAACACGTACGGCCACGGCCAGACCAAACAGGACTACCTCGATCTCCTCGCCCACCTGGAGGACCCGGAGCGCACCCCTCCCCCGGAGGGCTACCAGGCCCCCTTCTATAAGGCCGACCGAGAGGCCGAGATGCGGGCCGCGCACGCCCACTTCCAGGCTCGGCTGGACGCGGAGATCGCCGCCGGGCGCTGGACACCGCCCGTCCGAGAAGCCGTACAGGCGTAGTCGCCGGGCCCTGCCGGACACAGCTCTGCCCCTGGCGCCTTGCCAGGGGCAGACCCAACGCCCTACCGGACGGCGAAGCCGACGAACGCGGTCCAAGCGGCCGCATCGACCGCAAGGCCACGGCGGGCTATGTCCTTGGAGTCGCGTACGTGGATGGCCTGGGGGCTGACAGCGACCTCGACGCACTCGCCCCCATCACCCGTGCTGTAACTGCTCTTAAACCAGGTCAGTTCAGGCTCAACGCTCATGTCTCTCCCAGCAACTTCTCTACGTATGCCAGTGACTCACTCGGCGTGAGGGCCTGAGCTCGGAGAATCCCGTAACGGGCATCAAGCTCCCGGACCTTCGACTGCCCTGAGTAGAGGCGGCTGTCGCCTTGCACCTCTGCATAGGCGATCCTCCGCCCTTCGGGTGTATCGATCAAGGTGAACGGGCCGCCCAGTGCGCCATGGTCCTCTCGGCAGACCGGCATGACCTGGATCTCAACGTTCCGCTTATGACCGATGAGCAACACTTGCTCCAACTGGCCCCGCAGTACTTCCCTACCCCCGATGGGCCGCTGGAGCACGGACTCTTCCAAGACGAAGCTCATCAGCGGCGCGGGCTTGCGCACGTAGATCTCCTGCCTCGCGAGGCGTGCAGTCAGCCCTTGCTCGATCCGGTCATCGTCGAGCAGAGGGCGGCGGATGGAAAACACCGCTCGGGCGTAAGCCTCCGTCTGCAACAAGCCCGGGACGGCGTACATGGCGTACACATGCAGCTCAACCGCCTCCGCCTCCAACCTGGCCGCATCCCGAAAGAACGCCGGATACTGCGCCCGCGCAACCTCCTCCTTCATCTCTTGGAGGACCCCTCCCGCGTCCAGCACCTCGTCCGCCTGGTCGATGAACTTCGGCGGCGGCACCCGGCGCCCCTGCTCGTACGCGGCGATGGTCGACACGGAATAGCCGGTCATCGAGCCGAACTCGGCCCGCTCCAGCCCCGCCCGTACCCGGAACCTCTTCAACTGGCGTCCGAAGACACGCAGGATGCCGGAGCCCGCCCCCGACTCCCGCTCCTCCCCTTCCGTCCCGGCCTCCTCCTCGGCCAACCCAGCCACCTCGCTCATGCTCCGCACCACCTCCCCGGCCAACGCGCCCCCGCGCCGACCGTCACGCACCGCCCCGCCTACACACACCGACTCCTCACCTACAGCTACCGCCCGTGTGCACGTCGTATCTCGTCACGGTAAAACCGGCACGTCAGCGTGGACCACATGAACAACGAAACTTCCCCCGCACCGGGAGCAGCGCCGCGCCCGGTCCGCCGCGAGTTCGCGATGCGTTTCACCTCGTCCACCCGCGGCGCACGCCTGGCCCGTCGCCTCGTCTCCCACCGGCTGGACTCCTGGGGCCACCCGTACACCGGGAACGCCAACGAGACGTTGTCGCTGATCACTTCGGAGCTGACCGCCAACGCAGTACGGCACGGGCATGTCGCCGGGCGGGACTTCCACCTACGACTCTTCGAGACCGCCGGCGGCCCACGCACACTGCGCGTCGAGGTCACCGACACCCGCACCGAACGCGTACCGCTGCTCACCGCCCAGGAGACGCCCGGGGACGAGGAGTCGGGGCGGGGCCTGCTCATCGTCGCGCAGCTGGCGACCCGTTGGGCGGTCGCCCCGCGCGCCGACGGGCCGGGCAAGACCGTGTGGGCGGAACTGTGGCTGCCCGGAGAGGCCCCCGCACCGTCTCCCATCAGTCACTTTCCCGCCAACGCCTGACGGGTTTTCGGAAACACGGGCGCCCGCTGTCAGACCCGCCAACTATCGTCGTCCGCTCACGCCTCCACCAGGCACACCGCAGATCGAGGGGACGCGCTGTGACCACCACGCCCGAGGAACGGACCGGGTTCCGGATCTCCATCGTCGACGAGGACCCGCTCCGGGCGCGCAAGGAAGCCCGGGAACTGCTCACGCAGATCGCCGATGCCGACCCCGAGGCGGCGCTGGACGTTCCCCGGCGGGACACGGGCGGGCCGGCCGACGGGTCGCTGAAGGGCGGGCTCACGGCCGACACCATCGGCGTGCTGATCAGCGCCGGATCGCTGGTCGCCGCCGGGGTGCAGATCTGGCTGGCACGGGTGCCGCAGCGAACGATCGTCGTGCGGCGGCCGGACGGAGCGACCCTGCACATCACCGGGAAGGAGGCCCGCGAGGACGACGAGCGGATCCACCGGTTCCTCGCGGGCGGCGGTGAGACACCCCGCCGCACGGAGCTCCACGGCCCCGGCGACAGCCCTGCGGCGGGCTGAGCGCGGATGACCGACAACGACCGGTTCGCCATGCTCGTGGGCGTGTCCACGTACGACAGTGACGCGTACCCGGACCTGCCACCCGTGCGCGCCGATCTGCACTACATGCGGGCCGTGCTGGAGAACACCGAGATCGGCATGTACAACGACTGCGCGATGGTCGCCGAGCCGACCCGCGCGGAGATGCTGCACGCCGTCGAGACGTTCCTGAGCACGCGGCAGCCCAGCGAGACGGCCCTGCTGTACTTCAGCGGGCACGGCGAGTTCTGCGAGGACGACAACCAGCTGTACTTCCTGACCCGGGACACCGACCCGGCCGATCTGCCGGGTACGGCGGTCCCGGCGGAGTTCCTGGAGCGGATGCTCCAGTCGTGCCGGGCCGCCTCGAAGCTGGTGCTGCTGGACTGCTGCTCCAGCGGCTCCGTCGTCCAGGGATGGACCGCGAAGGGGCCGGCGCAGGAGCGCGCCCGGCCCGCGCCGAGCACGCTGCTGCGGCCGACGGGCGTCTACTTCATCACCGCGTCCGACGCTCTTCAGTCCGCGTCCGCGATGGCGCCGGAGGGGTCGAGCCTCGGTACGTCCCGGTTCACCGGGGAGATCGTGGAGGGGCTGCGCAACGGGCGGATCAAGGAGGGCGGCTGGATCACGCCGGACGACCTCTTCGAGTACCTGACCGCGCAGATGAGGCGCGACGGCGTACCGGAGGAGCAGCAGCCCACCAAGTCCACGATCAGGGCCACGAACCAGCTGCCCTTCGCCCGGTCGGTGGCCCGCCCGGTGCACCTCCCGGCGCTGCCGCGCGACGCGACCGAGGCGGCCCGGCGGTCCCCTGCCCTGCTGAAGGCCAGGGAACTGGCCGCGCTGGACGCGCGGGACGGCGTCGACTGGGAACGGCTGCTGCGGTACTACGCGCAGTGCCTCACCGCTACGTCGGCGGCCGGCATGCGGCCCGACCGGGACAGCGGGCGCGGCTCGAAGTACTTCCTGCTGGGCCAGGGCGAGGAGACCATCCAATCCGGTCGGGGTGCCGTCTTTCCCGCGCCCGGGGCACTACCCAAGCCACTGGACAGGTCGGCCGGTGCGAGCGGCGGTGACACGGGGGCGCAGCAGGAGTACTGGTACGGCTATCCCGCGATCACCCTGCCGGTGCGCGACGGCGGGGCCCGGGGACGCCGTACGACCGTGGAGCTGGCGCCGCTGCTCATCCAGCAGATGGAACTGGCCCCGGACGAGGAGGGCCGGGACGTGCTCCGGCCCAGTGGCGTTCCCTCCCTGCACACGGGTGTCGTCTCTGAACTGCTCGACGCAGGCGACGCGGCCGACCTCATCGCGCACTGGCAGCCGTCCTGGCAGGAGGGCAACGACGCGCAGATGCTGCGCGCCGTACGGGAGTTGCTGGAGACGCTGGGGCTGCCGGAGCTGGAGCCACTCGACCCGTCCGCGCTCAGCGAGCGGACGGTGATGCAGGCGCTGCGGCCCGGCGCGCACAACGCGGCCGTCCTGCTGGTGCCCTCGGGTGTGGAGGCCAAGGCCACCGAGGCCCTGGTGGACAACCTGTTGCAGATGTCGGCCCGGACCGGGCAGATCCCCGGCACCGCCCTGGACGCGCTGCTGAGCGGCGGCGAGGGCAAGGCGCGGGGCGCGTCCGCGTCCGTCGCCGTGGTGGCTCCGGGGCCGTGCAACGAGAGCCAGGAGTCGGTCATCTCCTCGGCGATGACGCGGCCCCTGACGGTGGCGACCGGGCCGCCCGGCACGGGCAAGAGCGAGGTCGTCACCGCCGTCGTCACCACCTGTGTCGCCGCCGGGCAGTCGGTACTGGTCGCCTCGACGAACAACGAGGCCGTGAACGTCGTCGCCGAACGCTGCGACGACATCGCTCCCGGGCTGCTGATGCGCACGGGCAACACCGAGGCACTGGTGCGGGAGGGGGCCAAGCTGGAAGGGCTGCTGGGCGAGCCCGTCCAGGCGCCGCGGCGCGGATCGGCCACCGTGGGCGGGCAGTTGCGCAGTGCGCGCAAGACCGCCGACGAGCTGCGGGCACAGGCCGCGCGACACGTCGGCGAGGAGGGCCGCCTGCTGGAGCTGCTCCGGGACCGGGCGGAACGGGCGGAAACGCTGGCACTGCCGCTGCCGCTCCTCGAACGGGTGTGGGCGGCGGCGGGTGAGGACGGTTCGGCCGCTCTGGGGCGCTGGGAGCACCGGGCGCGGAAGGTGGCCGGTGCCCCCTGGTGGCTGCTCGGCCAGTGGCGTCGGGGACGGGCGCTGGCCGCGCTCGTCGCGGCGGCGACCGCTGACGCGGGAGAGGACCGACCGGACCGGCCGGACCTGCCGTCGTGGCCGGAGTGGGCGACCGGGCGGCCGGTGCCGGCGGAGTTGCTGGAGTCCTTGGCGGACACCGTGGCTGTGGAACGGGAGGTACGGGCGCTCGTCCCCCGGCAGACGGGATGGGACGAGGACGGGCTGCGACGGTCACGGCTGGAGGCGGCGGGCACGCTCTCCGAGCTGTCGGCGGAACTGTCGCGGGCGCTGTCCGCCGAGGCGCTGACGCGAGGGCGGGCACTCATGCAGCAGCGGCTCCAGGCACTGCGGAGCCGCTCGGGCTTCCAGCGCAGCCAGAAGAACCTGATGGCGCACATCAGGGGATGGGCCGTCAGCACGCACTCGGTGCGGCAGCTGGAACTGACCCCGAAGCTGTTCGACCTCGTCGTCATCGACGAGGCGAGCCAGTGCTCCATCCCGTCGGTACTGCCACTGCTGTTCCGGGCCCGCCGGGCGCTGATCATCGGCGATCCGATGCAGCTGGGGCACATCCCCGGCGTGTCACCCCAGCAGGAACAGCAGGCGCGGGTCCGGGCCGGGCTGAGCGCGGCGCAGCTGGAGCACCACCGGCTCACCTACCACGTCTACTCCTCGTACCACGCGGCCGAGCAGCACGGTGACTCCGCACTGCTCCTCGACGAGCACTATCGCTGCCACCCCCGGATCGCCGACATCGTCAACAGCTACTGCTACGCGGGCCAGTTGCAGGTGCTCACCGACGTACGGAGGCAGGTCCCGGCCCTCGACCCGGTGGGGGCAGCCGATCCGGCGCCGGCGCTGGGCTGGGTCGACGTGCCGCGCGGCGAGTCGGCGCTGGGGGGCAACGGGCGGTCCTGGCGCAACCGGGCGGAGGCGGAGGCCGTACGACGGGTGGTGGACGAGCTGCTGGAGCGGCTGCCGCAGCAGGCCACAGTGGGTGTGGTCACGCCCTTCCGGGCACAGAAGGAGGCGCTGGCGGGGGTGTGGCGCGACGACGACCGCGTCCGGGTCGGCACCGTGCACGCCTTCCAGGGTGGGCAGCGCGACGTGATGGTGCTGAGCCCCGTGGCCACGCACAATACCCCGCCGAGGACGACCCATTGGGTCGCGAGTCAGGTCAACCTGTGGAACGTGGCGGTGACCCGGGCGAAGTCCCAGCTGATCACCGTGGGTGCACACGCGTTCTGGCGGGGGCAGAGCGGTCTGCCGACCCTGCTCGCGGACCGCTCGGCGCTCCTGGGGGCGGACACCGACGACGCCGAGGTGCCGACGGTGACGGCCACGCCGGCGACCGGGTTCCGTGAGGAACTCGCCGACCGGCTCCAGCAGTACCTCGCCGAGCGCGGGATCACCGACCTGGAGCGGGCGGCGGTGGTCGGCGGCCACCCGGTGGACCTGCTGTTCACCGAGGCCGGGCAGAACACGGCGGTCCTGATCGACGTCGGCCCACCGCCCGGTACCGATCCGGCACGGCACCTGCGGCTGACCCACGCGCGGGGCGATCTCCTGACCGAGTTGCCGTCCGGGGGCTACGGGGCGAAGGCGTGCCCGGTGGAACGCGCGGTGCGGGTCCCGGCGTGGCGGATCCTGTCGGGCGAGGAGGCGCTGGCACCGCTGTTCGACTGACCACCACACAAAGATCGAACAAGTTGACAGGAAATAACCCGAAAGAGTTACTCCCCTTCCTGAGGTGGTCAGGCCGATCGGAGCTGGATATCTTCTGCCCTCGGGGAGAGGGGACCAATGGGGGATTCCTACGTCACGGACATCGCCGGACACCCGGCCTGCGAGGTACTCCTGGCCGCGTGGCAGAGCCCGGACACCGAACGGAGGCGGGCTCTGGTACGGGGCATCGACGTTCCCGAACCGATCGCCCTGCGCAGCCGCTACCGGACGCTGCTGGACCCCGAGGCCCCCTCGGGTCCGTGGAATCCGGACCTCACGCCCGAAGCATGGGTGCGGCAGTTACGCCTCGAAACCGAAGGCGACAACGCCGTGAGGTCGGGTGCGCCCACCGTGGCACTGGCCGCGTTCCGGGCCCTCCTCGAAGAGGAGACCGGAAGCAGGCCACAACTGCCCACGGTGCACGCCCACGTCGGGCTCGGCAAGGTCGCCATGAACCGGAACGACATCGAGGCCGCCTCCGAGCACATCGAGACGGCCACGGTGGTCGCCGATGAGTCGATGTACCGCTTCGGCCGAGCGCAAGCGCTGGTCGTCTGGGGGTACCTGTCCCTGTGGCACCACTCCGCGGAACTCGCCCTGGACCAGTTCCGGGAGGCGGCGGGGATCGCCACCGCCCTCGATGACCCGGTGTTCCAGGGCAACGCGCTGCTCGGCGCCGCGGAGTGTGCCGAGCGGCTCGGCGAGCTCGACCGTATGGAGCAACACGGCAGGGACGCCTATGCCGCGTTCGCGGCTGTCCGGTCGGCCCAGGGCCAGGGGAACGCGGCCCAACGGCTGGCCGGCTGGCTGCACCGCCGCGGAAAGCACTCGGAAGCCGGGGACTGGCTCGACCTCGCGATGGCGGTCTTCCAGGAGGAGGGCGATCCGAACGGGCTGGTCAACGTGCACTCGTTGCGCGGGGACCTTCACCTGGACAACCGCCAGTTCGACGACGCGGCGGACGCGTACGACAAGGCACGGGAACTCGCCCTGTCAGCGGGGCTGCCCCGGGCGCAGGCCCACGCCGCGCAGGATCTGGGCAGAACGGCACGAGGCCGGGGCAACTGGGCCGAGGCAGTGGAGCTGTTCACCGAGTCTCTGGAGCGGTACCGGGAGATCGGTGATCTGCTGGGCATGTCCAAAGCAATGGGCAAACTGGCAGAGGCACAAGAGGAGTGCGGCTCCGCGGAGGACGCGTTACGGACCTGGCGCGAGGCCGTCGTGGAGGTCGAGTCCTACCGCGCCGACCACCAGGAGGAACGCTTCCAGGAGGAGTACCGGCACCGCTTCCGGGACGTGTACAAGGAAACCTTGTCGGCGGCGGAGAAGCACCACTCGCCCCAGACCTTCGCCGTGGTGGCCGACTTCCTGGCCGGTCGCCGGCTGGCGGGCCTGCTGGAGGCGAACAGCACCGCCATGGCCGGCAACGAACTGGACCAGCTCCAGGAACTGCTGGCCAGGGCGGACCGCGGACTGCTCGCGCACCGCAGAAGCACTCGTGCCGATGAAGACCGCTTCGGTGACGAGCGCCGGGAGCACCGGATACGCCGCCTGGGCGCGTTCGAGGTCCGGCACGGAGCCGAGCCCCGGGCGGGCAAGTCGCTGGACGACCTGCTGGCAGCCGTGTACCTCCCACCGGCCGACGAGGGCGACGCGCTCCTTGAGTCACTGCCCGACGGATGCCACACGCTCCAGATCCTCCTCGACCCCGTCGAGGAGGATCTGGTGCGCTGGTCGTGGAGCGCCCCGGGAGACCGCATCTCCATGGGCAGCTTTCGGCTGACACCGGCCGCGCTGGACCTGTTGTCCATACTCAGGTCCGGAGACCGGACCACAGAACGTCAGGCATTGACGGTCGGCGATCTGCGACCGCTGTCCGCACTGCTCCCGCCGCCTCTGGTCACGGCACTCGTGGCCTCGGGCCGGCATGACCTGCTGATCGTCCCGGCCGGTGAGCTGTGGCGGGTGCCGTGGGGTGCGCTTCCCCTGGAGGGCGGCCTGGTCCTGGGCGAGGTCGCACGTTTCGTGATCTGTCCCTCGCTGACGATCCAGCGACAACTGGCCACGCGGCACGGCCCCGCGCCCCACACGCGATCGCCGGTGGATGTCGACGTGTGGCGCAGCCCGCTCGTGAAACGTCATCCATTGGATCTGTTCCAGGACCGCCGGTGGAATCCCCGTCGCCTGTCCTCGGCGGCCGAGGCCCGCGGCGCGATCTACGACGGGCGAGAGCTGATGGTGCTGACCGGGCACGGCAGGCCCGACACCGAAGCGGGCCACTACCTCGAACTCGACACGGACGAGTGGCTCCTGCCCGCTGACCTTCTCGGCCGACGCCCGCCCCGGCGACTCGCTCTGATCGCCTGCTGGGGCAGTGCCTACCCCGGCCGCGCCCCCAGCGATCCGATCAGCGTCGCCACGCTCGCGCTGGCCGGAGGCTCCGACGAAGTGCTGGCCACCGTGGGGGAGCTGGGCGACTCCGGGCCGGCCACCACTTACGTGGAGATGGTGTTGGACGCCCTCCCGGAGAACACCATGGCGGCGGCCGTACACCAGGCCACCCGTCAGTTCCTCGCCCGCCGGGACTACCGCTCGCTCGCCATGCACCACTGGGCCCCTCTCATTCCCATCGGTACACACAGGCCCTTCGGAGGTCAGCGGTGACGCCCCGCGCACATCAGGACCTGAAATACGAGCTCGACGAACCACTGGCCTACAGGTGGACGAAAGCCGCCTTCACCATGTGCGTCGGGGACGACCCGGAACTGAGAGCGGTCGTGGAGAGCTCCGGCGGGATCACCCGAGCGGTCATCAGCGGCGCCTGCCCACGTTGCCTGGGGGACATCTCCGGCGAGGAGATCCTGACCGCGGCCGGCGAGTCGGGCGTGCTCGGCGATGACACGGCGGGGACCCCGGACCCGTACACCCGTATCAACGTGACGTGCAACTGCGAGCTCGCGCACGAGAACCGGCCCACGGGCGTGACGACGGGCTGCGGCATCACCTTCACCATCGAAGTGCTCCGGGACGACATCGCATGACGCCCCCGGCGCGATACCGGGAGCCGGCCTCTCCACTGAGTGAGCGCGAACTCGCGGAGGACGCGGCATGGCGTGAGTACGCGGAGGACTCGCTCACCCGGGCCCAGGCCAGCGCGGAACAGTGGCGCACCGGACTGGGGCTGCTGGTCACCGTCATGGCCGCCGGGCTCATGCTGGGCGGGCCCGGCAGGATGGCCGACCTGAACCCCGCCTGGCGCGGTGTCGTCACCGTCGTCCTGGGCTTCGGCTTCACCGTGGCGCTCTTCGGTCTGTGGGCCGCGTCGCGCGCTTCCGCGGTGGGTGGTTCGGGACCGGTCGACCGGGACCGGGTGCGCAGCCGCTACGGGTCCCTGGCCCGTTACAAAGCCGCTGCCGCGGCGAGGAGTTGGTCCGACGTCCGCAGGGCCAGGATCGCGCTGCTCATCTCCCTGCCCGTGATCGTCGCCATGACGCTGACGTCCTGGTGGCTTCCACGCGACACCCCGACCGAGGGTCAGGACGCGCGGCCCCGGGTGCTCGTGGTGACGCCCGGAGCCGTCCTCTGCGGCGAGCTGACCAGCGGGGCCAAGACCTTCACCATCCTCACGGACGAGGCCGGTACCCCGCGCCGGGTGCCGACCGCCGAGGTCGTGTCCCTGGCAGCCGTCGACTCCTGCCCGCCGTGAACACACACCGCACGGCCTGGCTCAGTGGTCATACACCCGGAAAAGGCGAGGGAGAGGAAGCACGGTGAGCGGACCGAGCAGAGCCGCCTACGAGCGGAGCGAACTGGACTGGAACCGGCTGCGGCGCTACGCGGAAAAGGTGGCCCGGGAGACCCGCGTTCCGCGCAGGACTCGCCAGGTCGTCGAACGGTCGGAGCGAACCCGCCAGGTCAGGAGTGGGCTGTTCGGCCTGTTCACACGGCAGGAGACCTACACCCTCGACGTCCCACGGACGGAGACCGACGACTTCTGGGTACTGCAGTCCCGGTCCTGGCACAAGAAGGAGCGCGGAGAAGGGAATCAGGCGGACGAGGATGTGACTGCGTTGTACGACTACTGCCTCACCGTGAAGGGCGGCCTGGTGGTCAGGGTGACCTCGGAGACGGATTGTTTCTTCAAAGGAGCGCTGACGTTCTCGGACAGGACGACGTCCGAGAATCCGATGACCGCCGACGACGTGATGCTCTTCGACTTCGAAGCCGAAAGGTACTACCGGGAGAAGGGAAGGTTCACGATCGAGACCGACCGCGACCCCGACCACAAACGCCTCAAGCACCACGCGAAGGGCGTCGGCCTCTCCCTGGCCCTGAAGCGCCTGCACCAACGCTGAGCACAACCGGCCCCCGGGGGGGTGCCCCTATGACTTTGGTCAAGGGGTGGTCGGGGTTGGTGGTTGGTAGAAGGTGCCGTCGCGGAGCATCGCGAAGAGCACGTCGGCTCGGCGTCGGGCGAGGCAGAGGATGGCCTGGGTGTGGTGCTTTCCCTGGGCGATCTTCTTGTCGTAGTAGGTGCGGGAGGCCGGGTCGGCCAGTGCGGCGAACGCGGAGAGGAAGAAGGCGCGTTTGAGCTGCTTGTTTCCTCTCCGTGAGGGCTGTTCCCCGCGGATGGAGGACCCGGAGGTCCGGGTCGCCGGAGCGAGGCCGGCGTAGGCGGCGAGGTGGGCGGCGGACGGGAACGCGGTGCCGTCACCGACGTCGATGAGGATGCGGGCTCCGGTCCTGATGCCGATGCCGGGCATGGACATCAGGACCTTGGAAAGAGGGTGGGCCTCCAGGAGTTCCTCGATCCGGTGGGCCAGCAGTTTGCGCTGGTCGAGCACGGCCTGGAGCGAGGAGGCGAGGCTGGGGACGATCAGCGCGGCCGCATCCGTGCCCGGGACGACGACGGTCTGTTCGTCCAGCGCGGAGAACACGTCGTCGATCAGCCGTTCGGCCATCCTGGGCGCCTTCGGCCGGATCAGGGTGACGAGCCGTCGGCGTCCGGCCTTGCGGATCTGGGCCGGCGAGCCGAACTGGTCCAGCAGCCTGAGCACGGCCGGGTGCTGCATGCGCGGGCCCAGGACCCGTTCCAGATGCGGGTGGATCTGCGTGAACAGGCCCCGCAGCCGGTTGGACAGGCGAGTCGCTTCGGCGGCGAGGTCGTCGTCGAAGCCGACGAGCATCTGCAGCTCGGCGATCGTCTCGTCGTCGAGGTCGACCGACCGCAGCGTGTGAGGCATTGCCCGGGCGGCGTCGGCGATGATGAACGCGTCCTTCGCGTCGGTCTTTGCCTCGCCGGGGTAGAGGTCGGCGATCCGCCGCATGGTCAGGCCGGGCAGATAGGCGACATGGCAGCCGAGCTCGCGGGCGACGGTCAGCGGCAGGGCGCCGATGGAGGCGACCTGGTCGACGATGACGAGAACGGTGCCGTGCTTGGCCTGCAGTTTGGCGAAGACCTCGCGGAGTTTGGGTTCGCTGTTGGGCAGTCTACGGTCGAAGGTCTTCTTCCCGGCCGGGGTGAGCGCGGTGGCGTGGTGTTCGCCCTTGCCGACGTCCAGGCCGAGGTAGACGTCGATGTCGCCGGTGTCGATCACGTGCGGTGTCCTCCGGTCGTACTCGTCCGGCCCTGCCACGGCACTGATCGCCACATCCACATTACGAAGAGCCTCCCGACCTGCGAAGAAGTCGGTGGTCATGCCCCTAATCAGCGGTCTGTCAGTGCCTCCGGAGCTGGTGACACCACCCCCCAGGCCATGCACTCGACAAGGGGAGGTAGTCATGCCAACTCCGAAGGCCGGTAACCCCGTTGCGGGGCTACGAAGACGGTAATGGGGGGGGAGAACCCACACCCGTCCAGCCTGGGGGCCCCTGGCAGGGGTGTCCGAACCGGTTCGGACATCGCGGCTCCCCCTCGGCACTGCCCGCGCGCTTTCCCTCACCGCCAGGGTCCGCGGAAGTCAAGGCATGCGAAAAGAGAGCCCTTTCAGTCTGCATGGCTGAAGTGCGCAAGTACCTGGTGACGGTGTGACGCAAGTTGTACGCTTCGTGATGCTCGGTGGTCGGACGTACCAAGTGGACGGCTCACGTGGGGAACTGAGCGGCACTCAGACCTGTCTCAGGGACCGTCCGCCGTGCGCCGACCAGTTCGATGCCCGGGTCGTCGTCGGCCCGGCCGTTCCACGATGGGCGCGAGGCTTGAACCACCGGATACTCGGTCTGACCGTGCGGAACTTCCGCACCCTGACCGACACGAAGCTGCCGCTCGGGCCTTTGACCGTCATGGTCGGGCCCAACGCGGCGGGCAAGTCGAATGTTCTGCATGCCCTGGAGTTCCTGGGGGATGTCACCAAGGACGGGATCGAGCCGACGCTCAAAAAGCACGGCGGATTCGATGTCCTGGCCTTCCGCGGGGGCCGGAAACCGGTGTCCCGGATCACGGTGGGGGTCGAGGGCATCTGGTCCGAGTTCGCTTCGGAGGAAGCGCCGGATCGTTACGAGTTGAGTGTTTCCCGACCTCGACTTCCCGAAGGAGCCGGCGAGCGCCACACCACGTACCGTCGGGAGCAGTTCACACAGCACCCAGCGGACAGCACGGAAACCTCGGTCGAGCTGACGAGGGGTTCTCTGACGGTCAGCAGCCCGCTGGAGGCCGACCACCCGGAGAAACCGGAGAGCATCGGGCGGATGGCATCCGCCCTCCACCGGGACCAGGTACTGCCGCTTCCGGAAACCGCTCCGACCCGGCGGGCCATGCGCGAAATCAGTCGGCATCTTTCCGAGATCCGGGTGTTCGACCCCGATGTGCGGGCTGCTCGGAATCCGTCGTCGGTCACTGAGCGGGGCCGGTATCTGGAGAGCGACGCATCGAACCTCGCCGACTTCCTCCTGAGCCTCAGGGAGGACAGGGACGCCTGGACGTACCTCTTGGAGGACGTCAAGACCGTGGTTCCGCAGATCCGGGACATTCACCTGGAACTCATCCCGGGCTCCCCGCTGGTCCAGGTGGAACTGGAGGAAGAAGGCCTTCGTGGGCGCACCCGCCTGAGGGAGGCGTCCTGGGGAACCGTCCGCATCCTGTGCATGCTGGCGATCTTCCACGACCCGGAACCTCCGCTGCTGACATGCATCGAGGAGATCGACCACGGAATCCACCCGCATGCCCTGAGCCTGCTGGCGGGCAGGCTTCGCGAGGCCAGCGTCCGTGGCCAGTTCCTGGTCACAACCCACTCACCTGTCCTGGTCAACGAGTTGGAAGCAGAGGAGCTCGTCGTGTGCGAGCGGCTGCCGAGCGGCGCCTCCCGTATCCCGGCCCGTCGGCCGGAGGACACACAGCGGGTCATCGAGAAGTCCGAGTACGAGCCGATGGGCGATCTCTGGTACGCGGGTGCTCTCGGAGGTGGACTGTGAGCGCGAAGACCGCTCGGGGACGCCAACGCTCGGTCATCGTGGTGGCCGGGGAGGGGAACTACGACCGCGAGGTACTCCGGCATCTCGTCCCGGCCCTGCACCCGGGCGGCTGCCCCGAGGTGATCAACATGAAGAAGCCCATACGGCTCGCGCGTGCCCAGGCGAAGCTCTCTCCCCGGCTGGAAGAGATCAAGAGGTTCGCCCTTGGCGTCGCGGACAAGGCAAAGCTGGCCGGGGTGGTCATACATGTCGATCTCGATGGCGTCGCCGACGAGACCTACGACAAACTCCGCAGGCGCATCACCGAAGAGATGCGCGCCACCTTCAGGGACTGCCCCTCGGCACTGGCTCTGGCGGCCTACGAGATCGAGGCCTGGCTGATGCTCTTTCCCGAGGCATTCCCGAAGGTCAGGCCAGGCTGGCGGCTGCGGGAAGCCGACTGCCGTCGTGACCTAGCCAGGCTGGAGAAGGCGAAAGAGCACCTCGTCAGACACCTGGGCAAGCCCCCGTACCGGGAGTCCGACGCCCCCACGATCATGCAGGCGGCGGTCAAGGGCGGACACGTCACCACACGCCCGGCCGGCAACAACCGGTCGTTCCGGGACTTCGCCGAAGACATGTCCGTCTGGACGAAGACCGCCTAGCCAGGTCAGGACCGGTCCACCACCGTATCGAGGCTGTCAGCCACCCCCTATACGGTGGTAACCGATCACCAGGGCACCGGCATCGCAAGGGGGACCGTCGTGAAGCCCACCATGGCCGCCGCGCAGCTCCGCGGCAGTCTGACGCAGTACCTCACGACGACGTACGCCCTCGCCGACGAAGACACCCGCAGCGCGCTCGAACGCTTCCTCGGGCATCCCGAGACCGGTATCTTCCGCGGGCCCTACCTGCGGATCAGGACGCCGTTCCACGTCGCCGACGACGGCTGGCAGCGGGAGCTGGAGTGGTCGGCCGGTTTCCCGGGGTTCGCCCCGTGGCGGCACCAGGCCAAGGCTTGGGCGCGGTTGTCCACGCTGCACGGGCCCGCCCAGCCGACGCTGGTGACGACCGGCACCGGGTCCGGCAAGACCGAGTCCTTCCTGATCCCCGTACTGGACCACTGTCGGCGGCAGAAGGCCGAGGGGCGGGCCGGGATCAAGGCCGTGCTGCTGTATCCGATGAACGCGCTCGCCACCGACCAGGCCGGGCGTATCGGGGAGTATCTGGCACGGCCGGAGCTGGCCCAGGTGACGGCGGGCCTGTACATCGGCGACCGGCCCGACACCGACTTCCGGCGGGTGATGACGCGCCGCGAGGAGATGCGCGTCTCGCCGCCCGACGTGCTGATCACCAACTACAAGATGCTCGACCTGCTGTTGCAGCGGGGTGAGGACCGCAGCCTGTGGGACGGCGCCGAGCCCGCGTACGTCGTACTGGACGAGTTCCACACGTACGACGGCGCCCAGGGCACCGACGTGGCGATGCTGCTGCGCCGGCTGGCCGCCGCCACCGGCGCGTCCCGGCCCGGCAGGCCGCTGGGGTCGATCTGCCCGGTGGCGACCTCGGCGACGCTGGGTGAGGGTGCGCCCGGCAAGGAGGCCGAGGAGACCGGGGGCATTCGCGACGTGGCCGCGCGGGTGTTCGGCATGCCGTTCCCCGCGGACGCCGTCATCGGCGAGGAGCGGATGACCGCCGACGAGTTCACCGGCGCCGTCGACTACGAACTGCCGGAACCGCCGAGCCCTCAGGAGGTCGTGGCGGTGTCCGGCGGACCGGACGTGGAGGCCCGCCCCGACCTGCTGGACCTGGACGCGCTCGCCACCCGGATGCTGGGCCGCTCCGGCCTGAACGCGTTCCGCGTCGGGCGGCTACTGAAGCGGCACGACTTCACCCACGGTGCGCTGTCGCTGCTCAGCGGGGAGCCGGTGGACGAGTGGTCGCTGCGGGACCGGCTCGCCCGGTTCGGCTACTCCTGGGGCCGCACGGCGCGGGAGAACCCGAGACTGGTGCTCCAGGCGCTGTCCCGGTTCGTGGCGCTGCTGTCGGCCGCCCGTGACCCGGACTCCGACGAGCGCCGGCCCCGGCCCCTGCTGCACATCGAGGCACACCTGTGGGTGCGGCCCGTGACCCGGGTGCTGCGTGGGGTGGGCCGCACCCCCGAGTTCCGGTGGTACGAGGACGACCGCACGGCCGCCCGCCGGGCCGCTCTCAACGCCGCGCCGCCCGGTGACGAGGACCCGGACGCCTCGTCCGGCGGCTATCCGTCGTCGGCGAGTGGCAAGCCGCTGCCGGGCGCCGACACCGCACCGCGCCCGGCCCAGGTGCACCTGCCCGCCGTGTACTGCCGTAACTGCGGGCGATCGGGGTGGGCTGCCCTGTCCCCGGAAGCCGACCCGCAGCAGCTGGTGATGGCCCAGGACAGGATCTGGCGGGCCGGTGTGGGCCGGGACAAGCGGCGCCTGCGCTACTTCATCTCCGCCACCGCCCGCGAGCGACGGCAGGCCCTCGACGCGCTGACCGGCGCACGGCCCTCGGACGGCGGCGTCGACCCGTTGTCGGTGGTGGTGCTGGACGGCGGGCAGGGCACCTACCGACTGCCGACTGTCGACGACGACGGAGATCTCGTCGACGCCTCGTTCGCGTTGGCCGTGCTCGACAAGAAGGCCGCCGACCGGGCCGCCAAGGACGACCGGTGCCCGGCCTGCCACACCGACAACAGCATCCGTTTCCTCGGCACGGCCCGGGCGGCCCTCGCCTCCGCGACGGTCACCCAGCTGTTCACCGGCGGCGACATCGCGCTCGTCCCGGAGGAGCGCAAGACGCTGCTGTTCAACGACTCCACGCAGGACGCGGCACACCGGGCGGGATACGTCGCCAACGCCTCGTACAAGTTCTCGCTCCGCTCACTGCTCGCGCACAACCTGGACGAGTCCGGTGCGCCGACCGCGCTGAACGACCTGATCGGTCATGTCCTGGACTCGGTGGACGACCCGGAGGCGCTGGCCGCCGTTGTTCCCCCCGATCTGCATGACGAACCCGGGGTTGACCGGCTGCTGTCCGGCCGCGGCACCGGCGACGCGCGGACCTGGCGGCTGATCGGTGAACGGCTGGCGTTCGCGACGGTAATGGAGTTCGGGCTGCGCAGCCGCATGGGCCGAACCCTTGAGCTGACCCGGACCGCCGCCGCCGAGGTCGCCGTGGCGGACCCGGATCGGATCACGGACCTGGCGCGGGACCTGCACCTTGCCCTGCCCGGCCAGCTGCTGGCGGTCGGCGGTTTGCCCACGCCCGAGCGGTATCTCGCCTACGTCCGGGGTCTGCTGGAGCGGCTTCGGCTGCGCGGCGCGGTGCGGCACCGGTGGCTCGACACATGGATCAAGGAAGCCGGCGGCGACCGCTACCTCATCTCCGGGCGTAGGCCGGACGGCATGCCCGCCTTCCCCGAAGGGGTCGCCCCGCCGAGGTTCCTGCTGGACGGGCAGAAGGACAGGACCGAGTTCGACTCGCTCACCGGACGCCTGGGGTGGTACCAGGACTGGACCCGCAGATGCCTCGATCTGGACGCCGCCGGGGCCACCGAATACCTGCGCAGGCTGCTGCCCGCCCTCGCCGACGCGGGCGTCCTCTCGGTGCGAACCGCCCGGGACCGGCAGACCCGGGTCTACGGGTTGCAGCCCGGCCACATCGAGGTGCGGCTCCTCGACGACGCCGTCGTCAACAAGGCCTTCGTCGCCTGCGAGGACTGCCGCTGGCAGCAGGTCGTGATGCCCGAGCGCCGGACCCGCTGGTACGGGCATCCGTGCCCCCGCTACCGGTGCAAGGGCCGGCTGACCGCGCCCCACACCAACCGGTCCGCCGCCGAAGCCGAGGTGTCCAGCTTCGGCTCCGGTCCCCTAGTACCGGAACGGGACTACACCCGCGACTACTACCGCCGCCTCTACCTGACGGGCGGCACGTTCCGCGTGGTGACCGCCGAGCACACGGGCATGCTCAGCCGCCCCGAACGGGAGCGCGTGGAGCGGGCGTTCAAGGCGGGCACGCACTACACCGACCCCAACGTGCTCTCGTGCACCCCGACGCTGGAACTCGGCATCGACATCGGCGACCTGTCCGCCGTACTTCTCGGCTCCCTGCCCGCCGGTCCCGCCAACTACGTGCAGCGGGCCGGACGCGCCGGACGCCGCACGGGCAACGCGCTGGTCGTCACGTTCGGCGGACGCAAGGCACGCGACCTGTACTACCTGGACGAGCCGCGCGAGATGATCGTCGGGACCATCCTGCCGCCGGGCTGCTACCTGTCGGCGGTGGAGATCCTGCGCCGCCAGTACACGGCGCGGCTGCTGGACCTGGCGGCCCGTGGCGAGCTGCGCACCTCCGACGGCGAGGTGCTGGCGCCGCTCCCCCGGCTGTCCTCCGCTCTGTTCGGCACCAGCGGGTGGTGCGAGGACTTCGCCGACGCCGCGCGAACGCACGGGGCAGCACTCGTGGAGGAGTTCCTGGCCCTGTTCCCCGGCGGCAGCGACGTGCGCGACCCCGACCGTCCTGACGGTGCGGGCGTCTCTGCGCACGCGGAGGAGGAACTCCGGGCGTACGCGACCAGCGGGATCGCGCGGGCGTTGCAGGAGGCCGAGGAGGACTGGACGGGGCGGCGCGAGGAACTGCGGCGCAGGATCGCGGCGATCGACGAAGCCGCGGAGCAACTGGCCCAGTCCGACGAGTCGCAGGCCCGGGAGCGGCGCGAACTGCTCGCCGAGCGGCGGGGCGCCGGCGACCTGTTGCGGGAGCTGAGCCAGTCGAGCGCCCACGCCACCTTGGTGGACCTCGGGCTGCTGCCCAACTACAGCCTGACGGACACCACCACCCGGCTGGAAGCGACGCTGTACTGGACGGAGACCCCGGGCGAGGAGGACGACACCGGGGCCGCAGCCGCCGAGCAGGGCGCCGTCCGCAAGGTGTACCGCAGTGAGACGCGGGACTACGAGCGGTCCCGCAAACTGGCCCTCACCGAACTCGCCCCCGGCAACAGCTTCTACGTCAACGGCTACCGTCACGTGGTGCGCGCCCTGGACGTCGGTAGTCCCGAGCGTCGCGCCTGGTCGGTGTGGCGGCTCTGCCCCGCCTGCGGATATGTCCGCACCGAGGAGCAGAACACCGATCCGTGCCCGCGGTGTCACGGCCGGGAGATCGCCGACGCCGGGTGCGTCCAGCGCGTCCTGCGACCCAGGCGAGTCCTCTCCCGCGACAAGCGCGACGACGCCCGAGTCCGCGACGACCGCGACGAGCGGGACCACAGGCGCTACGCGGTCCTCACCACCGTCGACATCGACCCCGACCGTCTGGCGCCCGGTTCCTGGCGGCACGACACCGCCGTGTTCGGCGTGGACTTCACCCGCCACGCCACGATCCGGACACTGAACCTCGGGCTCGACCGCGAGGACGGCAGCAGCACGGTGCCGCTGGCCGGCCAGGACGTACGGCTCAACCCGTTCTACGTCTGCACCGAGTGCGGCGGCGCCACGGCGGACGGCCGGCCGGTGGTGGACACGCCGCAGCATGCGCTCACCGAGTCGCTGGCGGCGAGCACTCCGGCCGCACAGCACCATCAGTTGTGGTGCGCGCGCCGCCGTGTCCGCAAGCCCGTCGCCGGTGAGGGCGAACAGCAGGGCATGGGCCAGGACGTGCCGCTGCTGCTCGCCCACGAACTGACCACCGAGGCCGTGCGCATTCTGCTGCCCGCTTCGGTGGCACGCGTCAAGGAGCGGCTCGCGTCGTTCACCGCCGCCCTGTTCGTGGGGATCGCGGCTCGCTACGGCGGCGACCCCGACCACATCGACATCGCCGAGGCGACCATGCCCGACCACGGGGGCGACCTGGACGCGGACTGGCCGAGGCGCTTCCTCGTCGTCTACGACCGGCTGCCGGGCGGCACGGGCTACCTGCACCGGCTGTCCTCCGCCGACGGCTTCCGGGAGGTACTGCTCGAGGCACGGGACGTCATCGAGCGCTGCGCCTGCCGCGAGAAGGGACTCGACGGCTGCCACCAGTGCCTGCTGCGGCGCGTGCCGGCCGCCGAATACGACAAGGTCAGCCGGGGCGAGGTCCGCCAGATGCTGGACGAACTGCTGGGCGCCGACGGTGAGGGGTGGCGCACCTCGCCGGTGGCGACGACCCGTCACATCCCGCTGCAACGACAGGCCGAGAGCGACCTGGAGATCCTCTTCATCGACACCCTTCAGGACTGGGCCAAACTGACCGAGTCGAAGGCCGCGGCGGACACGTACACGACCTCCGCCGGTACGTACGCCCTCGACCTGCGGCTCACAGCGCCCGACGGGGCCACGGTGAGCTGGCGCGTCTCCCAGCAGCGAGCCCTGGACGGCACCCGGCCCGACATACTCCTCGAACGGCTGGACACGCCCGGCCCGCGCGTCGCCCTGTACCTCGACGGTTACGCGTACCACGCCACCCGTGAGCACAACCGGCTGGCGGACGACGCGATGAAGCGCACCCGGCTCCGGGCAGACGGCCTTCGCGTGTTCCAGCTGACCTACCACGACGTGAAGGAGTGGCGTCAGCGGATCAAGGACACGGGGTACGCGGGAGCCGGCCCCGCCGACCCCGTGTGGGAGCCGTACGGCGCGGCCGGACAGCAGCGGGCCCGCGACTACTACGACCGCGTGGGCCGGGGCCTGCCCGGTGAACTCGCCGAGACGGTGTGGGTCAATCCGGCCCGGCTGCTGCTGGCCTATCTGCGCTCTCCCGACCCGGAGCGCTGGAGGCGGCGAGCTGAGGCGGCCGCCGCCGGGCTCAGCGGGGCGGACGGGGTCCGAGCCACCGCGCTCACCGGCGAAGAGGCCGGCGAGGGGCTCAGGGCGGCACTGCGCGGCGACATGCCGGCAGGGGGCGCCGGACCCGTACGCCTGCTCTCCGGTCCCGACGCGTCGGGTTGCCGTCTGGTGCTGGCCGCCGACGGCAGACGCACTCCTCCCGTGTGGACGGGACTCACCGTCCTGGACGACGGCGACGCGGCCCTCTCCGACGAGCCGGCCCACAAGCGACGCTGGCGTGCCTGGCTGTACTGGAGCAACGTGCTGCAGTTCCTGGAGCACGGCGGTGGAGACAGCGCCCAGCTGACAACGAGCATGCTCGACGGCTTCACTCCCGAGGTTCTCACCCTGACCGGCGGGGAGGGCTGGCTGACGTCGACGCGTACGCCGGTCCTCTCGCCCGCGGACGAACTCGCGCCCGTCGGGGTCGCCCCAGTGCCCGCGGTGCCTGCCGTGGGCAGTGGTGAGACGGTCGCGCCGAGGCCCTCCGCGGACGAGGCACGCGGCGGCGAAGCACCGGGGCGGGACCCCGGCTGGGACCGGGTCATCGAGTACCTCGACCCGGAGGAGCCGGGGCTCACGGATCTAGCCCACGCACTGGCCGACGCCGCGGTGCCCGCGCCTCAGGACGGCTACGAACTGGACGGCCACGGCTGGCAGGCCGAACTGGCGTGGCCCGCGGCCCGGATCGGAGTGGTCCTCGGCCCTCGTCCGGACGGCGACGAGCCGGACTTCGAGGCCCAGGACCGGGACAAGGCATTCTCGGCGGCAGGCTGGACGGTCCACACCGCCGCCGAATGGGATCGGGCGGCGATGATCGCCCGGCTCACGGAACGACGGCACGACAGCGACACCATCAGGGACGGGGAGCCGAAGCGATGAACACCTCCGGCGTCACACTGCGCCTGCTCGACAAGGCGGACAAGGAGATCCTCAAACTCCCCCGCACGGTCAAGGGCGCGTTCTTCGACTTCCAGCACAAGTTCCGGAGCACCCCCCACACCACCGGGCTGAAACTCCAGCAGCTCAAGGGCGACAGCAGGCTCTGGTCGGCACGCGTCAACGACGAGTACCGGGCGCTGCTGCTGCGGCTCGCCGACGACGACTGGCTGATCGTCTCCGTCAAGCACCGCAAGGACGTCTACAACCGGCTGTCGTACGGCGTCAACCAGGTCACCGGCGGCATCGAGTACGTGGACCTGGAGGTGGTCGAGGACAGCGTCCTGCGCCGCCTCCCCGCCCCGCCCGCACCAGCCCCGGCGAGTGCCGAACCGTCCACGCCGGCGCAGCCCGAGCCGGCACGGTCCCTGTTCGCCGACTGGTCCGACGAGCAGCTGTCGGACCTCGGTGTCGCCGAACCCCTGCTGCCCGTCATCCGCACCCTCGCCACCGAGGACCAGTTGCTGGGCCTCGTCGAGTACGCGCCGCAGCTCACCGGGGAAGTGCTCCTCGCCCTGTTCGACGGTGCGTCGTACGACGACGTCCTCGACCAGGTGACCCGGCCGGTGGCCGCCACCGAACCGGTCGACCCGGACGACTTCGAGGCTGCGGCGCAGCGGCCGGCGACGGTCGTCACCACCACCGACGATGCCCTGAAGGAGGCACTGGAGAGCGGCGACTTCGGCCGCTGGAAGGTCTTCCTCCACCCCACCCAGGCCCGACTGGTCGAACGGCGCTACAACGGCCCCGCCCGGGTGGGCGGCGGCCCCGGCACCGGCAAGACCATCGTCGCCCTGCACCGCGTACGGCATCTCGTACGGCAGCTTCCTCCCGGCCGGGACAAGCCTGTCCTCCTCACCACGTACAACAAGAACCTCGCCGCCGACCTGCGCGCTCGGCTTCTGGAGCTGGGCGGCGAGGAACTGCTGAGCCGGGTCGAGGTGAGCCACGTCGACCAGCTGGCCCTGCGCGTCGTCCGCGAGGCGGAACCGGGCAGTGGCAAGCAGGCCATCGACGACAGCCAGGCGGTGCGCGAATGGCGGGGGCTGCTGGACGAGTTGGGAGAGGACGGCTGGGACGCGGAGTTCCTGCACGACGAGTGGACGCAGGTCATCCTCGGCCAGGCCGTCGGCACCCGCACCGACTACTTCAGGGCCCGGCGCGCCGGACGCGGCAGGAACATCGGCCGCGCCGAGCGGGCCGAGATCTGGCAGCTCGCCGAGCGCTTCACCCAGCGGCTGGACCGGCTCGGGCGGCAGACCTGGGACCAGGTGGCAGAGCGGGCCGCGCGGTTGGAGATCGGCCGCGAACAGCGCATCCAGAACATCGCCCGGCAGCGGGAGGAGGCGGGCGGCCTCGACAACATCCACCTCCAGGACGGCTCAGGGGGCTGGCTGCGCCACCGGTACCGGCACATCGTGGTGGACGAGGCACAGGATCTGCGCCCCGCCCACTGGAAGATGCTGCGTGCGATGGTCCCTCGCGGCGCCGACGACCTGTTCCTGGTCGGCGACACCCATCAGCGCATCTACAAGAACCAGGTGACGCTCGGCAGCCTCGGTGTCAACATCCGGGGCCGATCCTCCAAGCTGAGCCTCAGTTACCGCACGACGCGGCAGATCCTGCGCTCCGCCCTCGGCGTGCTGGGCGAGACCAAGTACGACGACCTCGACGGCAGCGAGGAAACACTCGCCGGCTACCGGTCGGTGCTCAGTGGAGGGCTTCCGGCCGGGCACGCCTTCCCGGACTGGGCTTCCGAGCGGGAAGGCGTCGCCGCGCTCATCGAGGAGTGGGACGCCGACTCGGACATGTCCATTCCGCACGAGCAGATCGCGATCTGCGTGCCGACGAATCAGATGGCGGCCGAGATGGCCTACACACTCAAGCTGCACGGCATCGACTCGGTGGAGATCCGCTCCGACGGCCCGAACGGCTCCACCGGGGTGCACATCGGCACGATGTTCCGGTTCAAAGGGCTGGAATACCAGCGCATGGTCATCGCGGGCGTGACGGACGGACTCGTGCCCCGCGAGGCCGTCAACAGCCTGCGCGACAGGGACCCAGGCCGTCACCGGCACGAGATCCAGCGTGCCCGGTCCCTGCTCTTCGTGGCGACGACGCGGGCCCGGGACAGTGTGGACGTCTTCTGGCACGGAAAGCCCAGCCCGTTCCTCGACGACTCGTGGGTCGCCTCGTCGGCGTCGCCATCCTGAGAGTGAGGCCTCCTCATGGCCCCCGGCCGTCCGGGCGTCAGAGCCGTGTCCCAGTCCGTGCGGTCACATGCCCAGACCACGACGCAGATCCACCACGTACCACCGGGCCGGAGTCCGACGGAGCGATATCCGAGATCACCACGAGAAGACCGAAATCGGCAGGTCAGCGTCCCTTTGCCACAGGCACCAGAATTGGTACACATTTAACAAATCGAGCACAGTCTCGATATGCATGACGTGCCGAGTGGGCGATACGTGCAAATTATCGACGCTCTATTTGCTGCCCGAACGTCACTGCGCACGCTCGCGGTCCCGGGGTGGGCGAGGACCGCAGCGGTGTGCCGCCCGTGCGGGGCCGGCGGAAGACCCTCGGCCGACCACTTGACCGCTGGGGACTGACAGCGGATATGTGACAGACCGGCCTCGAGCACACAGCCCCGGCCCGCCGCGCTGCCCTACGTCGAGCAAAACCGAAAGAGGATCCGCCAGCCGTGGGGGTGCTCTGGGACTTTGCTGGGACTTCCCGCTTCATCAACCGGCACGAGCGTGAAACAGCTGAAAGGCTATTCACCCAGGTCAGCAACCGATTTCCACACAACGTTACAGGTCACCGAGCTGGCTGGTCTCTCCCGGACATCTGAGGCCGCCGGGGCATGAGGCGTGCGCCCCCCGAAAAGGGACAGTCCGACACCGTGGACTCCTCCCTGGTGACCTTCGGGCACAGCACCGCCGGGCGGGAGCGGATCGCCGAGCTGTTGCGGGCGGCCGGTGTCGCGGCCGTCGTGGACGTGCGGACCGCTCCCGGCAGCCGTCGTGACCCCGACCTGCTGCGGGAGCGGATGGCCGCATGGATGCCGGAGGTGGGCCTCGCCTACCGGTGGGAGCCCCGCCTCGGCGGATTCCGTCCCCTGCCCGGGGACAGCCCGGACGTCGCCTGGCGCGATGCTTCCTTCCGCGGGTACGCCGCCCACACCCGGTCCCCCGAGTTCGTCGCCGCCATGGACCGGGTGTTGCGGCAGGCGGCGCACGCGCGTACCGCCGTGATGTGCAGCGAGGCGGTCTGGTGGCGCTGCCACCGCCGGCTGATCGGCGACTTCGCGGTCCTCGCCCGCGGTGCGTCCGCCCGGCACCTCATGCACGACGGCCGGCTGAGCGCCCACACGCCGACACCGGGAGCCCGTCTGCGCGACGACGGGCTCCTCGTGTACGACGCCCCCGCCGGGCCGCCCCGGGGGTGAGCGGTCAGTACAGCTTGTTCACCGCCGTGACGGTCGTGGCCTTGAAGTCGGCCACCTGGGCGTGCTGGAAGGTGCCCATCTGGCCCCACCGGACGATGGTGACGGTCGCTCCGTCGCGGCCGACCGAGAAGAGGCCGATGTCGGAGGAGCCCCAGGCGGAGGCGGTGTGGATGCCGTAGACGTCCGCGCCCTCCTCGACGTTGAGGTGGCCGTAGTACTTCTGCGTCGCGGTGATGTCGGGGTCCTGCTGCATGAGCTTCTTCGCGCAGCCGGCCAGGTCCTTGCGCAGCAGCGCTGCGAAGTCCTTCGCCCACTGTTCGCTGCGCCCCTCGACCGTGAGCTGCTGGGCGTTGGTGTCGAACTCCGTCCAGTACTCCCTGTGCGAGGTGATGGACGGCAGCGCGTCGCCGACGCACATCGGCAGCGGGTCGGGCTGGCCGGCCGTGACCGCTCCGGCGTACCAGGGCGAGGACGGGTGCGGCGGCAGCTCGGCCGGCTCCAGGAACCGGGGGGTGTCGGAGGCCGGTCCGGTGGCGGCCGCCGGGACGGCGGCCGCGGCGACACCGGCGACGGCCGCCAGCGCGGCCACGGTGGTACGGATGCCTCGGGCACGGATGCCTCGGGTGCGGATCTGCATGGTCTCCCCCATTGGTCTTCCCCGACCGGTTTTCCCGGTCGGTTTCCCCGGTCGAATGCGCGGGCCTTTGCCCTTGCCCCCCGTACGACCCGCCACCGCCCGCGACCGTTGCCCTGTACGCCCGCTACGGATCCGTCCCGAATGTCACCGGCGTGCAACCGGGTTCGCCCCGGGGCGGATCGCGGATCGGCCGGAGGTCAGGGACGGCTTCAGGGCGAACTGAGCTGCGTGCGCCCGGCGCGCGCCGCCCCTCTGGTTCGTGATCCGCTTCACACCGACGCGCGGACAGGTGCGGGTCGTGCAGGGCGTAAAGCGACCGAAGAATGGATAGGGGCTATACGGCGAAACGCGGGGAGTGTCCGACGTGCCCGGATGCCGGGCGCAGCGGCTTCAGGAGGGGGAGCGCGCATGGACGGACGGCCCTTGTATCTCGAACCGCGGCTGGAGCCACGGCTGAGGTCGCTCGTGGCGGCACACGGCACGCTGCACTCGATCGTCGACGCACTCGGTTCACCCCTGCACCTCGTGGTGCCGGACCAGATCGCCGAGAACCTGGAGCGGTTCCGGTCGGTCTACCGGGCGCACCACCTGTCGGGGCAGGTCTTCTACGCCCACAAGGCCAACCGCTCCAGTGCGCTGCTGCGGCGGCTCGCCGCGACGGACGCGGGTGTGGACGTGGCATCGCTGGGCGAGTTGCAGCACGCGCTGGGTGCCGGCTTCGGCGCCGACCGGATCACGGCGACCGGGCCGAAGAACCCCGAGTTCCTGTGGCTGGCGGCGCGTACGGGTGTCACGGTCGGGGTCGACGGTGTCGCCGAGCTGGACCGGCTCGCCGGCCTGGTGCGCAAGCACGGGCTCGCCCCGGTGCGGGTGCTGCTGCGGCTGTCGGGCTTCGAGGCGCCGGGCGTGAAGGTGCTGAGCCGGCGCAGTCGTTTCGGCACGCCGGTACGGGAGGTGGAGCCGCTGCTGGAGGCGGTCGAGCGGCACGGTGACGCGGTCGAGCCGACGGGGGTGGCCTTCCATCTGGACACGACGAGCGTCGCGGAGAAGGCGACGGCCCTCGAAGGGTGCCTGGCCGCCCTGGAGTTGTGCCGGAGCCGGGGTCTGCGGCCCCGGGCCGTGGACATCGGCGGCGGGTTCGGCATCAGCTACCTCGCCGAGCGGGAGCAGTGGGAGGCGTACACGAGCGGGCTCACCGCGGCCGTCCTCGGCCGGCGTCCGCCCCTGACGTGGGGCGGGCACGGCTACGGGCTGCGCAGCGAGTCCGGCACCCTGCGCGGCACGCTGGGCCTCTACCCCGCCCACCGCCCGGTCACCGGTGCCGCCTACCTGGACGAGTTGCTGGCCCAGCCCGCCGGCTCGCTGGGCGGACGCCCGCTGGCGGCGCTGCTGCTGGAGCACCTGTACGACCTGCACACCGAGCCCGGCCGGGCCCTGCTGGACCAGTGCGGAGTGACCCTGGCGCGGGTCCTGGAGGTCCGCGGCCCCGAACCCGGTGGGGAACTGCTCGTACGGCTGGCCGCGAAGGCGGACGACATCGCCCTGGAGGACCACGGAGTGCTGATGGACCCGGTCGTCGTCCCCAGAAGCGGAGCCGGGCCGGGTCAGGGGCCCGTCGCCGTGCACCTCTTCGGCAGTCTCTGCCTGGAGACCGACCTCATCACCCGGCGCACGGTGTTCCTGCCGCGCCGCCCGGAACCCGGTGACCTGCTCGCCTTCGCCAACACCGCGGGCTACGCCATGGACTTCCACGCCACGCGCGCCCAGTACCAGCCCGGCGCCCGCAAGGTCGCCGCCTGGCAGGACGGCGACGCGTGGCGCTGGTGCCTCGACGACCAGTTCTGGCCGATCACGCCCTCGGGGGGAGTCCAGTGAGGTACGACAGCATCACCGAGGCGATAGGCAACACCCCGCTGGTGCGGATCGACCCGGCCGTGCACGGCCTGCGGAACATCGATCTGTACGCCAAGCTGGAGATGCTCAACCCCTTCGGCTCGGTCAAGGACCGGGCCGCCTGGAGCATGGCGCGGCCCCTGCTGGACGAGGCGGTCGAACACGGCAGCCAGGTCGTGGAGTTGTCCAGCGGCAACACGGCCAAGGCCCTCGCGGTCATCGCCGGCATGCACGGCCTGGGCTTCAGAAGCGTCACCAACCGGATGCGGGTCCCGGAGATCAAGGACCTCCTGCTGCTGCTCGGCGCGGAGATCGAGGAGCTGCCGGGGCAGAGCGAGTGCCTGGACCCGACCGCCACGGACGATCCGCTGACCCTGTTCCACCGGACGCTGTCGGCCTCCGGCAGTGCCTATCTGCACACCGACCAGTACTTCAACCCGCGCAACACCGAGGCCCATCTCACCGGCACCGGGCCGGAGATCGTCAAGGACCTGGACGGCCGGGTCCCGGACTGGTTCGTCGCCTGCGTGGGCACCGCCGGTTCCTCCACGGGTGTCGCCCGGGCTCTGCGCGAGGAGGACCCGTCCGTGCGGGTGCTCGGGCTGGTCGGGGCCAAGTCCGACTTCATCCCGGGGATCCGCACCATCGACGAGGTGCAGGAGGTCGGCCTGTTCGACCCGGAGACGTACGACACGATGGAGTCGGTGAGCGCCGACGAGGCGATCGAGGGCATGCTCACCCTGAACCGCCGCTGCGGCATCCTCGGCGGCCCCACCGGAGGGGCCGCCTATTTCGGCGCGGTCCGCCATCTGCGTGCTGTGGACGAGGAGTTGAGCGAGCGCCGGACGGCGGTGTTCATCGTCTGCGACCGCGTGGAGAGCTATCTGAGCTACGTCCGGCAGCGGCGCCCCGATCTGCTGGGCCGGCCGCCCCGGAAGAACTCGCCGGCCGACCTGTCGGACGCCGAGATCGGCGCGGCCCCGTCGATCGGCGTGGCCGGCGCCCGGCACTGGATCGACACCGACCGGCCGCTCGTGGTCGACCTGCGCAGCCCGTTCGCGTACGCGGCGCTGCACATCGACGGGTCGGTCAACATCGTCGACGAGCTGTTCGCCGAACTCCTGCGGGGCGGGCTGCCGTTCAGCCGGCGCCAGCCGGTCCTGCTGGCCTGCCCGGTCGGTGAGCAGTCCGCGCGGTACGCGGCGCTGCTGACCCGGATGGGTCACCCGGACGTGCGGAGCCTGGCCGGTGGCATCATCGCCTGGCGGGACGCGGGCGCCCCCCTGGTGCGGGACTGACCGGGATGACCGCACCGATCACCCGCGAGGATCTGCGCCCGTGGCAGCGTGCGCTGCGCGAGGAGTTCCCCATCGTCACCGGGCATCCCGAGCTGGCCTACCTGGACAGCGCGGCCACGGCGCAGAAGCCGCGGGCCGTGCTGGACGCGGTGCGGACGTATCTGACCACGTCCAACGCCAACGCCGCGCGCGGGACCTACACCTGGGCCAACCGGACGACGGAGCTGGTGGAGCGGACCCGCGAGCGCGTCGCCCGGTTCCTCGGGGATCCCCGGCCGGAGCGCTCCGCCGTCCACTTCACGAGCGGCACCACCGAGGGACTGCGGACCGTCGCCCGTGACTGGCTGCCGGGGTTCCTGCGCGACGGCGACGAGATCGTCGTGCCGGACGCCGACCACCAGGCCAACATCACACCGTGGCTGGAGGCCAGGGAGTCGCTCGCGCGCGAGGGCGTGCACGTCCGGGTGGTGCCGATGCCGTACCAGAGCGGCTCCGGGGACTACGACCACCGGGCCCTGGCCGAACGGGCGGGCCCGCGCACCCGGTTCGTCGCCACCACTCATGTGCACCACGTGTACGGCGGCGACATGAACGTGCGGCGCATCCGCGAGGCCGTCGGCCCCGAGGCGGTCATCTGCCTGGACGCCGCGCAGAGCGTGGGTCATCTGCCGGTGTCCGTGGCCGAGTTGGACGTGGACTTCGTCGTGTTCTCCGGGCACAAGGCGCTGGCCCTGCCCGGTTCCGGGGCGGTGTGGGCCCGGCAGGCGCGCGGGCCCGCCTTCGTGCCCGGCGGCTGGAGCGGCACCCCGAACACGGTGGGCATCGCCTCGCTGGAGGCGGCCCTGGACTGGCTGGACGCGGCCGGTGTCGACCGGATCGAGCGCTGGACGGCCGGTCTTGCGGCCCGGCTCACCGAGGAGCTGCGCCGGATGGACGCCTACGAGATCCTCGGCTGCCCGCTCAGCCTGGCCGCCGACTCGGGCGTCCAGCGGCGGCAGGGCATCGTGACCCTGCGGCACCGCGCCATCGACTCGGGCGACCTGGGGTTCATCCTGTTCAGCCACGGCTTCATGGTCCGCTCCGACCATCACTGCCAGGGCGACGCGGGCGAGAAGACCGGTTCGGTGCGGGTGAGTCTGCATGTGTACAACACGGGTGAGGAGATCGACCGGCTGCTGTCCGTTCTCGCCTCGCTCGCCTGACTCCCCCTCCCGTGTGACCGTCATGTGTAATGAGAACCGTTTCCACCTGTAGGCTCGGGCCGCAGGTGTCCGATGCGAGACGGCGAGGTGGCGCGAGCGGATGGGGCTGAGTCTGGCGACGGCCGAGCGATGGGTGGAGCGCTGGGAGCTCCAGCAACAGCGGTACGCCGTCGACCGCGAGGAGCGGTTCACGGTGATCGCCGATGTCGTCGAGCACGTCACGGCGGGGCGCGCGGCCCCGCCCCTCGTCGTGGACCTGGGCTGCGGGCCCGGCTCCCTCGCGGCGCGGCTGGTGCGGCGGCTCCCGGACGCCGCGATCGTGGCCGTGGACCGTGACCCCGTCCTGCTGGAGCTGGGCCGCACCCACCACCCGGACGCGGCCCGGTACGTCGACGCCGAGATCGGCGCGCCCGGCTGGACCTGGGCGCTGGAACTGGACCGGCCCCTGGACGCGGCGGTCTCCACGACGGCCCTGCACTACCTCGACCGCGACACCCTGCTCGGCACCTACCGGCGGCTCGCCGAGCTGATGCGCCCCGGGGGCGTCCTCGTCAACGGCGACCACCTCCCCCAGGGCGAGCGGGGCCCGGCCGGGATCGCGGCCCATGTCGGGCGGTGCCGGGCCGACCGGCAGCGCGTGTTCGCCCAGGAGGACTGGGGCTCGTGGTGGGCCGCCGTCGGCGAGGACCCGGAGCTGGCCGACCTCCTCGCGGAGCGCCGACGGCGTGCAGCTCTCCTCGGCACCGGCCGCCCCGCCGAGCTGCCCCTCTGCGCCCATTTGGAGCTGCTCCGGCAGGCGGGCTTCGGCACGGCCGGGCCGGTGTGGCAGTACGGAGACAGCTGCGTGGTCGTGGCGGTGCGCTGACCTCGCGCGTCAGCCGGGCGGCCCGCGCCGGATGGCGGGTAGGGGTGGACATTACGACCATGCATGCAGATGTCGTCTTATGGTGATGTCGATGGCCGCCCGCGGCGGAAGCGCCCCGAGCGGCACCCCCCACGCGAGGAGCTCCCCATGACCAGCACCGAGCACACCACCCACGAGGACCACGCACACGCCCACGGCGACGACTGCGGCCACCTCGCCTTCACCCATGGCGACCACACCGACTACGCCCACGACGGCCATATCCACCGGATGCACGACGGCCATGCCGACGAGTGCGCGGACGGCCGCCACACGGTGCACCGGAACCACGACCACGAGCACGGCGACGACTGCGGCCACCTGGCCGTACGGCACGGCGACCACACGGACTACGTGCACGACGGCCACCGCCACGCGGCCCACGAGGGCCACTGGGACGACCACTGACGCAGCTCGCTGGGGCCGCCGTCCGGGACGCTCAGACCAGGGCGTCCCAGTGGACGGTGCGGTCGCACCAGCGCTCCAGCAGGGTGCGGTCGTGGCCGACGGCCAGCAGGGCGGCTCCGGTGGTGGCCCGGTAGCCCTCGACGGCCGCGACCAGGGCCGCCGCGGTGGAGGCGTCGAGCATCGCGGTCATCTCGTCGCACACCAGCAGGCGGGGGCGCAGCACCAGGGCCCGGGCGAGGCAGGCGCGTTGCAGCTGGCCGTCGCTGACCTCGTGCGGCCGCCTGGTGAGCAGGTCGGGGGTGAGGCCGACGGCGGGGGCCAGTTCGGCGACCCGGCCGGCGGCTTCCCTGCCGCGGCCGGTGGCCCGCAGGGGTTCGGCGATCAGGTCGGTGAGCGGCAGCCGGGGGTCCGCGGAGAGCCTGGCCTGCTGGAAGACGACCCCGAAGGCGGTGCGCAGGGCACGTGGGGCGCGGTGCCGCCAGTGCCGTACGGGCTCGCCGTCGAGGAGCAGGGTGCCGGACTCGGGGCGGTGCAGCAGGGCCGCGACCCGCGCGAGGGTGGACTTGCCGCAGCCGCTCGGGCCGAGCAGGCCGACGGACTCCCCCGCGGCGACGGTGAGGGAGACGTCCCGGACCACCGGAGCGTTCCTGGTGTATCCGGCGGAGATGGAGCGCAGTTCAAGCACGGACGTCCTCCGGCACGTGCGGGTGGTGGCAGGCGACCGGGCCGGGGGGCGGCGGGGCGGCGCAGGTGTCGGTGGCCCGGTCGCAGCGGGCGGCGAAGGCGCAGCCGGCCGGGAGGTCGCCCAGTTCGGGCGGCATGCCCGGGACGGGGGTGAAGGCCCGGTCGGGCAGGGCCTGGAGCAGGGCTCGGCTGTAGGGGTGGCGGGGGCCGGGTGTGCCGAAGAAGGCGGTGGCGTCGGCGAGTTCGACGATCCGTCCGGCGTACATGACGGCGACCCGGTCGGCGATGCGCTCGGCGGCCGCCAGGTCGTGGGTGATCATCAGCAGGGCCCGTCCGCCGCCCCGGCCGCCCGGGGCGTCGACGTGGCGCCGCAGTTCGTCGACCGTACGGTCCACGAGGTCGCGGTCGAGTCCGGTGGTCGGTTCGTCGGCGAGCAGCAGGGGCGCGTCGCCGACCAGGGCGAGGGCGGTGGCGGCGCGCTGGGCGAGGCCGCCGGACAGCTGGTGGGGGTGGCGGTCGAGGTGGTCGGCGGGGAACGCGGCCCGTTCGGCGGCGGCCTCGGCTGCGGCACGCAGGGCGGCGCGGCCCCGGGTCGCGGTCAACGCGGCGACGGTCTCCTGCAGTTGGGAGCGGACGGTGCGGACCGGGGTGAGGTGGGCGGCCGGGCTCTGCGGTACGAGTCCGATGAGCCGTCCTCGTACGGTGCGGGCGAGGGTCCGCTCGTCGGCCGTGAGCAGGTCCAGGTCGCCGAGCAGGGCCGAGCCGGCGGTGCGGGCGTTGCCGGGGAGCAGTCCGAGCAGGGCGGAGGCCAGCACGGACTTGCCGCAGCCGCTCTCCCCGATCAGGGCCAGGCACTCGCCGGGCGCCACGTCGAAGCGCGCGTCGGTGACGGCGGCGACGCGGCGCCCGCCGGGCATGAGGAACCGCACGGACAGTCCGCGCACGGACAGCACGGGGGTCGTGGACGGCGTACCGGCGCTCACAGCATCAGCTCCGATCTGTGACGTGGGTTGATCCGCTCCCGCCAGGCGCCGGCGAGTCCGGCGATGGCGAGGGTGGGGACGATGAGGAAGAGGCCGGGGAAGAGGGTGGGCCACCACTGGCCGGCGAGGAGGGAGCCGCGGGCGCTCTGGATCAGGGTGCCGAGGCTCGCCGTGTGGGTGGGCAGCCCGAGGCCGAGGAAGGACAGGGCCGACTCGTGCCACATGGCGTGCGGCACCATCAGCACGGCGGCGAGCGCGGCCTGGGGAAGGACGGCGGGCAGGAGGTGCCGTACGGCCACCCGCCACCGGGACGCCCCGCCGGAGACGGCCGCGTCGATGTACGGCCGGGACCGCAGCGACAGCACCTCGGCGCGCACGATCCGGGCCGTGGACAGCCAGTGGGTCAGCGCGACCGAGATCACCACCGGCCACACCCCGGGGCGGAACATGGCGACGATGAAGATGCCGAGCAGCAGGTGCGGCACGGAGGAGAACGTGTCGACCACCCGCATCAGGGCCCGGTCGGCCCAGCCGCCCAGCGCACCGGCCGCGGCGCCCACGGCCGTGCCGACCACGGTCGCGGTCAGCGCCGCCGCCACTCCGACGAGCAGCGACACGCGCAGGCCGTATACGCAGCGCAGCAGCAGGTCGCGGCCGACGTCGTCGGTGCCGAACGGGTGTGCCCAGGAGGGGGGTTGCAGCTTGGCGGCGAGGTCGACGGCCTGCTGGTCGAGCTGGACCAGCGGCGGCACGAGCAGCACGGCGAGGACGGTCGCGGCCACCAGCGCGGCGGAGGTGCGCACGCGCAGGGCGCGGGTGGAGCGGCGTTCCGGGCCGTGCGAGCGCCACTCGGGCTCGGCCGGGGCGCCGGCGGGCGCCGGTGCGTCACATGTCACTGAGCTTCACCCTCGGGTCGAACAGTCCGTAGAGCAGGTCGGCGAGCAGGTTCCCGGCGAGCACGGCGGCGGTGGCCAGGGTCGTCAGGGCGGCGAGCAGCGGGAAGTCGACGGCGGTGGCCGCCTCGACGGTGGCTGCGGCGATGCCCGGCCAGCTGAAGACGCTCTCCACCAGCAGGGCACCGGTGATGAGTTCGGGCACGCGGGAGCCGATGAGGGTGAGCACCGGCAGCAGCCCGGAGCGCAGGGCGTGGCCGAGCAGGACGGTGCGTTCGCTCAGGCCCCGGGCCCGGGCGCCGCGCACGGGGTCCTCCGCCAGAGCGTCGCCGACGCCCTGGCGGACGTAGAGGGTGAACCACGGCAGTTGGGACACGGCGAGGACAGCGGCGGGCAGGACGAGATGGCTGGTGACCTGGCCGGGCGTGACCTGTGCGCTGCCGGTGTCGGTCAGGCCGCCCGCCGGCAGGACGTCCCACCGGAGGGCGAACAGCCAGATGGCGAGCAGCGCGATCCAGAAGACCGGGGCCGCCTCCAGGGTGTAGGCGAGGGAGGTGACGGTCCGGTCGACGAGCGAGCCGGGGCGGCGGGCGGCGAGCACGCCGAGCAGGGTGCCCGCCAGCACGGCGGCGGCGAAGGCGACGACGCACAGGAGCGCGGACCACACGAGCCGTTCGCCGATGACCTGGGCGACCGGCTGCCGCATGACGCTGGAGTGACCGAGGTCGCCGGTGAGCGCGGAGGTCAGCCAGTGCCACCAGCGGGCGGCGAAGGGCCGGTCCACGCCGAGGTTCTCGCGCAGCCGGTCCAGGGTCTGCTGGTCGGCGTCGAGCGCGGCGGTGCCGGCGTAGGCCTTGACGGGGTCGAAGGGGGAGGCGGCGGCGATGGCGAACACGCCGAAGGTGACGACGAGCAGGACGGGGACGGCGAACAGGGCCCGCCGTCCCGCCAGTCGTGCCATCGCTCCCCAGGGGAGTCGGGTCACTTCTTCGGCTGCCAGTCCTCGATGTTCCACCAGGGGCCGCTGGCGAAGCCGTGTTCGTGCGGCTCGAGTTGGGTGTTCAGGCCGTCCCAGCGGTCGGCCAGCACGTAGAGGTGGTCGATGTGGGTGAGGAAGGTGTAGCCGGGGTCCTGCACCAGGGCCCGCTGGAGCTTGTCGTAGGCGGCCCCGCGGGTCTGCGGGTCCTGGCTGCGGCGGCCGTCGTCGAGGGCGCGGTCCACGGCCGGGTTGTCGTAGCGGGCCATGTTGTTGAAGCCGTCGCCGGCGAGGGAGGAGTGGAGCAGGGTGTAGAGGCCGAAGTCGGGGTCGCCGGTGCTGCCGAAGCCCGCGAGGACGGCCGTGTCCTTCATGCGCGGCTCGATGACCTCCCAGGTGGCGCTCTCCACCGTCACGTCGATGCCGGCCTTCTTGGCGTCGGAGGCGTACGCGAGGGCGTGGTCCTGGCGGACCTTGTCGCCGGAGGGGTAGAGCAGGCCGAAGGACGCCCGCTGTCCGTCCCGGCTGCGGATGCCGTCCTTGCCGGGCTTCCAGCCGGCCTCGTCGAGGATCTTCCCGGCCCTGCCGAGATCCTGGGTGCGCTCGATGTCCTTGCTGAAGGCGGGGTCGTCGACGGGCAGCGGCCCGTAGGCGGGGCGGCCCGCGCCGTCGAGGATCCTGGCGATCATGGCCTCGCGGTCCACGGCCGCGTCGAGGGCCCGCCGGATCGCGCGGTCGCCGGTGACCCGGTGCGCGGTGGGGAGCGTGACGGCCCGGAAGTCGTAGGAGCGGGCCTCGTAGGTGCGCTTGGCGTCGTCGCCCTTGAACGTGGCGGCGAGGTTGGGCGGGAGGACCGCGCCGTCGAGGTCGCCGGAGCGCAGGCGGGTGGCGCGTACGTTGTCGTCGGCGATGACCGCCATGGTGAAGGTCTTCATCGCGGGCTTGCCGCCCCAGTAGCGGGGGTTGGCCTTGAAGGAGAGCTTCTCTCCCTTGCTCCAGCCGGTGAGGACGTACGGGCCGGTGCCGACCGGCTCGGTGTTGAAGGAGCCGGTGTTGGGGTCCTGCTTCCCCGCGATGTGCTCGGGGACGATGGGCAGCACCGTGCGGGCGGCGAAGGGGGCGTAGGGGTACTTGAGGGTGAAGACGACCTTGTCGTCGCCGCTCGCCTCGACTTCCTCGACCGCGTCCAGCTCGCTCTTGAAGGTGTTGTTGGTCTTGGCGTCGAGGACGGTCCGGTACGTGTAGACGACGTCGGCGGGTGTCAGCGGTTCGCCGTCGCTGAACTCGACCCCGTCGCGCAGGGTGTAGGTGTAGGTACGGCCGCCGTCGGTGATCTTCGGCAGTGCGGACGCCAGCGCGGGCTTCAGTCTCAGGTCGGCGTCGCGGGCGAGGAGCCCGTCGAAGATCTTGGAGTTGCCGTCCTTGCCGTAGCCGAGCAGCGGGCTGAGGGTGTCCGGTTCGGAGGCCACCCCGAGCACGACCGACTCCGCGGACGTGCCGTCGCCGGAGCCGCCGCCGGGGGCCGAGCAGGCGGTGACCGCCGCGGTCAGCGCCGCCGTGACGGCGGCCCCTCGTATCCGACGGGTCGACATGTGACCTCACACCCTTGTTGCCTAGTCAGCTTGTTGCACACACAGGTTATTGCAAAGACCTCGCAATTAAACAGGATCGGCGGGCGACCCGAACCCGGGTCGCCCGCCGTTTCCTTCAGGTGGTGCTCAGGCCTGGGTCAGGGTGACGTCCTGCCCCTGGACCGCGTGGAAGCTGGGCAGCGGCAGGCCGCTGAAGGTGCGCAGCTCCATCAGGGTGGCCTCGACGCGGGCCGCCCCGGCCACCAGCGCGCCGGGCGTGACCTGGCCGGTGTTCACCCAGCGGTGCTCCGCGCCGTCGCACACGGCCCGGGTGCCGCCCACGCCGTGACGGGTCACGGAGACGCCCTGGCTGACGGAGGAGCTGACGAAGACCGGGCCGCTGGAGCTCACGCAGCGGTAGGTGCCGGACAGGGTGACGGTGCCGTCGGCGGTGATCCGGCCGACGGCGTCGACCGTCACGGACCCGGTCGGGGCGAGGACGGACGCGGTGGCGGGCGCCGCGCCGGCGCCGGTGAGCAGGAGCAGCGCGGCACCGGCCGCCGCGCCGAGAAGGGGACGTACACGCATGGGGGAAACCTCCCGAAAGGAGCGGAATTGCGGCTTCCACTCGTACCGGCCCTCCGGGCCGGCGCCCGTGACCCTCACCCCTTCGGTGGCGAGTCCACGCCGGCCGTCGTGGAACCGTCCTGGGAATGTCCTGGGCGTGTCACGCTTCCCGCCGGGCCGTTCCGATGAGTTCGGCACGGGAGGATGGTCTGTCTGTACGAGTCCTCCGAACCCTTCGGACGGCCGTACCGACGTGGAGGTGCGCCATGTGTGCCCACCAGCTCCAGTGCCCCGCGACCGACTCCCCCGCCGCGCACGTCGTCGCGGCCCGCCCCGAGCAGGGCTGGAGCCTGCTGTGCGACGGGACGGTCGTCTTCGACGACACCGGCGAACTGCTGCCGGACGGACGCGTGGTGCAGCCGCGCCGGGTGACCGCCGCGACTCTGGCCGTCGCGGCCTGACCCGAGGACGTCCCCTGACTGCGGCACGACGGCCTCGCTACGGCAGCACCGCGAAGCCGTCCAGTTCCACCATCGCCTCCGCGTCCCACAGCCGGACGACCTCCACGACCGCCATGGCGGGATAGTCGCGGCCGGCCAACTCGCGCCAGGTGCGGCCCAGTTCGGGCGCGTGTGTGCGGTACGCCTCGACATCCGTGGCGTAGACGGTGACGCGGGCCAGGTCGGCGGGCGTGCCACCGGCCGCCGCGAGGGCGGCCAGCAGGTTGGTGAGAGCCCGCTCGAACTGCTCGGGCAGCGTGCGCCCGACCACCTTGCCGTCGGGGTCCAGGGCTGTTTGCCCCGCGAGGAACACCACCCGCGACCCGGACGCCACGACGGCGTGGGAGAAGCCGGCCGGCGGGGACAGCTCGGACGGGTTGACGCGCTCGGTGCTCACCGGGCCTCCTGACGGGCGTACAACTCCTTGGCGATGATGCCGCGCTGCACCTCGCTGGCCCCCTCGTAGATGCGTGGGGCACGCACCTCGCGGTAGAGGTGTTCGAGCAGGTGGCCGCGTTGCAGCGCCCGGGCGCCGTGCAGCTGGACGGCCGTGTCGACGACGTACTGCGCGGTCTCGGTGGCGAGCAGTTTCGCCATGGCGGAGCGCCGGGGCACGTCCGGGTCGCCCCTGTCGTACGCCGAGGCCGCCGCGTACACCATCAGCCGGGCCGCCTCGGTGCGCAGGGCCATCTCGGCGACCTGGTGCGAGACGGCTTGCAGGTCCCGCAGCTTGCCCCCGAAGGCGTCGCGTCCGGCGGTGTGGGCGAGGGTGGCGTCGAGGGCCGCCCGCGCCATGCCGACCGCGAACGCGCCGACGCTGGGCCGGAACAGGTTGAGCGTCCCCATGGCGACCCGGAAGCCGCGGTCCGCCTCGCCGAGCACGTCGTCGGCCGTCACCGGGACGGCGTCGAAGCCGAGGGCGCCGATGGGGTGCGGCGAGAGCATGTCGAGTCCGCGGCCGGTCAGGCCCGGCCGGTCGGCGGGCACGAGGAAGGCGGTGACGCCTCGTGCCCCGGCGCCCGGGGTGGTGCGGGCGAAGACGGTGTAGAAGTCGGCCTCGGGGGCGTTGGAGATCCAGCACTTCTCTCCGGTGAGCCGCCAGCGGGCGGGGCCGTCGGGGGCGGCAGTGAGCGCGGGGGCTTCCGGTGACGGGCCGGCCCCCGAAGTGTCCGACGACCGGCCGGCCCGCGACGCGTCCGACGACCGGCCGGCCCGCGACGCGTCCGCCTCCGCCTCCCCCTCCGCCTCCGCTGTGAGCTCCAGTGCCGCCGCGTCCGATCCCGCCCCGGGCTCGCTCAGCGCGAAGGCCGCGACCGCCGTGCCGGCGGTGACCCGGGGGAGCCAGCGGGCGCGTTGCGCCTCGGTTCCGTACGCGTGCACCGGATGGGCGCCGAGGCCCTGGAGGGCCAGGGCCGTCTCCGCTTCCGTGCAGGCGTAGGCCAGGGACTCACGCATCAGACACAGGTCCAGCGCGCCCGAGGTGAACAGGCGGCCGAGCAGGCCGAGGCTGCCGAGCTCGGCGACCAGGGCGCGGTTCACATGCCCCGGTTCCCCCTTGTCGGCCAGTGGGTGGAGCCGTTCCGCCGCCAGGGTGCGCAGCTCCGCGCACCAGGCGAGTTGTGCCGGTTCGAGTGAGAATGCGGTCATCGCCGGTCCCTTCTCCGCCACCCTGCGTTCCGGCTGGGCCACTCCGAGGCTATCGCGGACCGTTGACTGTCGTCACCAACACGATACGCTCCAGGTGCGAGCCCACCACGCCAAGGGGGCGAACCGTATGACCGCACGGCGCACGGCCCACGTCGACACCTTCGCCCGGGACCATCTGCCACCCCCGGACCAATGGCCCGAGCTCCGCTTCGATCTGCCGGAGCTGCACTACCCCGAACGGCTCAACTGCGCCGCCGAACTGCTGACCGGCCCGCCCGGCGAACGCCCGGCCTTCCTCACCGCCACCGGCGAGCCGTGGACGTACGGCGATCTGCGCGCCCGCGTGGACCGGGTCGCCCATGTGCTCACCGGCGAGCTCGGCGTCGTCCCGGGCAACCGGGTGCTGCTGCGCGGTCCCACCACCCCCTGGCTCGCGGCCTGCTGGCTGGCGGTGCTGAAGGCCGGGGCCGTGGCGGTGACGGTGCTCGCCCAGCAGCGCCCGCACGAGCTGAGCACGATGTGCGAGATCGCGCGGGTGGAACACGCCCTGTGCGACATCAGGGCCGTCGACGACCTCGCCAAGGCGGAGATCCCCGGCCTGCGGATCACGACCTACGGCGGTGACGCCCCGGACGACCTCCTCAACCGCCCGGCGCCCGTGACCCCGTATCAGGCGGTCGCGACGGCGGCCGACGACGTGGCACTGATCGCCTTCACCTCCGGCACCACCGGCCGCCCGAAGGGCTGCATGCACCTGCACCGGGACGTGCTGGCGATCGCCGACACGTTCTCCCGGCACGTCCTGAAGCCCGGCCCGGACGACGTGTTCACCGGCAGCCCCCCGCTGGGCTTCACCTTCGGCCTCGGCGGGCTGGTGGTCTTCCCGCTGCGGGCGGGTGCGAGCGCGCTGCTGCTCGAACAGGCCGGTCCCCGGCAACTGCTGCCCGCCATCGCCCGGCACCGGGTCTCCGTGCTGTTCACCGCCCCGACGGCGTACCGCGCGATGCTCGACGAGCTCGACGGGCACGACATCTCCTCCCTGCGCCGCTGCGTCTCGGCCGGCGAGAACCTGCCGGCGGCCACCTGGCAGGCCTGGCAGGAGCGCACGGGCCTGCGCGTCATCAACGGCATCGGCGCCACCGAGCTGCTGCACATCTTCATCTCCGCGGCGGACGACCGGATCCGGCCCGGAACCACGGGCGTTCCGGTGCCGGGCTGGCAGGCGCGCGTGCAGGACGCGGACGGCGAGCCCGTGCCCGACGGGCAGCCGGGTCTGCTCGCCGTGCGGGGGCCGGTCGGCTGCCGGTACCTGGCCGACCCGCGGCAGCGGGACTACGTGCGCGGCGGCTGGAACGTCACCGGCGACACCTACGTCCGCGATCCCGACGGCTATTTCCGCTACGTCGCCCGCGCCGACGACATGATCATCTCGGCCGGGTACAACATCGCCGGACCCGAGGTGGAGGACGCGCTGCTGCGGCACCCGGACGTGGTGGAGGCGGCGGTCGTGGGACGGCCCGACGAGGCCCGCGGGCAGGTCGTGCTGGCCTTCGCCGTCCTCAAGGAGGGCGCGGAGCGGGACGCCGAGGCGCTGCGCGCCTTCGTGAAGAGCGAGCTGGCGCCGTACAAGTGCCCGCGCCAGATCGTCTTCCTCGACGCGCTGCCGCGCACGGCCACCGGCAAGCTCCAGCGGTTCAGACTGCGTGCCCCGGGGATACCGGAAGGCGACCGGGAATGATCCGTACGACCTAAGATGATCAACGTGTCCGACCACCATGCACCACGGTCTCTCATCGTCACGCTCTATGGCGCGTACGGCCGCTTCGTGCCGGGCCCCGTGCCGGTAGCCGAACTGATCCGGCTGCTGGCCGCGGCCGGCGTGGACGCTCCGTCCGTACGCTCCTCGGTGTCACGGCTCAAGAGACGCGGCCTGCTCGTACCGGCCCGCACCGAACAGGGCGCGGCCGGCTACGAACTGTCCCCGGATGCCCGTCAGTTGCTCGACGACGGCGACCGCCGCATCTACGCCTGCGCTCCGCCCGAGGACGAGGGCTGGGTGCTCGCGGTGTTCTCCGTGCCGGAGTCCGAGCGGCAGAAGCGGCACGTGCTGCGCTCCCGGCTGGCCGGGCTCGGTTTCGGCACGGCCGCTCCGGGTGTGTGGATCGCGCCCGCGCGGCTGTACGAGGAGACCCGGCACACGCTCCAGCGGCTGCGGCTCGACGCGTACGTCGACTTCTTCCGCGGTGACCACCTCGGCTTCGCCCCGACCGCGGAGGCTGTCGCCCGGTGGTGGGACCTGGCGGCCATCGCCAAGGAGCACGAGGAGTTCCTCGACCGCCACGCGCGGGTGCTGCGCGACTGGGAGAAGCGCGAGGACACCCCGCCGGAGGAGGCCTACCGGGACTACCTCCTCGCCCTGGACTCCTGGCGCCACCTGCCCTACACCGACCCGGGCCTGCCGTCCGAGCTGCTTCCCGCGGACTGGCCGGGGGTGCGCTCGTCGGCGGTGTTCCGGGGCCTGCACGAGCGGCTGCGGGACGCGGGGGCGGCGTTCGTCGGCCTCTGACCCACCCGGACGCCGCCCGGTTTGCGGCGTTTGCTCCGCCGTGGAACGGTCAACGATGTCCGCGACTGGACGGAGCGCGTACCGGGAGGCGGGCCGAGGGATGACCGTCACCACACCACCGAGGACGACAGGCTCCCGCGCGGACCGGCTCCCGTGAGGCGGTGGGGGCGCTCGGTGCACGGCGGGTGGCACCGGGCCGGTGGGCACACCCTCGTCCGGCAGGGCCGCGAGGTGGAGTTGCTGCACCGGGCCACGGGGTTCGCCACGCTCGCCCTGGTCACCCTGGCGCCGCTGCTCATCGTGGTCGCCGCCGCCGACCCCCTGGAGCGGGGCGGGTTCGCCCTGTGGCTCGCCGACGGCATGGGGCTGTCGGGGCGGTCCGCGCGGGTGCTCACGGACATCATCAGCCCGCCGCGCAAGGTCATCGGCACCACGAGCGTGCTCGGCGGGGTCGCCCTCGCGGTCTTCGGTGTCGCGTTCGGCGGGAGCGTGCAGAACGGCTACGAGCGGATCTGGGGCCTGCCCTCGGGTCCGTGGCACCGCGTCTGGCGGCAGGCGGTGTGGATGATCGCGATGACCGCGTACCTCTACCAGGAGGTGCAGACGCGCAGCATCGTCTCGGGGCCGGAGCGGATCGCGCTGAGCTCGGCGTCCGGTGTGCTGTTCTTCTGGTGGGGGCAGCGCTTCCTGCTGGGCGGGCAGGTCCGCTGGACCGATCTGCTCCCCGGGGCGCTGGCCACCATGGCCGGCCTGGTCGGCCTGCGCATGTTCTCCTACTTCGTCTTCACCCCGCTCATCGTCACCAACGCCATCAGCTACGGAGCGATGGGCGTCGTCCTCGTCGTGGAGTCCTGGCTCATCGGTGTGGGCTACGTCGTCTACGGCGGCGCGCTCGTCGGCCGCTGGGTGCTGGAGCACCACGTGCATCAGGACCACGCCGAGTAGACCCGGCTCCGGCCTGCCCCGTCCTGCCTGCCCTGCCCTGCCGTGCCGTACGAACGCACATGCCACCCCCAGGGATCCCTGTCCCCGCTCATGCGAATCCACAGGGGCCTTTCGCCTCGCATCTGCGGCATTATCATCGGGCCATAGTGAACCGAGGGAGCAGATCCGTGATGACCCGTACCGCGCGCCGGACCCGCCGCCCGCTCCCGCATGCCGCGGGAGCAGCCGCCGCCCTGCTGGCCCTGAGCGCCTGCTCGTCCGGCTCGGGCTCCTCGGCGAAGCCGGACTCCTCCGGGCCGGGCAAGCTCTCCGGCGAGGTGACCGTGTTCGCCGCGGCCTCGCTGAAGGAGAGTTTCACGACGCTGGGCGAGCAGTTCGAGAAGGAGCACCCCGGCACGAAGGTCACCTTCAGTTTCGGCGGCAGTGACTCGCTGGCCGCGAGCATCACCGGCGGCGCCCCGGCGGACGTCTTCGCCTCGGCCAGCCCCAGGACGATGAGGATCGTGACGGACGCCGGGGACGCCTCGGGCACCCCCGCGGCCTTCGTCCGCAACGAGCTGGAGATCGCCACCCTGCCCGGCAACCCCGGGAAGATCTCCTCGCTCCAGGACCTCACCGAGGCGGGGCGGAAGGTCGTGCTCTGCGACAAGGAGGTGCCGTGCGGCGCAGCCGCGCAGAAGGCCCTGGCCGCGAGCAGGCTCGAGCTCACACCCGTCTCCTACGAGCAGGACGTGAAGGCCGCCATCACCAAGGTCGAGCTGAAGGAGGCCGACGCCGCCGTCGTCTACAAGACGGACGTGCGCGCGGCGGGTGACAAGGTGGAGGGCGTGGAGTTCCCCGAGTCCGCCGACGCCGTCAACGACTACCCGATCGCCCTGCTCAAGGACGCGCGGAACGCCGAGGCCGCCAAGGCGTTCATCGCCCTGGTGCGGTCCGCCGACGGCCAGAAGGTCCTGACCGGGGCCGGGTTCCTCAAGCCGTGACGCTCCCGACCGACAAGCCTCGCGCCGCGGCCGGCACCCTCCGGGGCGGTCCACGCCGCCGGCGCGTCCGCACGGGCGTCCCGCTGCCCCTGCTGATCCCCGCGCTGCTCGGCCTGGCCTTCCTGATCGTGCCGCTGATCGCCCTGCTCGTGCGGACCCCGTGGCACAGCCTGCCCACGCAGCTGACCAGCCCGGACGTATGGCAGGCTCTCAGGCTCTCGCTGATCTGCGCGACCCTCGCCACCGGCGTGAGCCTGGTCATCGGCGTGCCGCTGGCCTGGCTGCTGGCCCGCGTCGACTTCCCCGGCCGCGGCCTGGTACGCGCCCTCGTCACCCTGCCCCTCGTGCTGCCTCCGGTCGTCGGCGGTGTGGCGCTGCTGATGGCGCTCGGCCGCAACGGCATCGTCGGGCAGTGGCTCGACTCGTGGTTCGGGATCACGCTGCCCTTCACCACCGCGGGGGTCGTGATCGCGGAGGCGTTCGTGGCGATGCCGTTCCTCGTCATCAGCGTCGAGGGCACCCTGCGGGCCGCCGATCCGCGCTACGAGGAGGCGGCCGCCACCCTGGGCGCCTCCCGCTTCACCGCGTTCCGCCGGGTCACGCTGCCGCTGATCGCACCGGGCATCGCGGCGGGCGCGGTCCTCGCCTGGGCGCGGGCGCTCGGGGAGTTCGGCGCGACGATCACCTTCGCCGGCAACTTCCCCGGCCGCACCCAGACCATGCCCCTGGCCGTCTACCTGGCCCTGCAGAGCGACCCGGAGGCCGCGATCGCCCTCAGCCTGGTGCTGCTGGCGGTGTCGATCGCGGTGCTCGCCGGGTTGCGCGACCGATGGATGAGCGCCGGATGATCCAGACCCACCCCGCCACCGGCCCCGCCACGGACGGTCTCGACGCCCGTCTCCTCGTGGACCGCGGGGGCTTCCGTCTCGACGTGGCGCTGACCGTCGCGCCCGGCGAGGTCGTCGCCCTGCTCGGGCCGAACGGCGCCGGCAAGACCACCGCGCTGCGCGCCCTGGCCGGTCTGACCCCGCTCTCCGGCGGCCATCTGCGACTGGACGGCACCGAGCTGGACCGTACGCCGCCGGAGGCCCGTCCCGTCGGGGTCGTCTTCCAGGACTACCTGCTCTTCCCGCACCTGACGGCCCTCGACAACGTCGCTTTCGGCCCCCGCTGCCAGGGCGCGGCCAAGGCCGAGGCCCGGGCGCAGGCCGCGGAGTGGCTCGACCGGCTGGGCCTCGCGGCGCACGCCGGTGCCAAGCCGCGCAGGCTCTCCGGCGGGCAGGCCCAGCGCGTCGCCCTCGCCCGTGCCCTGGCGACCCGGCCCCGGCTGCTGCTGCTCGACGAGCCGCTGGCGGCCCTGGACGCCCGGACCCGGCTGGAGGTGCGCGCCCGGCTCCGGCGCCATCTGGCCGACTTCGAGGCGGTCGCGGTGCTCGTCACCCACGATCCGCTCGACGCCATGGTGCTGGCCGACCGGCTGGTGGTCGTGGAGCACGGCCGGGTGGTCCAGGAGGGCACTCCGGCCGACATCGCCCGCCATCCGCGTACGGACTACATCGCGCAGCTGGTCGGGCTGAACCTCTACCGGGGCGAGTCCGACGGCCACACCGTGCGGCTCGCCGACGGCCCGCAGCTCACCACCACGGAGGTGCTGTCCGGCCCGGTCTTCGTAGCGTTCCCGCCGAGCGCGGTCACCCTGCACCGGGAGCGGCCCACGGGCTCCAGCGCCCGCAACCTGTGGCGTTGCGAGGTGGCCGGTCTGGAGACCCACGGCGACCAGATCCGCGCCGGCCTCACCGGTGAACTCCCGCTCGCCGCCGACCTCACGACGGTCGCCGCGGCCGAACTCGGTCTCCACCCGGGGGCGGAGGTCTGGGCGACGGTGAAGGCCACCCAGACCCACGCCTACCCGGTCTGAGACGGTCGGCGTCCGCACGGGTCAGGCCGCCGTCCTGACCGGCGAGCCCTCCGGGACGACGGCGGTCTCCCGCACGACGCGGCGGCGCCGGACCGGCAGGAGTGTCGGGTGGGCGACGCCCCAGGCCGCGCCCTTGCAGATGATCTCCTTGTAGAGCGCGGCGAGCCGGCCGGTCAGGGCCGCGGACTTCGCGCGGTCGTCGGCGGTGACGTACTGGATCAGACCGTCCTTGCGGCCCAGCGAGATGCACTGGTTGAAGTAGCGCACCGGCACGTTCGGGACCTTGCCGCCGGTCAGCCGGGCCGCGATGGCGTCGGCCGCCTGCCAGGCGGTGGGGACGCCCGAGGCGCACGACATCCGCAGCGGCTTGTCCCCGGGGCCCATCGCCAGGGCCGCGTCGCCGACGGCGTACACGTCCGGGTGCGACACCGAGCGCATGCTCCGGTCGACCACGATCCGGCCGGTGCCGCTCACGTCCAGGGTGGTGGCCCGGGCGACGGGGTGGACGGCGAAGCCCGTGGTCCACACGGTGACCGCGGCCGGGACGGCCGTCCCGTCGCCGGTGATGATGCGGCCGGCCTCGACGGCGGTGACGCCGGCGTGCTCGTGGACGGTGATGCCGAGCCGGTCGACGACCGTGCGCAGGTGCCCGGCGCCCTTCTGCGACAGCCAGTCGCCGAGTGCGCCGCGGGCGACGAGGGCGACGTCGAGGTCCGGGCGGGCCTCGGCGATCTCGGTCACCGCCTCGATGCCGGTGAGACCGCCCCCGACCACGACCACGGACTCGCCGGCGGCCAGGCCGGCCAGGCGCTCGCGCAGCCGGAGCGCTCCGGTGCGGCCGGCGATCTCGTGGGCGTGCTCGGCGGTGCCGGGCACGCCCTGGCCGTTCCAGCCGCTGCCGAGGGCGTAGACGAGGGTGTCGTACGGCAGGACCTCGTCCTGCCGCTCGCCCGCGCTCTCCGGGGCGGCGACGGTGACGGTCTTGCGGTCGGCGTCGAGGGCGGTGACCTTCCCCTGCTTCAGCGCGACGCCGGTCCCCTCGAACATCTCGGCGAAGGGCCGGGGCGCGAGGTCCTGGCCGGCTGCGAGCTGGTGCATCCGGACGCGCTCGACGAAGTCGGGCTCGGCGTTGACGAGGGTGAGGGCGACGTCTTCGCGGTGCAGGCGCCTGGCGAGGCGCCCGGCGGCGGTTGCTCCGGTGTAGCCGGCTCCGAGGACGACGATGCGGTGCTGCATGGCGTGGCTCCTGTCATGACGGCTGTCTTCAGCGGGTTCGCCACTTGAACCGGGCGGCCCGCCGTTTCCTGACAGGAGCGCGGTGTGACGCGCGTCACATCACGGTCGGCCGGGTCAGAAGACCGTGAGCAGGGGGACTCCGTGGTCGCCGGCGGACCACAGCCGGGTCGCGCGTTCGAGCTTGTCGGGGTTGACCTGGTTGCGGAACGCCAAAATGCCGTCGTCGGCGATCTCCAGGCACATGACGCCGATGACCCGCCCGTCGAGGACCACCACGAGGGCGGGTTCACCGTTGGCGGTCCAGGCGTAGACGTCGGGCGAGCCGCCGACCAGGGCGCGCTTGGCCGCGCTGGGCTTGAACAGACCCCGCATGAACTTCGCGACCGCGAGGGCGCCCTCGAACGCCCTGGCGCGCGCCGGGACCTTCCCGCCGCCGTCGCCGACCGCGACGGCGTCCCCGGTGAGCAGCTGGACGAGCGGCTCGGTCTTGCCGCTCGCGGCGGCCGCGAGGAACTCGTCGATGATCCGGCGCGCGGCGGCCTCGTCGATCTCGGTGCGGGTCCGGGCCCTGCCGTCCGCGACATGCTTCTTCGCGCGGTGGAAGATCTGCTGGCTGGAGGCCTCGGTGATGTCGAGGATCTCGGCGATCTCCCGGTGCGGATAGTCGAAGGCCTCCCGCAGCACGTACACCGCCCGCTCGTTCGGGGAGAGCCGCTCCAGCAGGACGAGCACCGCGTAGGAGACCGATTCACGCTGCTCGGCGGTGTCGGCGGGCCCGAGCATCCGGTCCCCGGCGAGCAGCGGCTCGGGCAGCCACTGCCCGACGTAGGTCTCACGGCGCGCACGGGCCGAGGTGAGCTGGTTGAGACACAGGTTGGTGAGGACCTTCGTCAGCCACGCCTCGGGAACTCCGATGCGATCACGGTCGGCGCCCTGCCAGCGCAGGAACGTCTCCTGCACGGCGTCCTCGGCCTCGCTCGCCGAGCCCAGCAGCCGATAGGCCACGGCCTCCAGGCGCGGCCTGGATGCTTCGAACCGGTCCACGTCGTCCAGCGTCAGGGCCATGCCCCGGATCCTAACCGCCGCCCGCGCCGCCGCCTCCCAGACTCAGCCGCGGTTTCGGGGCGTCCGTACGGCCCGTCTGGGGGCGGCGGCTGCCCGCGCGGTACGGATCCGGCCAGGGCGCACCCGGGCCGGTGTAGTCCTGCTCGGCCGCCGCGTGCAGGGTCCAGTGGGGGTCGTAGAGGTGGGGGCGGGCCAGGGCGCAGAGGTCGGTGCGGCCCGCGAGGATCAGGGAGTTGACGTCGTCCCAGGAGGAGATCGCGCCGACCGCGATCACCGGGATGCCGGTGCTGTGGCGGATCCGGTCGGCGAACGGCGTCTGGTACGACCGTCCGAACTCCGGCCGCTCGTCCGCGACGACCTGGCCCGTCGACACGTCGATCGCGTCGGCGCCGTGCGCGGCGAAGGCCCGGGCGATCTCGACGGCGTCCTCGGCGGTCGTGCCGCCCTCGGCCCAGTCGGTGGCGGAGACACGGACGGTCATGGGCCGCTCCCCCGGCCATACGTTCCGTACGGCGTCGAAGACCTCCAGCGGGAAGCGCAGCCGCTTCTCCAGGGAGCCGCCGTAGGCGTCGGTGCGCCGGTTGGTCAGCGGGGAGAGGAACCCGGACAGCAGGTAGCCGTGCGCGCAGTGCAGTTCGAGCAGGTCGAAGCCGGCCCGGGCGGCGCGCACCGCGGACGCCGTGAACTGCTCCCGGATGTCGGTCAGTTGAGCGCGGGACAGTTCACGCGGCGTCTGGCTGCGTTCCTTGTACGGCAGCGCGGAGGGGGCGACCAGCGGCCAGTTGCCCTCCTCCAGCGGCTCGTCCATGCCCTCCCACATCAGCCGCGTGGAGCCCTTGCGGCCGCTGTGGCCGAGCTGCACGCCGATCGCGGTGCCGGGGGCCCGGTCGTGGACGAAGTTGGTGATCCGCTTCCACGCCTCGGCCTGCCGGCCGGTGTAGAGGCCGGCGCAGCCGGGCGTGATGCGGCCCTCCTCGCTGACGCACACCATCTCCGTCATCACCAGCCCGGCCCCGCCCAGCGCCCGCGCGCCCAGGTGGACGAGGTGGAAGTCGCCGGGGACGCCGTCGACGGCCGAGTACATGTCCATGGGCGAGACGACGACCCGGTTGCGCAGGGTCAGACCGCGCAGCCGGAACGGCGTGAACATCGGGGGCGTGCCGGGCGGGCAGCCGAACTCGCGCTCGACCGTCTCCGTGAAGCGGGCGTCGCGCAGCCGCAGATTGTCGTGCGTGACTCGGCGGCTGCGCGTGAGGAGGTTGAAGGCGAACTGGCGGGGCGGCTGGTCCAGGTACAGGGCGATGTTCTCGAACCACTCCAGGCTGGCCCGGGCCGCGCGCTGCGTGGAGGCGACGACGGGGCGCCGCTCCTCCTCGTAGGCGGTCAGGGCCTCGGAAGTTGAGTCCCCCTCCTCCAGACAGGCGGCCAGGGCGAGGGCGTCCTCCACGGCGAGCTTGGTGCCGGAGCCGATGGAGAAGTGGGCGGTGTGGGCGGCGTCCCCGAGGAGCACGATGTTGCCGTGCGACCAGCGGTCGTTGACCACCGTGCGGAACGTCGTCCACATGGAGTTGTTCGACGACAGGGGACGGCCGCGGAGCGCCTCCGCGAAGATCTTGCCGCAGCGCTCGATCGACTCCGCCTCGCCCAGCTCGTCGAAGCCGGCCGCGTGCCAGACCTCTTCGCGCATCTCGATGATCACGGTCGAGGCGTCGGGGGCGTAGGGGTAGGCGTGGAGCTGCATCACGCCGTGTTCGGTCTCGGCGATCTCGAAGCGGAAGGAGTCGAAGGGGAAGTCGGCGGCGAGCCAGATGTAGCGGCAGCGGTGGGTCGTCACCCGGGGGCGGAAGACGTCCGCGTGGGTTGCGCGGGTGGCGCTGTGGATGCCGTCCGCGGCGATGACCAGGTCGTGGGTGTGCGGGAGGTCGGGCGGGGCCTCGGTGCGGAAGCGGAGGCCGACGCCGAGTTCGCGGCAGCGGGTGTGGAGGATCTCGAGCAGCCGTTTGCGGCCGAGGGCCGCGAATCCGTGTCCGCCGGAGGTGTGGCGGTGGGTGCGGTGGACGATGTCTATGTCGTCCCAGCGGGTGAAGTGCTGCTGGAGGGCCTCGTAGACCTCGGGGTCGGCGTGTTCAATGCCGCCGAGTGTCTCGTCGGAGAGGACCACGCCGAAGCCGAAGGTGTCGTCGGGGGCGTTGCGCTCCCAGACGGTGACCTCCCGTCCGGGGTCCAGGCGCTTGAGGAGGGCGGCGGCGTAGAGCCCTCCCGGGCCGCCGCCGATGATCGCGACGCGGAGGGGGTGGCCGGTGTCGCCCAAAGGCACCGCGCTCACCGTCCGCTCCACTTCGGAGGGCGCTTCTCCGTGAACGCCGCGTGGAACTCGGCGTAGTCCTCGCCGTTCATCAACAGCGCCTGGGTCGAGGCGTCGAGTTCCACCGAGGCCGCCAGGGGCATGTCCAGTTCGGACGTGAGCAGCGCCTTGGTCTGGGCGTAGGCCAGGGCCGGCCCCTCTGCCAGGCGGCGGGCCAGCTGTTGTGCGGCCTCGTCGGCGGCGCCCTCCTCGGTCAGTTCGCTGATCAGCCCGATGCGCTCCGCCTCGATGGCCCGGACCGGGTCGCCCAGCATCAGCAGGCGGGTCGCGTGGCCCAGGCCGACGACCCGGGGCAGCAGGTAGGCCGCGCCCATGTCGCCGCCGGAGAGACCGACGCGGGTGAAGAGGAAGGCGAAGCGGGCGGTGGGGTCGGCGACGCGGAAGTCCGCGGCCAGGGCGAGGACCGCTCCCGCTCCCGCCGCCACGCCGTGCAGGGCCGCGATCACGGGGAACGGGCACTCCCGGATCGCGCGGACCACCTGCCCGGTCATCCGGTTGAAGTCCAGGAGCTGGGCGGTGTCCATGCCGAGGGTGGTGCCGATGATCTCGTCGACGTCGCCGCCGGAGCAGAAGCCGCGGCCTTCCCCGGCCAGCACCATGGCCCGTACGGACCGCTCCCGGGACAGCTCCGCGAGCAGGTCGCGCAGGTCGGCGTAGGCGCCGAAGGTGAGCGCGTTGAGCTTCTCGGGGCGGGCCAGGGTGACGGTGGCGACGCCGTCCGCGATGTCGACGCGCAGATGCTCCCAGCCTGGGGTGCGGGCGGCGGAGCCGGTGAAGGGACTCATGACGTGCGGCCTCCTCGGGCGGGCACTGCCTCACAGAGCTCTACCCTCCGAAGCTATCACTCATCCGTGACTGTCGTCATGAGTGCGCGATAGGCCGTCCGGGTAGGACTCCGGTGCGGGCCCGGCGTGACCTGGTCCGGTCACATCCGTCACAGGTCGTCCACACCGGCGTAACGGCGGCAGCAGCTGTGCGCGGCGGCGCGTTGACCTGGGTAAGCCGTCCGGCACGGAGGCAAGGGCGCCTCCGGCGGTGCCCCCGGGATGCTTCGGAAGAGCGGCGCCGTACCATGCATAAGGTTGAAAGCAGGATGTCCTGCTCCATGAACGGACCCGCCGTGTACGAACTCTCCTCAGCTCCCGCCTCCTGGCGCATCGCGCTGCCGCACACCGCAGCGGCGGTGCCCGTGGCCCGTGCCCTGGTCCGTACGGCGCTGGCCGAGGTGCGGCACGGCGCGGACTGCGACACCGCGGAGCTGCTGACGGCGGAGCTGGTGGCGAACGCCGTGGAGCACACCACGGGCGAGACGCCGATAGAGCTGGTCGTGGAGCTGATGCCGTCGGGATGTCAGGTCGAGGTGCACGACACCGACCCGGCCCCGCCCGGCGACCTCACCCGCCCGGCCGGCGGGCCGCCCGACCCCTGGCAGGAGCACGGGCGCGGGCTGCTGCTGATCCGCGCCCTGAGCTCGTCCTGCGGGCACCGCCCGACCGAGTCCGGCAAGGCGGTCTGGTTCAGACTGCCTGTGGTGCCCGCTCAGCGCCGTTCATCGGCGTGACCGCGGCGAGCCGGGAGTTCCGGCGCCCGTAGAGCAGGTACAGGGCGATCCCCACCAGCAGGAATCCAGCGAACTGGGTCCAGGTCGTCGCGCCCGTCTCGTACATCAGGTACAGGCAGAAACCGACGCCGAGCAGCGGGGTGACGGGGTAGAGCGGCACCCGGAAGGTGCGGGCGAGGTCCGGCTCGCGGCGGCGTAGGGCGATGACCGCGATGTTGACGACGGCCATGGTGGCGAGCGTGCCGATGGTGCACAGGTTGACCACGGCGTCCAGCGGGGCGAAGGCCGCGGGGAGCGCGAAGACGCCCGCCACGATCAGCGTGCCGGCGACCGGCGTGGAGGTCTTGGGCGACACCTTCTCGAAGACGCGCGGGATCAGCCCGTCGCGGGACATGGACATCAGGATCCGGGTCTGGCCGTACATCACGGCGAGCACGACCGAGGCGATGGCGACGACCGCGCCGAAGGCGATCACACCGCCGCCGACGGTGGAGCCGGTGACCTGGTTGACGACGTAGGACAGGGCCGCCGGACGGCCGCCGACCGCGTCGCCGCCGATGGCGCCGATCGCGGCGAGCGCGACGGCGCAGTAGAGCAGCGTGACCAGGCCGATGCAGACGAGGATCGCCACGGGGATGTCCCGGCGCGGGTTCTTGGCCTCCTCACCGGCGGTGGTGATCGCGTCGAAGCCGATGTACGAGAAGAAGGCGGCGGTGGTGCCCGCGCCGATGCCGGCGAGCCCGGTCGGCGAGAACGGGGTCAGGTTGCCGTCCTCGAACGCGGTGAAGCCGATGGCGACGAAGGCCACCAGGACGGCGAGCTTCAGCGCGGCCATCGCGGCCGTGGCCCGGGCGCTCTCGCGCACGCCGCGCACCAGGAGGACGGCGGCCATGGCGATGACGATCACGGCCGGGAGGTTGACGACCCCGCCGTCGCCCGGCCCGGCCGACAGGGCCGTGGGCAGGTGCAGTCCGACGACGCTGTCGAGGAGCTCGTTGACGTACTGGCTCCAGCCGACCGCCACCGCGGACACCGACACGCCGTACTCCAGCAGCAGGCACCAGCCGACGAGGAAGGCCGTGCCCTCGCCGAGACCGGCGTAGGCGAAGGAGTACGAGGAGCCGGAGACCGGGATCGCGCCGCCCAGCTCGGCGAAGGCGAACGCGGTGAAGACGCAGGTGATCGCGGCGAGGAGGAAGGACACGACGACGGCCGGGCCGGCCTGGGCGACCGAGTCGGACAGTCCGACGAAGATGCCGGTGCCGACGATCGCGCCGACGCCGAAGCAGACCAGCTGGAAGAGACCCATCGTGCGCTTGAGACCGTGGCCCTCACGGTCGGCGCCCGACTCCGCCACGAGAAGGGCGGGGGGCTTGATACGGGGAGCGGGCATGCGGGTGGTGCTCGTTTCTGGTGGTGCGGGAGTGCGACGGGTTCGTCGCGCGGCGGCCGCGGAGGAGGGGTGGTTCCGGGCCGCCGGTCAGCATAAGGCCTGTTCAGGCGAGGGTTGCCACCATGATCGCCTTGATGGTGTGCATCCGGTTCTCCGCCTCGTCGAAGACGACCGAGTGGGCCGACTCGAAGACCTCGTCGGAGACCTCCAGATAGTCCAGGCCGTAGGCCGCGTGGAGCTCCCGGCCGACCTTGGTGCCGAGGTCGTGAAAGGCGGGCAGGCAGTGCAGGAACTTCACGTCCGGGTTGCCCGTGGCGCGCAGGACGTCCATGGTCACCGCGTAGGGGGCGAGGGCGGTGATGCGCTCGGCCCAGACCTCCTTCGGCTCGCCCATCGAGACCCAGACGTCCGTGGCGACGAAGTCGGCGCCGCGGACGCCCTCCTCCACGGTCTCGGTGAGCGTGATGCGGGCGCCGCTGGTGGCGGCGAGCGCCCGGGCCCGGTCGACGATCTCCTCGGCGGGCCAGTACTCCTTCGGCGCGACGATCCGTACGTCCATGCCGAGCAGGGCGCCGGTGACCAGGTAGGAGTTGCCCATGTTGAAGCGGGCGTCCCCCAGGTAGGCGAAGGCGACCTCGGTCAGCGGCTTGGCACAGTGCTCGGTCATGGTCAGCACATCGGCGAGCATCTGGGTGGGGTGCCAGCCGTCGGTGAGCCCGTTGTAGACGGGCACCCCGGCGTGCGCCGCCAGTTCCTCCACCTTCTCCTGGCTGTCGCCCCGGTACTCGATCGCGTCGTACATCCGGCCCAGCACCCGCGCGGTGTCCTTGACCGACTCCTTGTGCCCCACCTGGGAGCCGGAGGGGTCGAGGTACGTGGTCGAGGCGCCCTGGTCGACGGCCGCGACCTCGAACGCGCAGCGGGTGCGGGTGGAGGTCTTCTCGAAGATCAGCGCGATGTTCCGGCCCTGGAGGTACCGGGGCTCGGTCCCGCCCTTCTTGGCGGCCTTCAGCTCGGCGGCCAGCTCGACCAGACCGCGGAACTCCTCCGCGGTGAGGTCCAGCTCCTTGAGGAGATGGCGGCCGGCGAGGGCGGTCGGGACAGTCGCCATGAGGGCACTCCAGGGATACGGGGACGGGACACTGGAATACTATACGAGCTTCAGCATGCCTATACGGGATCGCGTTCGACGGGGCAGCTCATGCACCGCGGGCCGCCCCTGCCCCGGCCCAGTTCGCTACCCGGGATCTCTATCACCTCGATGCCCTGTTTCCGCAGGTGGGTGTTGGTGGTGGCGTTCCGCTCATAGGCGACCACGACCCCGGGTTCGACGGCGAGGACGTTACAGCCGTCGTCCCACTGCTCGCGTTCGGCCGCGTGCACGTCCTGGGTGGCGGTCAGGACGCGGATCTGGTTCAGGCCCAGGGCGGCGGCGATCGCGCGGTGCATGTGCTCCGGCGGATGGTCGGTGACCTTCAGCTCCTTCTCGCCGACGCCGGGCTCGATGGTGTACGAGCGGAGCATGCCGAGACCCGCGTACTGGGTGAAGGTGTCGCCGTCGACCATCGTCATCACGGTGTCGAGGTGCATGAAGGCACGCCGCTTCGGCATGTCGAGGGCCACGATCGTCTCGGCGGACCCGGCGGCGAACAGCTTGTGCGCGAGCATCTCCACGGCCTGCGGGGTGGTGCGCTCGCTCATGCCGATGAGCACCGCCCCGTTTCCGATGACCAGCACGTCCCCGCCCTCGATGGTGGACGGGTAGTCGCTCTGCCCCTTCGACCACTCGTGGAAGGTCTCGTCGCGGAACAGCGGATGGTGCCGGTAGATCGCCTCGAAGTGCACGGTCTCGCGCTGCCGAGCGGGCCAGCGCATGGCGTTGATGGACACGCCGTCGTAGATCCAGGCCGAGGTGTCGCGGGTGAAGAGGTGATTGGGCAGCGGGCCCAGCAGGAAGTCGTCCAGCTCCATGACATGGAAGCGCACGGAGGTCGGCTCCGGGTGCACATCGAGGAACTCGCGCTTCGTCATGCCGCCGATCAGAACCTGGGCCAGCTCCGGCGCGGGCATGTTCTCGAAGGCGGCTCTGAGCGGGTCGGTGGCCAGCGGGCCGTACTCCTTCTCGTCGAAGACCCGCTCCAGGACGAGGGATCTGGCCGCCGGCACCTCGAGCGTCTCGGCCAGCAGGTCACCGAAGAGGTGGACGTCGACGCCGCGGTCGCGCAGCACGTCGGCGAACCCGTCGTGCTCGGCGCGGGCCCTGCGCACCCACAGCACGTCGTCGAAGAGCAGCGAGGTCTTGTTGCTCGGGGTGAGCCTTTTGAGCTCGAGATCGGGCCGGTGCAGGATCACGCGGCGCAGCCGCCCGGCCTCGGAGTGGACGTGGTATGCCATGCCTCCATCCTGACCATCGGAGGGCGTATTGACGCGCTCCTCGACCGTTTCCGTGACGACCGGTTCTCGTCATGCCGACGGCAAACGGGGCGGGACCGGCTCACACCCGGGGTGACGGCTCCAGCAGTTCCTCCGGCCGGGCGAGCATCCGGCGGGCGGCGCGGCCCGGTTCGAGGATCGTCCGCGCGACCACCCAGCCCGCCAGGGCCTGCGGCTCCGCCGGGGCGTCGGCCAGGACGTCGGCGTACCGCGTGAGTGCGGCGGCCGCGTCCCCGGCGGCGAGGTGCTCGTCGGCGGTGCGCGGGACGGCGGGCGGGGTGGCGAAGGCGTGGGTGCGCACGTCCGGCCAGACGGTGCGGTCGCGCCGGAAGCGGAGGCCGGACGGGCCGGCGGCCGGGGCGGGCACGACGTTGCGCAGCCGCCACTCGGTGCGGTGCAGGGCGGCGGCGGTGCGGGCACGGGCCAGCGCGGCCGGCGGGACGTCCTCCCGCAGCCAGCCGTCCAGGGTGCGGGCGAGCCGTGTCACGAGGGCGCGGCCCTCGACGGTCAGACGGCCGCTGGTCAGCAGGGTGCGTACGGTCAGACGGCTCTGCAGGCGGCGCAGGGCGAAGAAGTAGCCGGCGCGCTCCACCGCCTCGGCGCTCGGGTCAGCACTGTGCGCGTCGGCACCCTGGGCATCGTCGCCCTGCGCGTCGTCGCGCTGCGCGTCGGCCAGCCGGTCCCGCCAGAAGCCCGCGACACCGGTGAAGGCGTAGGCGCCGTGCAGCAGGCCGGTGAGGTGGCGGGGGTCGGCACGCCAAGGGGCGTAGTACCGCTCGTTCCGGTCGTCTTCCAGCAGAGGGAAGAGGTGCAGCAGAGCGGCCAGCTTGCTGTGCTGGAGTTCGTGGACCAGTGTTTCCGCAAGGGCCAGGGGGGAGGACGGACGGGCGATGAGCATGCCGCCGAAGGAATCGCCGCTCGATGCCGATACCTGGACGAAGGACGGCGGTGGTGGGCTCGCCGCCGTGCGCCCGAAGGGCACGATCGCCCGGATCGTCGCGGGGTCGACCCGCCCGGGGCCCGGTGTGCCTGGGCTCTCGAGGATCCGCACCGCCTCGCCGAACAGCCGCTGCCACTCCCGCGCCTCGTCCTCGTCGAGCCGGGCGGGGGGCAGGTGATCATCAAGATCGCGGAAGGGGTCGAGGTCTTCGAGTACGACCATGATGGGCGCTGCCCCCTGGGGGCTCGCGTGTGTAAGGGTGCGCAGCGGAAGCCAGACCCCGGTGTCCGGGGCCGGGGCGCCGGGGCGACAGGTCACCTGGACCGTCCCTCCCGTACTCGCCCGCCCCGTGACGCTCACCTCTCCGCCGGCCACAACGGCCCGGCCGACCGTCAAGCCGTCCTTCGCGCCGGGGAGTTGAACCATGCCAAGACCGGGCAGGGGAAGTCGCCCGCCGGTGAGGGAAACGTCGAGGGACGCCTCCGTGCCCGTGTGCAGGGCGGCCGAAAGGGCCAACGCGCACAAGTGGCTTGCCTCCGCCCACAGCGCCGGACCGGTCGCCGTACCGTGCACCCGGCGCAGCATGTGGGAGATCCACCCGCCGGTCGTCGGGGCCAGCAGCAGGCGTTCGACCGGCTCGGGCTCCTTCTCGGCCGCTTCCTTGAGCACCCTCCAGGCCTCGGCGGCCGGAGTCAGCGGCGTGGGAAGGGCGTCGAGGTGGCCGAGGAGGGTGCGCAGGAGCAGCAACCGCCTGGCCCTCTCCCCACGCTCGAGGAAGGCTACGGCCTCTGCGGAGCCGCCCCCGGTGGCCAACTCGGCGAAAAGCCGGTCCGGCATGCGAAGGAGGGCGTGGTCCTGCTCGCTGATCATGGTCGCGGACCTCCGGTCGGGTGGGCGAACATACGAGGACCCCGGTGCGAGTTCGGATGGCGCACCGGGGCTCCGCCGACGAGACGGTCGGCGGCTAATCGGCTCGGGCACCTTCGCCGCTGCCCCGCATGCTGCTACGGGCTCGAAGAACCTCGGCCAGCAGGCGCGTGGTCGGGGGCAGGGCGGGGAGGCCGTCCACAGCGCTCAGGGGGAGCGCCGCGAGGTCCGCCAGGTCGGATTCCCAGACGTCGGTCTCCGCGGCGGCGACGACCGGTTCAGGTGCGGCGGCTCCGGCTGGGTGCAGAGCGGGCGGCTGGTCCAAGATGCTCCCCCTTCTCGCACGGTGGCACGCGATGCCCCGTGTTCTTCCATCATGGCCATTACCCACCGGAGCGAAAACCGTACGATCACGCCACTGATCATTCACGATCGCGGACGCGCAGCCGATGCCGCCAACTCATTCAGGGCCGCGGCCAGTTCGCTCTTCAGTTCCGGATCGTCGTCGGCGGACACCACGACGTCGAACAGCTCCCACAGAGCCTCCGGGTGTCGCCGGGAGAGCTCTCCGAGGAGGCTGACGACGTCGGTGCGGGCCCTGCTGTGACGGCGCAGCACTGCTGTGACAGCGGGATTCAACGCGGCGACGACCGTTTGGCGTTCTTCGGGATCGGCCATCAGGCGGTAGGCGAGCAGGGCGTCCACCGCTCGCTGGAGCGCCGAGAGGGGGCGTGGCGCAGGTGGCGGCCCGGCCGGGGGCATGGTCTCGGTGCGATCGGCGCCCTGGAGCCGGATCTCGGGATGCTGAAGAGTACGGCCTTCCTCCCTGAGGGCCGCGATGCGCGCTCGAACGGCCGGAAATAGTTCCTCCGGATCGGGCAGCCCGGGAAGAACGGCCGTCCGGTCGGCCAGTAGGTCGAGCAGAACATCGGAGAACAGGCCCGTGGCACGGACGGGGTCGTTGGCCGCTGCCCTGCCCCGTCCGGCGGCGCGTAACACGGTCTGCCGGTGTGCGTGGCCGGGCCGGCCCACGGGCAGGGTGTCGGCAGGCAGTGCCTCCCGGAAAGCGAGGTCCTCCTCGAACGTCTCGCAGGCGTCCACGATCCACATCTGCTCGCGCAGCCCGGGCACGGCGTCGCCCGCATACCTGGCGAGGGCGGAATCCAGGTCGATGCCGACCTTGTCGGCGACGCCCGCGTCCGCGCAGAACAGCCGGAGCCGCCCGGCCCGGTCCAGCACGCCGTGCCCGCCCCACCACACCCACAGCACATCGCCGTGCGCGGGGGAGAGTTCTCGCACGAGAACCCGGCGCAAGGTCGCCTGATCCGCGCGTTCGTACGGGACCCCAGGGTCGTACGACGGCAACGGGGCCAGATGCAGCCGCAGGTGTGGCTCCGGGACTCCCGCGTCCCTCAGCAATCGCCAGAACCGTACGGCGTCCCGGGCCGGCCCGGGCAGCCCCCACTGGTCCCCGGCCTCGTACGCCTCGATCCCGACGACAAGGGCGTGCACCCGGGCGGGGTCTACGCGCGGCACCGGCCCGCTCACGGCAGCCGGTCCACGATGTGGCGGTACACGGCTGGGTTCGTCCAGTAGGCGCTGTGCGCGGCGGGGAACGGCTGACGGCTGTCGACGGCGACATCGCTCACGCGGCCGGGGAAGAGCCCGGCACCGAGATAGCCGAGCAGATCGCGCGGGTCGTACAGGTTCAGCCAGGTGGGGACGTGCGGCGGCAAGGGTGCGGGGTGTTCGAGGGACGGCAGTGACCCCGACTCGTAGAGGAACGGGCCCTGGGAGCCCGCCGTCACCAGGAACTCGACCTGCGGCAGCGGGGCTGCGATCAGCGTGTCGAGGGCGATGATGCCGCCGAGACTGTGGCCGACCACCGCGACGGGCGGCTCCAGGCCGGCGACGAGGGCGCGAAGGCCGTCCCGGAAGGCCGCACCCCGGCTGAGGTAGCGCAGGATGTCACCGGCGGCGGGATGCGCGGCCTCGGTCAGGACGCGCCGTCGGCGCTCGACGGCGCGCGAGGCGACTGCACCGGCAACCCGCAGGAGGGAGGAGCGCAGTCCTCGCTCCGTACCGCGGACAGGTGCTCCGAGGGCCTCGGCCAACCTGTCGGTGAGGGCGTCCCGGGTCTCACCGGTCGGAACGAGCGGGGAGTCTGCGTCGAGGGCGTCGGCGACGAGGCGCGCGGTCAGGGAGCGGGCCGCAATCACGGCGAGGTCCGCAGGGTCGAGGGCTTCGGCGGCGGGGGCGAGCAGGGGGTGGGCCGCCAGCCCGGTGGCGGCGTCGGCCAATCCGGGGCCCAACTCGGCTGCAAGCACGTCTCCTTGGGCGGCGACGGCGGTGAGCAGTGCCCGTGCCCGCTGCTGCGGCGGTTCGGATCCGGGCGGGCGTTCGACGACCCGGCCGTTCCCGGCGGCCAGGACCAGTTCGGCGTACGGGTCGGCGTACAGGGCCGCCCATGCCGCGGTCTCGTCGGCCATGTCGAGCCCGCCCGGGCCTTCGCCGAGAGCGCGCGTGGTGCCGGACCGGGGAGGCAGGCAGGCGCCGGCGGCCGCGAGCGTGGCACCGTGTGTCGCTCCCCAGCAGTAGGGCACCACCTGAATCCGGTCGCGCTGCGCGGCCAGTCCGGCCGTCACACGTCCCACCAACGCGGTGAGGCCGGGTTCGCGAACCCCGGTCCCATGAACGAAGACGACCGTCGTCATGCGCCCCCATGCCCCTGCCTCGGCGTTGAACGTGAACTCGTGATGGTCGCGAGCGTAGTGAGTCCGGACCTGACACGGAGATGGCTGCCGGAGATGTTGGCGGCGGCAACCGTCCAGCTGCCCTGGTCAGAGGGGCACGGGCGCAATGTCGCACTCGATACGGCGCCGCTGACGCGCTGCCTGGAGCCAGGGGTGGTCGGTGCGCACCACCGCGGCGAGGCCGTCCACCGCCTTGCGCTGGATCACGTCTGCTTCGTCGCCCCGCCCAAGGCCCCGCAGGTCGAGAGCGAGATTGGCGGTGCAGGAAAGGGTGAGCGGATGGTTCTCGCCCGCCACGTCGGTCAGCAACGGCAGACTGGCGGAGTCGATCGCGTGTGCCCTCTCGAAGTCGAGCCGGGCGTAAGCGGTGTTGGCCTGACCGAGTCCGACAGTGAGAGTGATGACATGGTGCGGACCGACGGTGTCACTGAGCCGGCGCACCACATCGTCTTCCAGCTCCTGCGCGATGTCCAGAGCTCCCAGGGCCCTCTGGGTTGCGGCCAGGTTCGCCTTGGTGACCAGGGTGTGCGCGTGGTTCCTGCCGAGGCGCCGCTCCTGCCTCGCCATGGTGGATTCGGCAAGCCGGAGGGAGCCCTCCAGATCCCCGGCCAGGCGACGGTCGACAGAGACATTCGTGGCTGTGGTCAGCGAGTCGAAGTGCTCGTCACCGTAGCGAGCCCTGAAGCCGCGCAGTGCTTCCTCGGCGAGCTTTGCGCCCTCGGCGAGGGCCCCGTCCCGGCGTCGGCAGACCGCGAGGTCTCGGGCGGCGCGCAGTGTGAGGGGATGCTCCTCACCCAGGTCGGTGCGCGCCCGGCGGTAGTTGTCCTCCTGGATTTGACGCGCCTCGGGATAAAGCCCCGTCTCGCGCGTGTCGATGCCGACGCCGACGAGGGAGTTGAGGGTGAAGAAGCTGGTGCTGCCGAACAGCATGTCGCGCTGGCGGGCGGTCTCCTCGTCCAGCGGCAGCGCTTCCTTGAACTGCCCGCACAACCGCAGGTCCACGCCCCAGCTGTGGCTGGCTCGCAGGGTGGCCGGGTCGGCATGGCCGAACAGTGAACGGGACAGGTCGGTCGCCTCCTCACCCAGGTCCCGCGCTTCCTGGAACCGGCCCTGGTAACGACGCGCGTCGGACATCTCGCACAGGGAGTCGATCAGTTCCTCGGGTTCGACCTGCACCCGGCGGGAGACCTCCAGCGCCTTCTCGGTCAGCGGGATCGACTCGGCGATCTGGCCGACCTGGCGCAGCAGGAACGCGAACCCCTTGGTCATCCGGATGACATAGGTGTCCTCCTCACCCGAGGCGGCGAGCCATGCACTCCACGCCTGACGGCCGAAGGCCGCAGCGCCTTCGTGGTCACCCCAGTAGTAGAGGAACCACATCGTGTCGTAGACCAGGTCACGCACATAGGAATCAGTGCTGGTCACCGCATGCGACGCGAGGATGTGAGGCAGGAGCGCCTGATAGTCGCGCCACTCACGGGGGGCGCCGTAGGCACCCGGCTTGGCGGCGGACAGCAGCTGGTGCGCCGCGTCCCGCATCCGCTCGCGCTGCTCCTCGCTCAGCTTGGCGAGGAGCACGGTCTGGAGCAGGCGGTGCATCTGCAGGGTGCCGGCCCGCGGGTCGACCTTGATCAGGGAGAACTGGCTGAGGTCGCGGATGGCCCGGTTCAGCTTGATCGGTTCACGCAGCATCGGGTCGATCTCGGGCGTGATGTTGACGCCCCGGCTGCTGCGCAGGATCGACCGCGGGATCGGCTCGGGGGCCATGCTGGCGCAGATGTCGAGGAGCTGCCGGGCTCCCGGGTTGTTCTCCCGGATCCGCTCCAGGGAGATGTCCCAGGCGGCGGCGACGGAGACCGGGTAGTCGGGGCTCCGCTCGATCTCGAGGATCTCCGGGCTGCGCTGGGCCAGCAGTTCGAGGTACTCGTCGACTTCCATGCCGGTGACGCCGAGCCAGGCGCCCGACTGCTCGACGGCCAGCGGCAGGTCGCCGAGCGCTTCGGCGAGCCGGTGGGCGTCCTCCCGGGGCAGGTCCTTGGCGCGCTTCTGAAGCAGCTCGATGGACTCGTCGCGTTCGAAGACGTTCACCGGCAGCGAGGTGGCGACCCGTTCCCAGCCCCGGTTCCGGGAGGTGACGATGACCTTGCCCGGACCGTTGTGCGGGAAGTAGCCGCGCACCGCCTCGATGTCCTCGGCGTTGTCGAAGACCAGCAGCCAGTTGTCGTACGGCGTCCCGGTGCGCAGCGCCTCCAGTACGGCGGGCACGGCGGTGTTGGCCGCGGCGGCGCCCAGGCTGTCCTGGCCGGCCGGGGCGACGCCCAACTGCGAGGCGAGGGAGGAGAGCGCGGCCAGGATGAGGCTCTCGCGCTCGGCGGGGATCCAGCAGATGATCCGGTAATCGCGCTGGTGGGTGTAGATGTACTCCAGAGCCAGCTGGGACTTGCCGACGCCACCGAGACCGTGCAGGGCGTTGGGCAGCACGGCCGCGGTGTCCTGGGCGGCGAGCTGCTCCTCCACGGCCCTCAGCAGCGCCTGACGGCCGACGAACGAGGTGTTACGCATGGGGACGTTCACCAGTAGGGCCGGCGTTGCGGTCGTGGTGCGCTGCATGAGCGGCTCTGCCTCCGGGGTCAGTTGTTGTCGGTGCGCCTCGGCCGTCTCCGACGGCGCGGATTCTCCAGTCGGATCGGAGATTCCCGAATCCGGGTTGATGCCCGCTGGGCTGGATGGAGTCGTTTCGCCCGGGATATTCACCTGTGGGGGTGGGTGGGCGGAGGTGCTGTTCTCCACCTGTTCGGCCACCGGGGGCGGGTTCCTGGACAGATTCGGTTCGATGCGCCTGGCCCGCTCGGAGTACGGCCCCGACAGGGCTCGCATCACGGCCAGTTCACTGCGCGCCCAGCCGATTTCGGCCGGGTCGGGCAGCCTGGTGCGCAGCGGGTCGTGCAGCGCCGCGCGCAGGGCGACGCCCCGCTCCCCCGCGGCGGGCAGCTCGCCCACCACGCTCACGGTGCGGGCGAGTTGGCTGCGGGTGGTGGTCGCGAGCAGCGCCTCGCGGACGCCCTCGGCGAACTCGGGGCACCCCTGCCCCCCGCCCTCCCAGTCGATCAGCCCGCCCATGAGGATCTCGGCCAAGTGATCGGGTCCGGTCTCCGGCATGACCCGCCTGCGGAGCTGCTCGACCAGGTCGAAGTCGAAGGGAATGGCGGCCAGTTGGGTGGCGAGCCGGCGGGCGGAGGGGGTGGCGAGGCTGGAGAAGCGCCGTACGGCGGCGGTGGCGGCGCGCGGGAGGCGCGGGGCGCGCAGACCGGGGGCGGGCGCCCCCTTGCTCAGGGCGCCCGCCAGCACCACGGGAAGCGAACGCCGTACGCCGCGCCCGCCGGTGACCAGATCGGACCAGGCGGCGAGGGAGGCGGGTTTCAGGGAGAGCACCGGGACGGCGACGGAGTCGTCGCCCGCCTCGGGCAGCGGGCGCATCGGATCCGGGCCGCCGGGCGGCGCCCAGTGCCCGAGGGTGTCGTTCGGGGCTCCGAAGCCTCCGGCTTCCAGGACGGCAGGGTACGGGTAGAGCGAGGACCGGTGGCGCAGGTGCGGCGGCAGCAGGTGGACGAGGGCGGTGGGGCCGGCGTGGGCGAGGCGGCCGAGGAGTTCGTCGGCGGCGGTGGCGGCCCAGCCGTGGGCGAGTCCGTCGGTGACGACGAGGAAGATCCGGCTCCCCCGGCCGTCGAGCAGTTCTGCCGGGTCGGCGACGGCCCGGCCGGTGGGCCAGCGCAGGGTGGCGGTGCCGGTGCGCGGCACGCTCGCCCGGATGGTGCGCACGCTCCGGAAGGCACCGCTGTGCTCGGCGGCGCGGGCGAGGCGTGCGGCGCTCTCCTCCCAGATCCGCATGGTGGGCGCGTCGTCGAGCAGCAGCACCAGGTCGAAGGCGGAGACCCGGGCGGGCCGCAGGAACGGCATCCACAGCCCGTCCACGAGGCCCTGTTCGGCGGTGGTCTCCTCGTCCAGCTCCAGACTGCTGCGCGAGGGGATGCGGCGGGCCAGGTGGTGCAGGGCACGCGCGAGCAGGGCGGTGACGCGGCCGGGACCGGAGGGGTCGGGTTCGGCCCGGGGCAGCAGCGGCGGCCCGAGATGCAGGGTGAAGCCGCCTTCGGGGTGGGGTAAGAAGCGGTCCGCGGCACGGGACGCGGCCCGGCCGGTGGCACGGGAGGCTGCCCCGCCGGCGGCCGGGATCGGCCCCGGGGTGCGGCCGGTCGGCGGCGGCTGCGTCCCGGCCGGGGTGTCCTCGTCGCCGGGCGCGGGCCGGTCGAGGAGTGCGCCCTCATCCGCCGCGGGTGAGGGGGGTGGGTGTTCGGTCGCGGCGTCCTGCGGGGGTTCGGTTTCCGCTTCCGCGGCCGGGCCCGGCCGGTCCTCGTCGCCGGGACGGTCGTACCGGCTCCGGTGTGCGGCGAGCCATACCGCGTCGGCGAACTCCTGCCAGCGCGGCACGAAATGATCGGGAGCGGCGGGGACCCGGTCTCCGCGCTCGCCCGCGGGCGGCTCGGGGTACACCGAAGGAGGCGGCGACGATCCCGATGCGGGATCCCCGTCGCCGGGTCCGGATGCGCGCTCCCGGGTCATCAGCGGCCCTTCGCGAGGTCGCGGAGCAGCAGTTCGACGAGCTTACGCCCGTCACCGTCAGCCTGAAAACCACCCGCAGTAGTCATCTGGACAGCGTTGAGCAACTGGTCGAGGGAGTGGACTCCACCCGCCTGGACCCGCTGAACGAACAGGTCGACGAGGTCTTCGGTGCCCTGCGGCCGGAGCCCGAGATGGCCCTCCACCATGGCCAGTAGTTGCTCCCGGGTGGGGGTGTGCATCTCCATGGGCAGACAGCGGCGGCGGAAGGCGGCGGGGAATTCCCGCTCCCCGTTGCTGGTGATCACCACGACCGGGAACTCCCGGCACTCGACCCGTCCGCCGTGCACCACGGCCCGGCGGCCCGGGTCACTGGTGTGCACGCTCGCCGTGTCGGCGGCGTCACGCACCAGCTCCGGAACCTCATAACTTCCATTCTCCAGAACGTGCAACAGGTCGTTCGGCAGGTCGATGTCGCTCTTGTCGAGTTCGTCGACGAGGAGCACCCGGGGCCGTTCGTAGGGCAGCAGGGCGGTACCCAGGGGCCCCAGTGTAATGAACTCGCCTATTACCGGCGCAAGTTGGCGATCTTTCGGCAGCTGCGGGGAGTTGACGTTCTGTTCGCCTTCTTCGAACGCCGGCTCCGCCCGTGCCGTGTCCCGCAGTCCCGCCTGCCAGGCGGCGATGGCCTGGGCACGGCCCATGGCGTCGTGCACGTACAGGCCGTCCCGCAGGCTGGTCCGGCTCACCACGTTCCACTCGAGTACGCGGCCGAGGACCAGCTCGCGCGAGATCAGATAGGCGAGCGTCGACTTGCCCACGCCCGGCGGCCCGGTGATCAGCAGTGGGCGGCGCAGCAGCAGCGCGGCGTTGACCGTCTCGATCTGTTCCTGGTCGAGCTGGGGGGTGAGGCCGCCGGGGCCCAGGCGGCGCAGCGCGGCCTCGGCGTCGTCCGGGGGCGTGGCCTCGGCCGGACCGCCGCGGAACCTCCGCCAGGGCGGCGGGTCCGGCAGCACGGGCGGCTCGTCCCGCGGATGTCCGGTGGCGTGGAAGACACGCCAGTCGTCCGCGGCCGTCCGTTCCTGTGCGCTCATGCCGAAGCCTCCTAGCTCAGCTGGCGAGATCGCCGGGGTCGGTGGCCTGGAGGTCGACGACGCGTGTGGGGTCGTCCCACAGGAATCCGACGTTCCGGGCCAGATACTGGACCGCGTCCTCCGCGCCGCTCTCGGCGTTCAGACGCATGCGGTGAATGACGGACGGAAGCTGCACGGGCATCGTGACGGCCGCGAACACCGCGGTCACCACTTCGCGCCTCTCCTCTTTGAACACGCCTCTGCGGTCCCAGACGGCCAGCCCGACCCCCTCCGAGATCGCTGCTTTGAGCGCCTCCAGGGCCGGCGCCCCGGTCGGCGCGTCCAACAGCACCGCCGTCCTTCTGGATTCCCCGGCGAGCGCGATCTGCCACGCGCGCAGCCGCCGGGCGTCCGCTTCCCGCCAGGCGTGCACCGTGATCCCGTGCTGCTTCAGCGCTGCCCAACGCCGCTGCCACTGCTGCCGGACCACGGCATTGTCCGTACGCATCCGTTCCAGGCTGCGTAGGTGCACCCCGTACCGCAGGCTGAGCGGAGTGGGCTCACCGTCGCCCACGGCGAACGTCAGCCCCGCTACATCGTGGTTCATCAGATCGTACGGAAGGAGGAACTCTATGTAAGCAGGCGGCTCCTGGAGTCCGCCGGCCTCCGGTTCGCGCGGCACCAGCCAGCGTTGGGTGCCACGCCGGAGCGCTCGGTCCACCGCTCGGCCGAGGTCGTCCAGGGGGATGGTGTCGGGCTCGCCGGGGCGGGGGTCCCAGCGGCCGGGGGTCGCGTTGGTCCAGGTCCGCACGACGACGTCCGTGCTGCCGTCCCGGGCCGGTTCGATCGCGACGACGAGGGTGCGGGGGATGTCGGGCGACCACTGCACCCCGGCGCGTCTCTCCCGGCGCCTCGCCAGCTCGGCGCTCAGTCCGGCGCGTGCCGTCCAGTCGTCGACCCAGCCGGCCAGGGCCAGGCGGTGCTCGACGGTCCTGGCGAGCAGGGCCGCGTGGTCGAGGAGCAGGACGACGGGTGGCAGGCCGTCCTCCTGCACGTTCCACTCGAGCAGGTGGGCGAAGAGCTGCTCGGGGGCGAGTCCGTCGGGGAGGTCCAGGCCGGCGAGTTCCTCGGCCAGACCGTCCCGTAAGCGTGCGGCGGGCAGGTCGCCGCGGGAGAGCGCCACGCGTGCGCCCTTCTCGTCCTCCTTGGACAGCGGTCCGGCCAGGAGGGGGGCAGGGGCGATCAGCCGGTCGAGCTCGTCTCCGGCCGGGGCTCCCTCCAGGATGCGGACCACCCCGACCAGTACGTGCTCGCCGCCCGCCACGCTCAGCGCGGCGGTCACCAGACTCACCACGTCCTCGCGGAGCCTGACCCCGCGGATGTCCACCTGCCGGCAGAGCTGGCCTCCGAGCAGGCTCGCGAACTGCACCCGGCTCGGGGCGTCCTCGACGCAGCCCAGCTCGCAGAGGACATCGGTGAGCTGTAACAGCAGCTCGAAATCCGGCTGCTGTCCGGATGTGCCGCCGAACTCGCCGGGCGTCGTACCTGTCCGCACCGACTTTCCCCCTGAGTCGGTTCACCTGCCTGACCGACCAGCGAAGTTAGCACGGCAACCAGCGGTTAACCAGGGACGAATGGGAACGGAAGGGCCGCGTCCGGCCAGGAGCGTCCCAGGCGGGACAAGCCTGGCCGGAATCATGTGCCCCTGCGGGTCACAGCCGCGGGTCGACCGGCTCCGACTCCAGCGCCAGCACCCCGAACACCGCCTCGTGCACCCGCCACAGCGGCTCGCCCTCGGCCAGCCGGTCCAGGGCCTCCAGGCCCAGGGCGTACTCGCGGATCGCCAGGGAGCGCTTGTGGTTGAGGAACCGTGAGCGCAGGCGGGCGAGGTTCTCCGGGCGCGTGTACTCCGGGCCGTAGATGATCCGCAGGTACTCGCGGCCGCGGCACTTGATGCCGGGCTGCACCAGGCGGCCCTGCCCGTCGCGGACGACCGCGCCGACCGGCTTGACGACCATGCCTTCGCCGCCGCGGCCGGTCATCTCCAGCCACCAGTCGACGCCGGCCCGCACCGACTCCGGGTCGGCGGTGTCCACGTAGAGGCGCCGGGTGGTCTGGAGCAGGCCGCTGCCGTCGTGTTCGACGAGCCGGTCGAGCAGGGCGAGCTGCTCGTCGTGCGGCAGGCCGGCGAGGCTGCGCCCCTGGACCGCGAGGATCTGGAACGGTGCCAGGCGCACGCCCTCCAGGCCGTCCGTGGTCCAGCAGTAGCGGCGGTACGCCTCGGTGAACGCGGCCGCGTCGGTGGCCCGTTCGCCGGTGCGGGCCAGCAGGCCCGCCACGTCGACGCCGCGCGCCGCCGCGCCCTGGAGGGCGCTCAGGGCCTCCGGGAGCACCGCGCCGGACGCGGCGCCCACGGCGGCGTACTGCGACCGCAGCAGCCCGGACGCCTTCAGCGACCAGGGCATCAGCTCGGCGTCCAGCAACAGCCAGTCCGTGGCCAGTTCGTCCCAGAGGCCTGCCTCGCCGGCCGCCGTGCGCACCCGGTCGAGGATCTCCTCGGTGAGCGCGTCGTCGTCGAGGAAGGGGCGTCCGGTGCGGGTGTAGAGGGACCCCGTGGGGCCTTCCGCGACGCCGAAGCGCTTGCGGGCGGCCTCCGCGTCGCGGCACACCAGGACCACCGCCCGCGAGCCCATGTGCTTCTCCTCGCACACGACCCGGGCGACACCGTCGTCCTTGTACTGGGCGAAGGCCTCCTCGGGGTGCTCCAGGTAGCCCTCGACACGACTCGTGGCCGTCGGGGCCATGGTCGGCGGGAGGTACGGCAGCAGCCGCGGGTCCACCGCGAAGCGGCTCATGACCTCAAGGGCCGCCGCCGCGTTCTCCTCGCGGATCGAGACGCGGCCCTGGTGCCGGGTCTCGACGACCCGCCGGCCCCGCACGTCCGCCAGGTCCAGCGGCCGGCCGTCCTGCCCGCCGGGCGCCTCGCTGCGCAGCGGCTTCGCCGGCTCGTACCAGACCTGCTCGGCCGGGACGTCGGCCAGCTCGCGCTCCGGCCAGCGCAGCGCGGTGAGCTTGCCGCCGAAGACCGCGCCGGTGTCCAGGCAGATGGTGTTGTTGAGCCAGGTCGCCTCGGGAACCGGGGTGTGGCCGTAGACGACCGCGGCCCGGCCCCGGTAGTCCTCCGCCCACGGGTAGCGCACCGGCAGGCCGAACTCGTCGGTCTCGCCGGTGGTGTCGCCGTACAGGGCGTGGCTGCGGACCCGGCCGGAGGTGCGGCCGTGGTACTTCTCGGGCAGACCGGCGTGGCAGACGACCAGCCGGCCGCCGTCGAGGACGTAGTGGCTGACGAGCCCGTCGAGGAACTCGCGTACCTCGGCGACGAACTCCTCGCTCTCGCCCGCCATCTGCTCGATGGTCTCGGCGAGGCCGTGGGTGTGCTGGACCTTGCGTCCGCGCAGGTACCGGCCGTACTTGTTCTCGTGGTTGCCGGGCACGCACAGCGCGTTGCCGGACTTCACCATCGCCATGACGCGGCGCAGCACGCCGGGGCTGTCCGGGCCGCGGTCGACCAGGTCGCCGACGAAGACGGCGGTGCGGCCCTCCGGGTGGACCCCGTCGACGTAGCCCAGCTTGCCGAGCAGGGCCTCCAGTTCGGCGGCGCAGCCGTGGATGTCGCCGATGATGTCGAACGGGCCGGTGAGGTGGGTCAGGTCGTTGAAGCGCTTCTCGGTGACGACCGCGGCGTGCTCGATCTCCTCGGCGCCGCGCAGGATGTGCACCTTGCGGAAGCCCTCGCGCTCCAGGTGCCTGAGGGAGCGGCGCAGTTCGCGGGTGTGGCGGTGGATGACCCGGTGGGGCATGTCGGCGCGGTCGGTGCGGGCCGCGTTGCGCTCGGCGCACACCTCCTCGGGCACGTCGAGCACGATCGCGATCGGCAGCACGTCGTACCGCTTGGCCAGGTCGATCAGCTGACGGCGGGCGTCGGACTGCACGCTGGTCGCGTCCACGACCGTGCGGCGGCCGGCGGCCAGGCGCTTGCCCGCGATGTAGTGCAGGACGTCGAAGGCGTCCTTGGTGGCGCCCTGGTCGTTCTCGTCGTCGGAGACGAGGCCGCGGCAGAAGTCGGACGAGATGACCTCGGTGGGCTTGAAGTGCCTGCGGGCGAAGGTGGACTTGCCGGAGCCGGACGCCCCGATCAGCACTACCAGGGACAGGTCGGTGACGGGCAGCACGCGCCCCTGCGTCTCGTCGGTCATGCCGCCTTCGCCTCCTTCGGCGTGGTCAGGGTGAATACGGCCATCTGGGTGGGCGGACCCACCTCCGGGTCGTCGGGGCCGATCGGCTCGAACGCGACGCCGTATCCGTGCCGTTCGGCCACCGCCCCGGCCCAGGTGCGGAACTCCGCCCGGGTCCACTCGAAGCGGTGGTCGCCGTGCCGGACGTGGCCGGCCGGGAGGGATTCCCAGCGCACGTTGTACTCGACGTTCGGGGTGGTCACGAGGACCGTCCTCGGACGCGCCGAGCCGAACACCGCGTACTCCAGGGCGGGCAGCCGGGGCAGGTCGAGGTGCTCGATCACCTCGCTGAGCACGGCGGCGTCGTAGCCCTTGAGCCGGACGTCGGTGTACGCGAGCGAGCCCTGGAAGAGCTGGACGCGCGAGGCCTGCCGCTCGCCCATGCGGTCCAGTTTGAGTCGCCGGGAGGCGATGGTGAGCGCGCGCATGGACACGTCCACGCCGACGATCTCGGTGAACGCCGGGTCCTTGAGCAGCGTCTGCACCAACTGGCCCTGTCCGCAGCCGAGATCGAGGACCCGGGCGGCTCCGGACTGCCTCAGCGCCGTGACGATCGCCTCGCGGCGCCGCACGGCCAGCGGGGTCGGCTTCTCCTCGGCCTCGGTCTCCGCCTCGACGGCGTTGTCGATCTCCTCGACCTCGCTGTCGTCGGTCTCGGCGAGCCGCACCAGCTCCAGGCGCTCGGTGGCCTGGCGGGTCAGCGCCCAGCGGCGCGAGAGGTAGCGGCTGGTGATCAGCCGCTGCTCCGGGTGGCCGGGCAGCCAGCCCTCACCGACGCGCAGCAACTTGTCGACCTCGTCGGGGGCGACCCAGTAGTGCTTGGCGTCGTCGAGGACGGGGAGCAGGACGTACAGATGGCGCAAAGCCTCGGCGAGGGTGAGCGTGTCCGATTCCAGGACGAGGCGCACGTACCGCGAGTCGCCCCACGCGGGGAAGTCGCTGTCCAGCGGCACCGGCTCCGCCGTGACGGTCCAGCCGAGCGGCTCGAAGAGCTTCCGTACGAGGCCGGGGCCGCCGCGGGCGGGCAGTGCGGGCACCTCGACGCGCAGCGGCCTGGCCTGGGCGGGCAGCTCCGGCCTGGCGTTGCAGACGCCCTTCATCGCGCTGGAGAAGACGCTGCTGAGCGCCACGGCGAGCAGGGAGGAGGCCGCGTAGGGGCGGTCGTTGACGTACTGCGCGAGGGCCGCGTCCGGGGCGCCGCCGCGGCCCTTGCCCTTGCCGCGCCTGACGAGTGCCACCGCGTCGACCTCCAGCAGCAGCGCCGCCGTGCAGCGCCCGGCTTCGGCCTCGGGGTAGAGGACGTGGGCCGTGCCGTAGGAGGTGGAGAACGCCTGCGCCTTGTCGGGATGCTTGTGCAGCAGGTAGCCGAGGTCGGTGGCGGGGCGTTCGGGCGTGCCGGTGGTGGTGATCGTCAGGAACATGCGGAGGGCCTCTCCGGCTGGGTGGATGTTTTCCGTGCCGTACGTGCGAGAGCCCCCAGGACGGTGATCCTGGGGGCTCGGCAGGACGACGTCCTCAGCTTCGCACACCTGTGCCCACCAGCGCCTTCGTTTATCGAGGGCGCCTCGGCGGGCCCCTACGACAGCTGAGCCTGCACCTGTGCGGAGATCAGCTCCAGGTGGTCGAGGTCCTCAAGGTCGAGGACCTGGAGGTAGATGCGGCTCGAGCCGGCCTCGGCGTAGCGGCCGATCTTGTCGACGACCTCGGACGGGGAGCCGGCCAGGCCGTTGAGCTTCAGCTCGTCCACCTCGCGGCCGATCGCGGCGGCCCGGCGGGCGATCTCCGCCTCGTCCCGGCCGACGCAGACGACGAGGGCGTTGGAGTAGGTCAGGTCGTCGCCGCCGCGGCCGGCCTCCTCGGCGGCGGCGCGCACCCGGCCGAACTGGCGCGCGCTGTCCTCGACGGAGGCGAAGGGCATGTTGAACTCGTCGGCGTACTTGGCGGCCAGCCGCGGGGTGCGGGACGGGCCGTGGCCGCCGACGAGCACGGGGATCTTCCGCTGCGCCGGCTTGGGCAGGGCGGGAGAGTCCGTGAGGTCGTAGTAGGTGCCGTGGAAGTCGAAGGTCTTGCCGGGGTCCGTCGCCCACAGACCGGTGACGATCTCCAGCTGCTCCTCGAGGCGGGCGAACTTATCCTTGGGGAAGGGGATGCCGTAGGCCTTGTGTTCCTCCTCGAACCAGCCCGCGCCGAGGCCGAGTTCGACCCGGCCGCCGGACATCTGGTCGACCTGGGCGACCTGGATGGCGAGCACGCCGGGCAGCCTGAAGGTGCCGGCGGTCATCAGGGTGCCGAGCCGGATGCGCTTGGTCTCGCGGGCGAGTCCGGCCAGGGTGATCCAGGCGTCGGTGGGGCCGGGCAGGCCGTCCACGCTGCCCATGCGGAGGTAGTGGTCGGAGCGGAAGAAGGCGTCGAAGCCGAGGTCTTCGGTGGCCTTGGCGACGGCGAGCAAAGTGTCGTAGGTGGCGCCCTGCTGGGGCTCGGTGAAGATGCGAAGATCCATGTCCTCCATCCTGCACCGCCCCGGTGGACGATCACGAGATCGGTCCCCCCGTCCACGCCGGTCCCCGGTCGGGTGAAATTACGTCAATACCGCAGCCGCCGCCCGGCCCGGCCAGTGACCGGCCCCGACGGTGATCGTTGGCTCGGGCGGAGCCGGAGCCCCCGGCTTCCGCGCCGGGGGGTGGACCGCCGGGGCGTCACCCGCGTCGGCCTCCCCCGGGGGCCGGGGGCCGAGGAGGCCGTCATGTCCGAAGAGAGCGTGCCGCAGCAGAGCGGGACCGGGCAGCCGAAAGGGCTGTTGCAGCAGATGGAGGAACTGATGGCGGCGTTGAACGCGGACCTGTCGGCGTTGGACGCGGACCTTCAGGCGGCGGGGGATGCCGAACGCCGGGTCGTCGAGGAGGAACGGGCGGGTTAGGGCCTGTGGTTTGGATCAGGTCGCAGGGAATCGGCGGTGCTCCTCGATGCCGGTGAGCGGGGCCTGGTGCGTGGAGCTGCAAGGCGAAGGAGGGAGTCGACGCGATGGGGGTCCCTCCCGCGCGAGCGCAGTCGAGCGTGGGGGAGTCGGCGACTGACGACAACGCGGCAGATGCGCGTGCCAGGCCCCGCGTCTGCGACCTGATCCAAACGACAGGCCCTGAGGGGCGGGCGGGTCAGGGGCTCTCCCCGCCCGTCTTACCCCGCTTCACCCCGCCTCCCTCTCCGGCAGCGTCTGTTCCCGGTCGGCGAGTCTGCGGAGCATCTCCCGGACGCGGTCGCGGGACTCGTCCGCCGCGTCGATGGCCTCCATGCACTGCCAGTACGTGCCCTCGTCGCCGGCGGCGCTGGCCAGGGCGACGAGGGCGATGCCGACCTCGCCGAGGAGACCGCCGAGGTACATCAGGGTGTGGCGGGCGTCGCCCAACTCGGTGAGCTGGCCCGCCCGCAGCTCACCGGGGCCCAGTTCGGGCGGGTCGAGGACGCCGCAGCCCCGGCCCGCCAGCTCCGTCAACCCCAGTGCCTCGCCGCGCAGTTCGGGTGGTCCGGCGACGGCCAGGCGGCTGCCTATGGCCTGCGCGAGGGCCTGCGCCTGCCACACCTCGGCCAGGGTCTCCCGCGCGTCGCCGCCCGCCGCCAGGGACCGCCTGCTCGTCACGATGAGCCGCACCGCGTCCATGCGCTGCCCCCGTCTTGTCCGACGCGCTGTGCGCGTCCTTCTGCCCGCACTCCCTTGTTCACTACCCAGAGTTAAGGGGTGTGAGACGAAAAGCCAGAGGAAGGCGGAAAATTGCGGACAACGATTCGGATTCAACCTGTGATTTGACTACGCAGCGTACAAGCGGATTTGGTCGCTCCAAGCCATGGAATCCGTGGGCGGGGCATGGTGCTAGATCGGGAACCTCCGCTCGTTCCGGTCGATCTTCGCGTTCAGCGCGGCCAGCGGGTCGATGCCGAGCACCTCGCACAGCTGGAGCAGATACGCGAGCACGTCGGCCACCTCGTCGGTGACGCGGTGCGCGGTGTCCGGGTCGGCCATGACCCGGGCCGACTCCTCGGGCGTCAACCACTGGAAGATCTCGACCAGTTCGGAGGTCTCCACGCTGAGCGCGGAGACCAGGTTCTTGGGGTTGTGGTACTGCTGCCAGTTCCGCGCGGCCGCGAAATCGGCCAGGCGCCGTTGCAGTCCGGCCACGTCCAGGGGATCAGTCACGGTCCAGGTGTACCACCGTGGCTCCCCGCGTCCCCGCAGCCCAGGAGCCGTCGCTGACCGCGCCGACCAGCCGGATGTGCCCGCGCTCGCACATCCGGGCCGCCAGCCGCAGCAGTTCCAGCCGCTGCCGCCCGTCCAGGCCCCGGTCGAAGCCGTCGGCGAGGACCGTGAGCGTCTGGAGCGCGGCGGGCACCTCGCCCGCCGGGTCGACCTCCAGCACGCCCGGCCCCGTGAGCAGCACCAGCGCGAGGGCCACGTAGCGCAGTTCGCCGTCGCCGAGGCGGCGCAGGTCCGTAACGACACCGTCGCCCCGGTCGAGTACGGCGCGGATCGTCCCCGTGGTCTCCTCCGCCCGGGCGAGCACATCCGCCACCGGCCCGGCGCAGCCGGCTCGCACCGCCGCGACCAACTGCGCGTGCCGCCGCCCGCACTCGGCGCGGGTGCGCCACAGCACGTCGGCGAGATTGCCGCAGCCGCCGAGCAGGTGGCCGGAACCGGCCGTGACGGGGCCGCGCATGCGGGCGGGCTCGGGGTCGCAGGCGAAGGCCGAGCGCAGGGCGACGACCATCTGCTCGGCGGCCGCCAGCACCCTGCGCTGCCCGGGTGTCCTGCCCGCCACGCGCAGCGGCAGCAGGGCGGTGCCGAGCCGGTCGTCCGGGAGCGGGCCGCGGGTCACCGGTGTCGGCCCGGCCGTGTGCCAGGCGGCCTGCACGGCGCGCTTGCCCGGGTCGCGCAGGGCGGTCTCCAGGAGGACCAGTCCGTCGGCGGACAACCGCTCGCCCACGACGCGCAGTTCGGGCTCGGCCTGTACGGCCATGTCGAGCCGGACCGGGCCCGCGGGGCCGTCGGCCGTGCAGCCGATGCGGAAGCCGCGGCGGCGCTGCGCGTCGGGCCGGGCCCGTTCCGGTACGCAGGAGACGGGGTCGGGGAACGCCTCGCCGAGCTCCGCGCCGCCGCCGAGCCGGGCGAGGGCCTCGTACGCCCGCAGCGCGCTGGTCTTGCCACAGCCACTGGGCCCGGCGAGGAGGGTGAGGGGCCCGAGCGGGAACGCGGCGCGGCGGTGGGTGGTGAAGGCGGACAGGCGCAGTTCGGTGATGCGAGGGCGGTCGGGGAGGGCGGGCTGGGTCATGTCCGGACGGTAGGGCTCCGCCGGCAGGACGAACCGTTCCGTCTCCGGGGCTTCCTACGATCGAGCTACGGTCACGGCTGCGGTCATGACTGGGGGGACGGACTGGGGGCGACCGGGGGCGCGTCTGCGGTCATGCCTGGGGGCATGCCTACGGCCAGTCTGCGGTCAGGCCTGGGTCGTGCCTGGGTCATGCCTACGGCCACGTCTACGGCCACTCCTGCGGTCACGGCTGCGTCACACCCCGGGGAGGCCCGCTCCCTCCATCAACCCGGTCACCTCGGTGCCCGCCGGCGTCAGCAGGAACACGTTGCGGTCCACCCGGTGCATCCCGCTCGCCAGGCCGAAGACAACACCCGTGCTGAAGTCGAGGACGCGTTTGGCGACCTCCGTCTCCGCGCCGGTGAGGTCGAGGAGGACGGGGACGCCCGCCATCAGCCGCTCGGCGACGTCGCGGGCGTCGGCGAAGACGTTCACGCGCAGGACGACGAAACGGCGGCGGGTCTCCGTCTCGGCTTCGGGTATGGACCGGTGCCCGACGGCGGACGGCCAGGCGTCCCGGCCCCGCAGCGGTACGACCTGGGCGAGCCCCTCCCACTGTTCGTCGGTGACATCGTGGCTGTTCACCGGCATGCTCCGTCCTGGATCGCACTCGCTGTCTGCATCGGGCAATTCTTGCGCAGAGTCACCCGTTCGGCCCAACAGCGACACGCTCCGCGACCTCAATGCACCTCACAACGGCCGGAAGGCGGCTGTGTGACGGGCGTAACGCCCGATGATCAAGCCGTGTGACAGAGGCGTAACGGGCGATTCGTACCGTCGGGGCATGAACTCGACCCCCGGAAGCCGGCCGGACACGCGGCAGGTGCGCACCGTCTGCTCGTATTGCGGGGTCGGCTGCGGTCTCGTGCTGGACGTGGGGGCGGGCCCGGACGGGCGGCGCACGGTGCTGAAGGCGTCCGGTGACAAGGCGCATCCGGCGAACGCGGGACGGTTGTGCACCAAGGGCGCGACCACGGCCGACATGCTGGCCGCGCCCGGGCGGCTGACCACCGCGCTGGTCCGGGACGACCGCGGCGAGGAAGCGGGCCCCGTGCCCGTGGCCGACGCGATCGCCGAGACGGCGGCGCGGCTGCGGACGATCGTCGACGAGCACGGGCCGGACGCGGTGGCCTTCTACGTCTCCGGGCAGATGAGCCTGGAGGCGCAGTATCTGGCGAACAAGCTGGCCAAGGGGTTCGTGGGCACCAACCTCATCGAGTCGAACTCGCGGCTGTGCATGGCGAGCGCGGGCACCGGCTACAAGCTGTCCCTGGGTGCGGACGGGCCGCCCGGTTCGTACGAGGACTTCGACCGGGCGGACGCCTTTCTCGTCATCGGGTCGAACATGGCCGACTGCCATCCGATTCTCTTCCTGCGGATGATGGAGCGGGTCAAGGCGGGCGCCAAGCTGATCGTCGTCGATCCACGGCGGACCGCGACCGCGGCGAAGGCCGATCTGTTCCTCCAGGTCAGGCCGGGTACCGATCTCGCGCTGCTGAACGGCCTGCTGCGGCTGCTGCACGACGGCGGGCATGTGGACGAGGCGTTCGTCGCCGCGCACACCGAGGGCTGGGAGGCGCTGCCCGGGTTCCTCGACGACTACGCCCCGGCCGCCGTCGCGGAGATCACCGGGATCGCGGAGGACGATCTGCGGGAGGCCGCCCGCCTGATCGGCGCGGCCGGGCAGCGGTGGATGAGCTGCTGGACCATGGGCCTGAACCAGTCCACGCACGGCACCTGGAACACCAACTCCCTGGTCAACCTGCATCTGGCGACGGGCGCGATCTGCCGTCCGGGCGCCGGGCCGTTCTCCCTGACCGGGCAGCCCAACGCCATGGGCGGGCGCGAGATGGGCTACATGGGGCCGGGGCTGCCGGGGCAGCGGTCGGTGCTCGTCGAGGAGGAGCGGGCGTTCACCGAGGACGTGTGGGAGCTGCCGCCGGGAACGCTGCGGCCCGACGGGTCCGGGCAGGGCACCGTCGACATGTTCCGGCGGATGGCGGACCGCGAGATCAAGGCCTGCTGGATCATCTGCACCAACCCGGTCGCCTCGGTCGCCAACCGCCGCACGGTCATCGAGGGGCTGGAGGCCGCCGAGTTCGTCGTCACGCAGGACGTGTTCGCCGACACCGAGACGAACGCGTACGCCGATGTCGTCCTGCCCGCCGCGATGTGGACCGAGGCGGAGGGCGTCTTCGTCAACAGCGAGCGCACCCTCACGCTGGCCCCGGCCGCCGCGGACCCGCCCGGGGAGGCGAGGGCCGACTGGCGGATCATCGCGGAGGTGGCGTGCGCGATGGGGTACGAGAAGGGGTTCTCTTACGACAGTGCCGAGCAGGTCTTCGAGGAGATCCGGCGGTTCTTCAACCCCAGGACGGGGTGGGATCTGCGCGGGGTCACGTACGAACGGCTGCGGGAGACTCCCGTGCAGTGGCCGGCGGCGCGGGAGGACGGGCCGGAGCGCAATCCGGTCCGGTACGTGGGGGACGAGGGGCTGCGCTTCCCGACGGATTCCGGGCGGGCCGTGTTCTTCGCGCGGCCGCATCTGCCCGCCGCCGAGATGCCGGACGACGACTATCCGTTCGTGCTCAACACCGGGCGGGTGCAACACCAGTGGCACACGCTCACCAAGACCGGGAAGGTCGCCAAGCTGACCAAGCTGAATCCGGGGCCGTTCGTGGAGCTGCATCCCCAGGACGCCGCGGCGCTCGGAGTCGCCGACGGCGATCTGGTGGAGGTGGCCTCACGGCGCGGGCGGGCGGTGCTGCCGGCGGTGGTGACCGACCGGGTGCGGCCGGGCGGCTGCTTCGCGCCGTTCCACTGGAACGACCTGTTCGGCGAGTACCTGAGCATCAACGCGGTGACGAGCGACGCGGTGGATCCGGTGTCGTTCCAGCCGGAGTTCAAGGTGTGCGCCGTGTCGCTGTCGAGGGTGGCGTCGCCGACGCCCGCGCCGGAGGCGAAGGTCGAATCGGGGAAGGTGGCGTCGCCGACGCCCGTGCCGGAGGCACCGGCACTGACCCCCGCGGCCGTGACGCCGGGCGGCGTCGATCCCTTCGGTATCGAACCCTCCCCTCCCCCGGTGCTCTCCGCACAGGAGCGCCGGTACCTCACCGGCTTCCTCGCGGGGCTCGGCTCCGGCGCCCCCGGGGTGCCGGTGCTGCCGCCCGACGCGCCCTTCTCGCCCGAGCACGCGCTGTGGGTGAACGGGGTCCTGGCCGGCATGTACTCACGGACCGGGGCGCCCGCGCCGCAGGACGACCGGCCCGCGGGACGGGAGATCGTCGTGCTGTGGGCCTCGCAGACCGGAAACGCGCAGGAGTTCGCCACCGCCACCGCCGAGCGGCTGACCTCGACCGGGCACCGCACGACGCTCGTCGGGATGGACGACGCCGACGTCGGGACGCTCGCCCGCACGGCCGACCTGCTGTTCATCACCAGCACCTTCGGGGACGGCGACGCGCCCGACAACGGCTCCGGCTTCTGGGACGCGCTCCGCGGCGAGGGGGCCCCGCGGCTGGACGGGGTGCGGTACGCCGTCCTGGCCTTCGGCGACTCCTCGTACGACGACTTCTGCGGGCACGGGCGGCGGCTGGACGCTCGGCTCGACGAGCTGGGCGGGGTTCGGCTCGCCCCGCGCACGGACTGCGAGCCGGAATTCGAGCCGTCGGCCGGGAAGTGGCTCGACCAGGTGCTGTCGGCGCTGGGTGAGCGGTCCGCCGCTCCGGCCGAGGGGTCCGGTGCTCCGGCCGAGTGGGCCGTCGCCCCGGCGGGGAAGCCCAGGCCCGGGTCCAGGCCGGTCACCACCGCCCGGCTGGCCGGCAACCGGCTGCTCAGCGGGGACGGTGCGGGCAAGGAGGTGCGGCGGTTCACGTTCGACACGAGCGGGACGGACCTGGCGTACGAGGCCGGGGACGCGCTCGGGGTGCGGCCGGTCAACGCGCCCTCCCTCGTGGCGGAGTGGCTGGCGGTGACCGGGGTGGACGCCGGGTCGGCCGTGACGGTCGGCGGTGTCGGTGAGGTGCCGTTCGGCGAGGCGCTGCACCGGCATCTCGACATCACCGGGATCACCCCCGATCTGCTGCGCTTCGTCGCCGAACGCGCGCGGGACAAGCACGAGTTGCGCAGGCTGCTGCGGCCCGACAACAAGGACGGGCTGGCGCAGTGGAGCTGGGGGCGGCAGGCCGTGGACGTGCTCGCCGAGTACGCGGTGCGGGCGGGTGCCGAGGAGTGGGCCGGGGTGCTGCGCAGGCTCCAGCCGCGCCTGTACTCCATATCGTCCAGTCCGCTGGCCGATCCCCGTCGGGTGGCGCTGACGGTGTCGGTGGTGCGGTACGAGAATCTGCACGGCCGGGCGCGCGGCGGGGTCTGCTCGCCGTACCTCGCGGACGCCGGACCGGACACGGAGGTGCCGGTGTTCGTACAGCGCTCGCCGCACTTCCGGCCCCCGGCCGACGCGTCGACGCCGATGGTCATGGTCGGCCCGGGCACCGGTGTGGCGCCCTTCGTCGGCTTCCTGGAGGAACGGCGCGCGCTCGGGCACCGGGCCCGCAACTGGCTGTTCTTCGGGGAGCAGCACCGGGCGACGGACTTCTACTACGAGGACGAGCTGACGGCGCTGCTCGACGAGGGCACGCTCACCCGGCTGGACACCGCCTTCTCCCGGGACCAGCGCAACAAGGTGTACGTGCAGGACCGGATGCGCGAGCACGGGCCGGAGTTGTGGCACTGGCTGTGCGAGGGGGCCCGCTTCTACGTGTGCGGTGACGCGTCGAGGATGGCGAAGGACGTGGACCGGGCCCTGAGGGACGTCGCGAGGGCGCACGGCGGGCTGGGCGAGGCGGAGGCCGCCGCGTATGTGAAACAGCTCGCGGCGGAGAAGCGGTACGTGCGGGACGTGTACTGAGGCCAGGGGCCGGGGGCCGCCGGGCCGGGCCGCTTACCGGCCCCGCTGCGGACGGTGCCGCTGCTGACGGCCCCGCTGCTGTGGCTGGGCCGCGGCGGCACTCCGGCCACGGCGGTGAGCACGGGCGCGCCGCTCACCGAGTCCCTGACGCGTTTCATGGGACCGGAGCAGTGCGCGGCGATGCGGGGGCCGGTGCCGGATCCGACGGGAGACGCCGGTGTCGAGTGAGCCGGGCCGTTCCCACGCCTCGCCCAGGTGCGCGGCAAGGCCGTCGACAACATCGCCGGGCCGATGGCCCTGCCGGTGCGGGCGCTGCGCCGCCGAGCGCCGGCCACGGTCGCCCCACGATGCCGGGCGACTTCATCTACACGGTCGTAGAATCCGGGAACACCGGCGCGGCGACAGGCGTTGTACCGGAGACACACGGCAACTAAGGAGCACGTTCTTGTCCGCCAGACCGACGGACCCTCCGGGGCACAGTCCCCGACCATCCCGCTACGACATGAGTGATCGCGGCACACGGCGGGGTGGTGTTCGATGAGTGCCGGAGAGGCCTTGCTGGGCCTGCTCGCCGTGTTCGTGCTGACCGCCGGCACCGGTTACTTCGTCGCCCAGGAATTCGCCTACGTCTCCGCCGACCGGCTCACGCTCGCCCGTGAGGCCGAGGCCGGGGACCGCAGGGCGGCCCGTGCCCTGGGAGTGCTGGAGCGGCTGTCGTTCATGCTGTCCGGCGCGCAGCTCGGCATCACCGTCACCGGGCTGGTCGTCGGCTTCATCGCCGAACCGTCGGTGTCCGCGCTGCTCAGGCCCGCCCTGTCGGGGATGGGGCTGCCCGACGCGGCCGTACGGGGCATCGCCGTCGTGCTCGCCTTCGTGCTGGCCACGTTCGTGCAGATGGTGCTGGGTGAACTCGCCCCGAAGAACCTCGCGATCGCGGTGCCCGAACGGCTGGCGAAGGCGCTGGCCCCGTCCACGCTGGCGTATCTGAAGGTCGTCGGCCCGGTCGTACGGATCTTCGACAGCGCGGCCAACCGGCTGCTGCGCAGGGTCGGCATCGAACCCGTCGAGGAACTGCACCACGGCGCCACGCTGGAGGAGCTCGGCCATCTGATCGGCGAGTCCCACGAGCAGGGTGAACTGCCCGAGGACACGGCCGCGCTGCTGGACCACGCGCTGGAGTTCTCCGAGCGGACCCTGGACGAGGTGATGGTGCCGCGTGCCGACGCGGTGTTCGTCCGCAAGGACGCCCGTGCCGAGGAGGCGGTCGACCTGATCGCCCGGCACGGCCACTCCAACTACCCGGTGCTCGGCGACCATCCGGACGACATCGTGGGCGTGCTGGGCGTGCGCGAGCTGATGGCGCTGCCCGCCGAGCGTCTGGCCGACGCGCGGGCGGGTGAGGTGGCCCGTCGGCCGCTGCTGCTGCCGGACACGCTCACGCTGCCCGACGCGGTGGCGCGGATGCGGGAGCAGGACGACGAGTTCGCGGTCGTCCTCGACGAGCACGGCGGCGTGGCGGGCATCGTCACGTACGAGGACATCGCCGAGGAGCTGGTCGGTGACATCGCCGACGAGTCCGACAAGGTCACCGTCCTCGCCGTCCCGGACGGCGACGGCTGGCTGGTGGACGCCGGCCGCCGGGTGGACGAGGTGGCCGAGGCGACCGGTATCCGGCTGCCGGAGGACGACGACTACGACACCGTGGCCGGCCTGGTCGTGGACCGGCTCGGCCGCTTCCCGACGGTCGGTGACCGGGTCACGGTCGAGCTGGCCGGGGGCGGCCGGGCCGTGATCGACGTCCTCACGCTGGACCGGCACGTGGCCGACCGCGTCCGGATCAGCCCGCTGGTCGAGGCCGAGGAAGCCGAGGAGATGGCGTGAGTTTCCCGACGGCGGTCTTCGTGACCGTGCTGCTGCTGATCGGCAGTGGCTTCTTCGTGGCGGCCGAGTTCGCTCTGGTCGCCGCCAAGCGGCACCGGATGGAGAAGGCGGCGGCCGAGGGCCGGCGCGGCGCCGGGGCGGCCCTGGCCGGGATGCGCGAGCTGTCGCTGATGCTGGCCGGTGCCCAGCTGGGCATCACCGTCTGCACGCTGGGCCTGGGCTCGGTGTCCAAGCCGGCGATCTCGCACGAGCTCGACCCGCTGCTGCACAAGCTGGGCCTGCCCAGCGCCGTGAGCTACAGCGTGGCCTTCGCCGTGGCCATGATCGTGGTGGTGTTCCTGCACATGGTGGTCGGCGAGATGGCGCCCAAGTCCTGGGCGATCGCCCACCCGGAGCGTTCGGCGATGCTGCTGTCGCCGCCCTTCCGGGCGGTGGTGCGGGCCGTACGTCCGCTGATCCGGCTGCTCAACCGGGTCAGCAACGCCCTGGTACGGCTGTGCCGGGTGGCCCCGCGCGACGAGCTGGCCTCGGTGCACAACCGGGAGCAGCTGACGCACCTGGTGGAGGAGTCGGAGCGGCTGGGCCTGATCAGCGCGACCGACTCGGAGCTGCTGACCCGCTCGCTGACCGAGCCGGAGACTCCGGTCGCCGCGCTGCGGATCCCGGCAGACGAGATCACCTGGGTCGAGGGCGACGCGGACGTCGAGGCGCTGCTGCGTTTCGCCGCCGAGCACGACCGCACCCGCCTGCTGGTCCGGGAGAACGGCATGGTCCTCGGCTCGGTGCACGCCCGCGACGCCCTGGTGGCCCGGGCCCGGGGCCGGACCACGACCGCGCGGGACCTCGCCCGGCCGGTGCCCGAGCTGGCGGAGACCACCACGGTCGCCGAAGCGATCGAGGTCCTGCGCCGCCGCCGGTCGTCCCTGGCCGTGGTCCGCGACGCCTCCGGCCGCCTCACGGGCCTGGTCACCCTGGACGACCTGCTGGCCCGCCTGATGCAGCCGGCCGCGTCGTCCTGACGCTGACGGGGCCGCTGGGCGGCGACGGCGCCGGGCCACTGCGCCGGATCCCGTCACCGCCGGGCCGCAAGGGCAGGTCGGAGCCACCCGACGGGGAGGTGGCCGTCTGACGCCGCCGTGGCGGCGCCACGAGGTGGTGGTCGCGTGACGCCGTCGGGGCCGCTCGCGGAGGTCGAAGTCGCCCCGGGGGGGCGGGGCCGGTCGACAGGGGCGGGCCCCCGACGAGGCCGGGGGCCGAACATCCAGGACATCTGCACACCGCGTGCGCGGCGGCGGGGCGGGGGGCGGGACGCCGGCGGATCGCCTTCGCGGGTTGGGGACTTGGCGGTGAAGTGCCCGCTTCGGGAAACGGAGCGCAATACTCCAGCGCCCGGTCGGGCGACGGGCTGTGTGAAGGATTGGGCGTATCCCGTGACGTCGCGGTCATAGCGGTGAAGGCGGCCGGCGGACGGAGCCGTGCCTCGTCGGCGGGCGGTTGGATCTCCACTCCGCGGGGTGCTTTGATCCTGCGCACGGCGGGAGCTGCCGGGGCGGAGTCCACGTCCCCGGATTCCGGCGCTCACCCGCGCTCACCGCCACTGCGAGACATACACGCGAAGGGAAACTCCCCCATGAACCTCACCTCTCGGGTCGACACCACCGAGCTCTCCGACGCCGACCTGGACACCGTGGCCGGTGGCAACGCGGGCGGCGTCGGTGTCTCCGCGGGCCTCGTGGGCGGCCTCTCCGCCGGCCTGGTCGGTCCGCTGACCGGCGAGGCCTGCGGCGCGGTGCAGGCGGTCCTCTCGCCGGAGGGCGCTGCCGCGGGCGGAAACGCGGGCGTGCACACGACGTCGCTCTGACGACGCACCGCACACCGAAGGGCCCCGGGACGCGATTCCCGGGGCCCTTTCGTGTGCCCGGGTCACGGACACGGCTACCGCGGCAAACGTGTGGAATTTGCGAAGCACGTGATGGAAATCTGGACACCTTGGGGGTGGGTAACGTGGTGGGAGGGCGTGACGCAGACTTACTCGGACCCCTCTGATCCCGGCTGCAAACCGATTGGAAGACCGCTGTGCAACCCGACTCGACCCGGACCGAAGAACTGCCGATCTACGAGAGCCTCATACGCGAACGCGGGGATGTCGTGGAGGAGGCCCGTGTGGTGGCCGAGGAGACCCAGCACCAGATGAGCCTGGCGCTGAGCGGCGCCGCCGCGACCCCGCAGGAGACCGGCGCCCCCTGACCCGGAGGATCGTCCGGGCCCCTGGCGCAGACGCTCCCGGACGGTGCCCCGCCCAGGTCCGGCATGGTCGAGCTGTGATCGTTTCGCATCTCCTGCGCCTTCGCTGAGGTCCGGCACGGCCGGGGGGCGTCAACACCGGCCATCGACGGCCGAGACGAGCGGCAGCTGGGGACACGGCCGCGCCCGGCCCTCAAGCGGGCCGGGCGCGGGGCGCGTTACTACGCGGGGACACGTACCTCCTCGGCGGGGAGGGAAGCACCGTGCTGGTCGACACCTCGCGCGATGAAGTAGTAGAGCACCCCGGAGACGAGGAGTCCGACGATGAACGCGAGGTCGGCGCCGCCGAGGGCCTTCGTCACCGGGCCCGTGTAGAAGCTGAGGGTGACGAAGGGGATCATGGACACGAAGCCGCCGAAGTACGCGGTCAGTCCGCGCCAGGCCCAGTGGCCGTAGACGCCGTGCGGATCGGTGATGTCGGCGATGGCATAGCGGCCACGCCGGACCACGTAGAAGTCCACGAGATTGACGGCGGTCCACGGCACCAGCAGGTAGCACATGACGGCGATGAAGGTGTGGAAGCTGTGCATGTAGGTGGCGGGCATGCTCAGGGCGATGCCCAGTCCCACCGCGCCCACCACGCATACGCCGACGACGCGGAGCCGCAGGGTGGGGTTCACGCGCTTGATGCCGTCCAGGACCGTGGTGGCGCTGAGCATCGCTCCGTAGGCGTTGACGCCCGAGGTGCCGATCAGTGCGGGCAGGGTGGCCAGGACCGCCACCGCGCCGAAGCCGGGGAAGACGGTGTCGCCGACCAGTTGCAGCTGGCGCAGCGCGTCCGGCGCCGGGACGTAGGAGGCGAAGATCGCGCCGAGGCTGCCGAGCCAGGCGGCACCGGTGAATCCGCCGAGGAACGTCCAGCCGATCAGCTTGCCGTCCGGGATGTTCTCGGGGAGGTAGCGGGAGTAGTCCGAGACGTAGATGCCGTAGCTGATCTGGTAGCCGCCCGCCGCGGCGAACTGGGCGAGGAAGGCGGCGCCGGAGAATCCGGTGGCGACGGGAGCGGCGTCGCCCATCGGGTAGTGCACGACGGCCGCGACGGTGACGACCGCGAAGATCGTCATGGTGAGGTAGCTGAAGTAGCGCTGCACGGTGTGCAGGAGGTCGTGCCCGACGACGGCGATCACGACCGCCACCACCGCCAGGACGACGTACCAGATCTTCTCGCCCGGCAGGAACATCGACAGCGCGTCGCCGGCCAGCACCATCTGGAAGACGTTGTAGCCGATGTAGATGAAGACGGCCATGGCCAGCGGGAAGATCGCTCCGCGCGAACCGAACTGGGCGCGCGACTGGATCATCTGGGGGAGGCCGAGGCGGGGGCCCTGGTTGGCGTGCAGTGCCATGAACAGGGTGCCGAACGCCATACCGGAGATGACGGCGATCAGCGACCAGCCCATGCCCAGCCCCATGGACGGGCCGAGGAAACCGATCAGCATGGACGGCAGCATGAAGCCGCCGGTCAGCCAGAACGGGCCCTGGTGCCACGCCTTGCCGTGGCGCTCAGTGGAGGGGACGTGGTCGATCGACCGTCTCTCCACACCGTCCTTCAAGGCACCCGAGGGGTTGTGTGCCATAACGGTTTCCTCCTGGTTTGTGCATGATGCTAAAGGGGTCCTTGGTGTAGCGGGGTGTGTGGTGCCTCACGGGAGGGGCGCCGCGAGCGGTGCGGCGCCCTGTCTGTTGCAGTGGGTCAGCCGGCCCGGCGGAGGCTCGGGCGGACCGACTCGGCGCCCTGGTGTGCGGCGACGTTGACCCGCGCCTGCCAGCGCTTGGACCGTCCGGCCGCCCAGACCAGGGCGGAGCGGACGTCGGCGACGGGGCGCGGCCAGCGGGTGCCGACGCGGCCGTACAGCCGGGAGTAGCGCTGGGTCGCGTCCGTGACCGGACGCTGGCGCTCCTCCCAGGCGAGCAGCCCGCTGGGCACGTCGGTCTGGCCCTCCAGCATCAGGGCCAGGCCGTAGCCGTTGGTCATGGCCAGGCAGGCGGCCTGTCCGAGGTTGGGCGACATGGCGCTGGCGGCGTCGCCGACGAGGGCGACGTGCCCGTTGACCCAGCGGTGGCAGCGGACATCGGAGAACGAGGCCCAGCGGGAGATGTCCGGGATGCGGTCGAAGATGCTCCGCAGGTGCGGGAACGACTCGGTCCAGGACTCCTTGTTGAACGGCCGCTCGCGTCCGAGGAGGTCGCTGGAGGGGCAGCAGGTGTAGATGTAGACCTGCTCGGGAGTGACGGGGACGACGCCCACGCGCCGGCCGCCGTTCCAGTACTCCAGGGCGTTGTCGACGGGGTCGTGCGGCAGCCTGGGGATGAGGCTGCGCATGCAGCCGTCCTCCAGGTCGCGGACGACGAGGTTCAGACCGACCGAGTTGCGCACGGGCGAGCCGACGCCGTCCGCGCCGACGACGAGGTCGGCCTTGAGGACCTTGCCGCTCTCCAGGATCAGCTCGCCGTCGGGGTTGGCGCCCGCGACCAGCGAGTCGGTGACGACCTCGACCCCGGCCTTGGCGGCCGCGTTGGCGAGCGCCCGGTGCAGGTCGGGCCGCAGCACGGTGAACAGGCGGGTGTCGCCGCCCTTCATCCAGTCGTCCTGGAGACGGCGCCGGCGCTCGTCGTAGAGCCGCCAGCTGTCGATGCGCTCGGCGCGGTGGACGGCTTCGTCGAAGGCGCCGATCTCCTCGAGGACGCGCAGGGCGTTCTCCCACATGAAGATGCCGGCGCCGATCTCGCGCAGCTCACGGCCGCGCTCGTGCAGGCGCACGCTCCAGCCGCGCTGGGCCAGGGCGGTCGCCGTGGTCAGGCCGGCGAGGCCGCCTCCGGCGATTTCGGCGTGACGGGTGGGCGATGACATGGGGCCTCCATGCAGAAGTGACGAGTGCGGGTGTCCGGACGCGGTGTCCGGTACGGCGATGCCGTGGGAGATCACAGGGCGAGCGGTGGCGGAGAGGGCACACATTTCGCGGTGCCCGAACGGAATCAGTCATCGGGTGCCCTGTCAAGGGTTGAATTCGTTATACGCGGCGGCCCTGCGGGTTGAATCAGTCATTGACATGCGGCGGAGGGCGCGATTACGTTCTCGCTTCAACGAAAGCCCCGTCGGGCAGACCATCGAGGAGGCGTACATGAGCGCGGGCACCGCGGAACTCGTCCTGATCTCGGACAAGTTGATCCGGATGGCCGAGGGCGAGCCGATGGGCCCCGGCTTCGTCGCCGTACGGGACGGGGTCATCGTCGCCACCGGCCCCAAGGAGGACGCCGGCGCCCACACCGGCCCCGATACCCGGGTGCACGATGTCGGCGACCGTCCCGTCATGCCGGGCTTCGTCGACGTGCACGCCCATATGGAGGTCGCCGCCCGTACGCACTACCAGACCGTCGACTGCCGGGCACCGCGCTGCGGCTCCGTCGCCGACGTCCTCGCCACCCTCCGCGCACACCTCGACGAGGCGGTCGACGGCTGGCTGGTCGGCCAGGCCAACCTCTTCTTCGACCAGAAGCTCAGCGACAAGCGCCTGCCGACCCGCGCCGAGCTCGACTCGGTCAGCACGGAGGTGGCCATCGCCGTGCGTGCCGGGGGCCACATCACCGTCCTCAACAGCCGCGGCCTGGAGCTGGCCGGCATCGACCGCGACTACCGCGAGGCCGACTACAGCATCACCGGACTGCCCACGGTCCTGCGGGACGACTCCGGGGAACCCACCGGCGTCGTCAAGGAGATGGACAACCTCCTGCCGCTCCCCCGGCTCTCCGGCGACGCGCTGCGCCAGGCCCTCAAGCGCGGCGTGCGCGAACTGTTCACGGCCCACGGAGTGACCACCATCGGCGAGATCTCCGAATCGGTGGACGGACTGCGGGTCATGGACCGCCTGCACCAGGACGGCGAGCTGGGCACCCGGCTGCGCATCTATCTCTGGGCCCCCGGCACGGTCTCCCTGGACGAGGCGTGCACCCACCGCGAGTGGCTGGAGCTCAACACGCCCGAGGAGCTGCTGCGCATCCACGGCGTCAAGATGTTCGCCGACGGCGGCTACTCCGCCGCCAGCGCCGCCGTCAAGCAGCCCTACGTCAACGACGACCACGCCGGCCACCACCATTGCGGCGAAGTGGCCCTGAGCCCCGATCAGATCGGTGAGGCGCTGCGTCGTACCGCGGAGGCCGGCCTCCAGCTCGCCGTCCACGCCAACGGCGACCGCGCCCAGGAAGAGGTCTGCGAGGCCGTCGCCGCCGCGGGCGGTGCCCCCGCCGGAGTCCCCGCCCCCCGCGTCGAGCACGCCGGCAACTTCCTTCCGGACCCGGCGGCGACCGCGCTGTGGCGCAAGGCGGGCATCATCCCCGTCCCGCAGCCGGTCTTCCTCTACACCTTCGGCGACTTCTTCCCCGCCTACCTCGGCGACTACGGCCGGCTCGGCCGCTTCCCGTTCCGGCGCCTGCTGGACGAGGGCTGGCCGATCACCGGCAGCTCGGACGTCTGGATCGGCTCCGAGGAGCGCGCGACGAACCCGTTCTTCAGCATCTGGTGCACCCTGCGCCGCCAGTCGTTCCTGGGCGAGATCCTCGACGCCGACCAGGAGATCACCCTCGCCGAGGCCCTGCGCATGCACACCATCAACGCCGCCCGGACCCTCGGCGAGGGCGACAGCTACGGCTCTCTGGAGGCGGGCAAGCACGCGGACGTCATCGTCCTGGACCGCGACCCCTTCGCCTGCCCGGCGGACGAACTGCTCGACGTCCGCGTCGACGAGGTGTATCTCGCCGGGCGCCTCGTCCACGAAGCCGCACCGATACGATGACTGCCATGCGCGGCCCCTCCCACCTCGTCTCGAGCTTTCTCGACGGCTCGCTGCCGCTGCCCGACCAGGACGAGGTGGACTCCCGGCTCACCGAACTCGACCGCCGGCTCATCCGCCTCCTCCAGGCGGACGGACGTCGCTCCTTCGCCGGCATGGCCCGCGACCTGGGCGTACCGGAGAAGACGGTCCGCCGCAAGGTCAACCAGCTCCTCGACGACAACGTCATCCAGATCACGGCGGTCGCCGACCCCGGCCTCCTCGGCTTTCCGGTGATGGCCCTCGTCGGCCTCGGTTTCGACGGCGGACAGGCCGTCAAACCGCTGATGAACTCCCTCGCGGAGCTGCCCGCCGTCGACTACGCCGTCGTCACCACGGGCCGTTACGACGCGCTCGTGGAGGTGCTGTGCCGTGACACGGCGGAACTGCTGACCGTCGTCCACGACACCCTGACCCGGACACCGGGCGTCGGATCGGCCGAGGTCTTCCCCTACCTCCAGCTCCACTACCAGGAACCGGCCTGGGACGTCGCCCAGGACAAGGCGGCGCCGGAGCGGACGGAGGAAGGCGACAGCACGCAGGCCGCCTCACTCGACGCCACCGACCGGCAGATCATCGGGGAACTCAGCCTGGACGGCCGGCTCCCCTTCCAGGGCATCGCGGAGACGGTGGGCATCTCCGAGTCCCAGGTCCGCAAGCGGGTCACCCGCATGCTCGGCGACCGCGTCCTGCGCATCACCGCCATCGCCAACCCGCGCAGCCTCGGCTTCGGGATGCAGGTCTGGGTGGCCATCCGCGGCCGCCCGGGCCAAGGCATCGAGGCCCTCGCCCAGCTCCTCACCAAGATCCCGTCCATCACCTATGTCGTGGCCTGCGCCGGCCGCTTCGACATCTTCGCCGAGGCCGTCTGCCGCGACGCCCAGGCCGTCATGCGGCTGATCGACTCCGAGATCAGAACCCTGCCGGGCGTGGAACAGACCGAACTGCTCATGTGCCTGGACCTGTACTACCGGGCCGTGCGTCCCGCGGAACGGCGGACGTGAGGCGGGGTCACCGGTGAGCCGTACGCTCCGGGACCGGGATACGCCGACTTCTTCTTGAGCGCGGACGGCTTGTGGGCACCGGCCCGACCGCCGCCGCCCCTGTCGCCGAAGGCCCACGCCATGCCGGGCTCCGTCACACCGCGGAAGACCCGCCGTACGGACGGTGTGCACAGGGCCGTGACGACCAGGGCCGCGAGAAGGCCGGCGGTGATCACACCGGCGGGTCCGCGGACCCAGGCCGGCTCGTACCAGCCCCCGTACTTCGCGGCCTGTGCGACGAAACCGTGCAGCAGATAGCCGGACAGGGTGCCGGCGCCCAGTGCGGTGAACCAGGTCCGGCGCCCGGGCACCCAGGCGAGGAAGCAGCCGGCCAGGACGAGGGAGCAGCCGAAGGCGGCCAGGGTCATCAGGGTGCGCAGAACATCGCCCGCACCCTAATCACAGGGCCGTCCTGTCGTTCAACTCGTAACGGGTGCGGCTCGCTTCGGTTCATGCCCGGGTATACGTGCCGGGACGGGCGTTCGTCTCCCGGCTCAGGTCTCCTTCCACACCAGCACGGTCAGGACGGCGCTCGCCACGGTGACCGGGACGGCGGCCTGGTTCAGCAGCCGTACCCGCATGCCGCGGCCCGAGGCGAGCCGCTTGGTCACGGGCAGGACCGCGAAGGTGCCGCCGCCGGTTCCGATGATCTCGTGGATCGGGTGGTCCGTACGGTGCTGGTCGCCCTCGTACTCCGACATGCGCGCCTGGACGACCGCGCCCGCCGGCAGGCCGTCGAGGTGGAGGCCGAGGGTTCCGCTGAAGCGGGCCGGGCCGCGGGCGAAGACGCTTCCTCCGGTGGCGTGGTCGCCGGTCTCGTCGGTCCACTCCGCGGTGAACTCGACCGAGTCCCAGGCGCCGGGCGCGAGTCGGTACTGGGCGGCGACACCGAGGTTGACGTACTGGGGCATGGGGTCCTCTCCTTCCCACCGGCCCGCCGGACGGGCCAGGGCGTCGGCGACGTCACGGCGGAAGCCGGCCATGTCGAATCCGCGCGGGTCGACCTTCCAGTCGCTCCATTCCAGATGGCCGATGGCGCTCTTGTGGCCCCAGCCGTGGGCGCGGCAGATCGCGGCGGTGGCCTTGACCATCGCGAGGTACTGGGCGGGCGGCCACGGGTCCTTGCCGTCGCCCTTGTTCTCGCACTCCCAGCCGTAGAACCGGGCGTTGCCGTCGACCGCGCCGGCCGAGCCGTCGTGCTTGTGCGTCGGGGGCGGATACGTGCCGTACGACTCGCCGATGACGGCGTTGAGCACGTCGCCGTCGCCGCCGCCGGCGTGGTTGGCGCGGCCGTTGCCCGTGAGGTGGACGACGCCGTCCTTGGTGATGCAGCCGGTCGCGAGGGGGCCGGGCAGGGCGCTGTGACCGTTGAAGATCAGGCCGACGACGTCCGTGCCGGGGCCGGTGACGGTGTGGTGGATCATCACGCCGTGCACGGGGCCCCAAGGGCCTTTGTGGTTGCGGTTGTTCGTGCGCCATCCAGGAACCTCGTGGACGGCGCAGCCCTCGGCCTTGAGCGCGGCGACGAGCCGGGCGGCGGTGAGTGGGGTGGCCATGAGTCTGTCCTCCGTTCCGGCCCGTGGGTGCCGGTCTGAAGACGGTCCGATCATCTGGGGAGCGTGCCTGATCCCGGAGCTTGCCCGTACAGGCAGCGGGCCGGTGCTCGCGGCTGGTCGCCCGCCTCTGACCATGTTCTGCCCGCTCACCCCGCCGCTCACCTCGCCCTGCGCCGTGTCCGCGAATTCGGCGCGATTATGACGTTGCGGGAGCCGGGTCCGGGGTGGGTTCGGCGCGGTAGGGGTCCAGGGCGGCGGCGCGTTCGTGGTACGGGATGCGGGAGAGCCGGGACACCATCGTCCACATGTCGCGCTCCGCGGCGAGGGTCTGCGGGAGGGCGAGGCCGAGGGAGGCCGCCAGGGGTTTGCGGCCGGTGTTGACCAGGGCGCGGACGGCGGCTGCCCACTCGTCGGTCGCGGTGACCGCCGAGCGGTACCAGACCGGCACGAGCAGGGTGAGGACGACGAGGGTGCTCACCAGGACGAGGCGGTCCGGCCGGCTGCCGGCGGCCAGGGCGAGGACCGCCGCCAGGGCGACGGCGACGTGGCCGGACAGCAGGGCCACGAAGAAGTCGACGCTGGCGCGGGCGAGTTCGCTCTGGCGGCGGATCTGGTCCGGGACGCAGCCGGTGAGCTCGTTCCACAGCAGCTGGGTGTCGAGGCGGTAGCGGTCCCAGCCGTACTCCTCGAAACGGCGGATGGCGTTCCCGAGCCGGGTGGGGGCGATCTGGTCGTCGGCGATCGGGAACCGGGCGAACCGCTCGCGCAGCAGCCCGCGTTGGACGGCGGTGCGACGCCGGTCCCGCGCGGCGGCCCGGGCGAGCCGCGGGTCGGCCAGCAACCGGGCGAGTTCCTCCGCGTCCCCGGTCCCCAGCGGCCCCTGCTGGGCCGCCCGGCGCTCCAGGCGGAGCACGGTCAGCCGGTCCGCGAGGAACGCCCTGTTCCGGCGGCTGCGCCGGCATCCCGCCTCGAAGGCCCGGGCCGGCCACAGGAGGTACCCCTCCAGGAGCCGGTAGAGGGCGTTCTGGCAGGCGTTGGCGACCAGGCCGAGCAGCAGGGCCCCGGTGAGCAGGGTGAGACCGGTGCCCAGTCCGCTCACGCCGCGCAGCCGTTCGAGCGGGCCGAGACCGCGCAGGCTCGGGGCGACGGCGAGCAGGAAGACGGCCAGGTTCAGCGCGGTGGGCAGGATCCAGCCGACGAGCAGTGTCCAGGCGCCGCCCAACACGCCCTTGGCGATGTCACCCATCGGCCGGGTCGGGCCATTCGTCGTCGTCGGAACCGGTGCTGGGGCCGGGCGGGGTGTGGCCGGGCGGGGTGAGGCCGACCGGGGTTCCGGACGCGCCGGGGCGGGCGCGGCCGGCGGGCCTGGGCCTGGCCTGCTGCGCCGACTCCGCCGCGGGACGCCGGGTGCGCAGCCGGGCGTCCATCAGCTCCAGCGACCGGGCGAGAGCGACGCCCGAGGCCAGGGCGGACGGGGCCGGTCCCGCCGCTGCGAGCCGGTCCCGGAGCCGGGCGACGAGGTCGGGCGCGACGCGACCGGTCCGGGAGATCTCCTCCACGGCCACGTCGCACTCGTCCCGGAGCGCGGTGATCTCGCTGGTGATCTGCAGACGCGCGAGGTCGGACCGCACCTCCCCGAGGACGGCGAGGAGTTCACGGGTGTCCTCGTCCAGGGGCGGAACGGGGACAGGGACCCACGCGCCGCCGGTCGTGAGATGCGCGGTCGATTCACCGGTCAGGCCCAAGGACGTGTCCTCCGGCCGCTCCCCCTCCGCTGCCATCAACTCTCCTAAGATCGCCGCCTCGTTCAGCCGATCCGGTGATCCAACCGCATACCCGGAGGGCACGGCAATCGGGCGGGGCCGTCACCGGGACACGACGGAGCGCGTCCCGGCGCTGTTCCCGGGCCTCCCGCCCGGCTGACATCACTGGTCCTGCGGGGCCTCGGCCGCCCAGCTGCGGCTGCTCAGGTCCGAGTCGCGCAGGGGTGAAGCGCATACCGGGCCCGGTGCTCACTGGTTCGGGCGGCGGTACGCCTTCACGACGCTGGCGTAGCTGTTCTTGGCGTGGCCCTGGGCGATGATGCCCTCCATCAGCGCCTCGGAGTACTTGGGCAGTCCGGTGTCGACGCCGAGGGCCTCGGACTCCTCGACGAGGTGCTTGAGCGCGCCCAGGTGCGTCTCCAGGGTGGCGTCGGCGGCCGGGAACTTCTCGTCACCGGCGTCGATCTGCGCGGCGTAGTCGGCGGTGAACATCTTGATGGCGTCGAGCCACATGTGGGCCCACGGCAGGAACTCCTGCGCCTTGACGCCGCCGGTCTCCACGATGGCCACGCCGTGCAGGAAACTGTTGAGGGCGCCCCACATCAGGCCGAGCAGCGACACGTCGAACAGGGCGGGCTTGCCGTGGTCGGTGCCGAGGTAGGTGGTGCCGCCGCCGAGCAGCTTCAGCACGGGCTCGTGCGCGTCGAAGACGGCCTGGTCGCCCGCGTAGAAGAGGACGGAGGTCTCGGCGCCGATGCCGGGCGGGGTGATCATGATGGCGCCGTCGAGGTACCCGGCGCCGTTCTTCTCCGCCCACTCGGCGGTCTGCCGGGCCTGCTCGGAGGAGCCCGTGGTCAGGTTGACGACGGTCTTGCCGCGCAGGGCGTCGCCGAGCGAGCCGATGACGTCGTGCACCACGTCGTACGTCGACACGCAGACGATCACCAGGTCGCTCGCGGCGACGGCGTCGGCGGGCTTCGCCGCGAGGACCGCGCCGTCCGCGACGAGGCCGTCGGCCTTGTCCGCCGAGCGGTTCCACACGGTGGTGGCGTGACCCGCCTTCAGGAAGGCGGCGGCCAGGGCCTGCCCCATCAGGCCGAGGCCGAGCACCGACACCGAGGTGTGGTTGTCACCCATGAATCAGTTCCTCCAGTACGAAAGTGGTGTGCTGAGCGAGGCGGCACGCGGGGCGCGCGCCGGTGAAAAGGGCTGGTCCGGGGCGTCGACTCAGAGGAAGACGGCGCTGATGTGGGTGACCACCACGAACGCGTCGGCCGCCCGCAGCGAGGGCGCGAGGTCCTTGACGGCCTGGGGCCGGGGCGCCGAGGGGTCGGCGTACATCACGTCGGGCAGCCAGGCCGTGGCGAGGTCTATGACGTCCACGCCGAAGTCGGGCCGCAACCGGGCCCGCGAGGCCGGCCATTCCGCCGCGACGTGCCCGAACCGGCCTTTCCTGATGCTGCCGATGATGATCACCAGCCGCAGTCGTTCCCTCTCGGCCACCTGCCCCCGCCTTCCGCCCCGGCGCCGAACCGCGTTCCTCGGGGAACCCTGGCATTCGCTCCTTCGGATTCGCTTCGGACGACTTCGGACATGCTGCGGGGGTGCTCTTCGGCGCCGGTGGCCGAGCCCTTTTCGTCCCACGTCGCGCCGGTCGTCGGCCGGTTACGCTGAGATCATGGAATTCGGGGTGCTGGGGCCGCTGGAGGTGCGCACGGACGGGAGTCGTGTCGTGCGGGTCCCCGAAGTCAAGGTGCGCATGCTCCTCGCCGATCTGCTCGCCCACCACGGGCAGGTCGTCCCGGCGGCGCGGCTCATCGAGGACCTGTGGGGCGGCTCGACGTTCACGGCCCGGCCGACGGCGTCGCTCCAGGCCAAAGTCTCCCAGTTACGGCGGGTGTTGGAGGACGCGCAGGCGGGCGGCCGTGAACTGATCGCGCACCGGCCGCCCGGTTACGTCCTGGACGTCCCGGCCGCGGCGCTCGACGCCGGCCGGTTCCGCGAACTGGTCACCCGGGCCAGGTCCGGCGCGGACCCGGTGACACGGGCGGCGCTGTACACCGAGGCGCTGGCGCTGTGGCGCGGGCCGGCCTTCGCCGAGTTCGCCGACCAGCCGTCCCTGCGGCCGGCCGCGGCGAGCCTGGAGGAGGACCGCCTGACGGCGGTGGAGGAACAGGCCGCGGTGCGGCTGGAGTTGGGTGAGCACAGCCTGCTGGTGGGCGAGCTGACGGAGCTGGTGGAGCAGCATCCGCTGCGCGAGGGGCTGCGGGGCGCGCTGATGTGGGCGCTGTACCAGGCGGGGCGTTCCTCCGACGCACTCGACTGCTTCAACGATCTGCGGCGCCGGCTCGACGAGGAGCTGGGGCTGACCCCCGGCCCGTCCCTGGAGGCGCTGCAGCGGGCCGTCCTGCGCCACGACCCGCTCCTGGCGAGACCGGAGCCGCCGGCGCCGTCCGCCGCCGGGTCGCAGGTGAGTGCGGGACCCGGACCCGCCGGGGCGCATGCGGGTCCGGGTCCCGCCGGTTCGGCCTCGCCTCTGGTGGGCCGCGAGCAGGATCTGCGGGCGGTCCGGGCCCTGCTCTTACAGCGGCGCCTGGTGACGCTCACCGGCCCGGGCGGCGTCGGCAAGACCCGGCTCGCTCAGGCGACGGCGGAGAGTCTGGCGGGCGCGTTCGGCGGGGGCACCTGGCTCGTGGAGCTGGCGGACGCCGGGGGCCTGGAGCGGTTCGCCGGTGCGGAGGCGCTGGCCGAGCAGGTGATGGCGACGCTGGGCATCCGGGAGAACACCTCGGACGACGACGCCAGGGGCCCGGCGGACCGTCTGGCGAACGCCCTGGCCGGGCGACGTCTGCTGCTCGTGCTGGACAACTGCGAACACGTCGTGGAGGGCGTCGCGCGGCTGGCGGGCCTGCTGCTGGGCCGGGCCCCCCACCTGCACATCCTGACGACCAGCCAGGAACCCCTGCGCACGCGGGACGAGACGGTGTACCCGGTGACGCCGCTGTCGCTGCCCCCGGAGGACGGCCATCCGGACCTGGACGCACTGGCGGGTGCGGGCGCCGTACGTCTCTTCGTGGACCGGACCCGGGCGACGGACCCCGACTTCGTGCTCGACGCCACCACCGCCCCCCTGGTCGCCGACGTGTGCCGGCGTCTCGACGGCATCCCGCTCGCTCTGGAACTGGCCGCCACGCGCGTGCGGTCGCTGGGCATCCGGGAGCTGCACGACCGGCTCGACGACCGCTTCAAAGTGCTCAACAACGGTTACCGGGACGCCCCGTCGCGCCACCGGACACTGCAGGCCACGCTGGACTGGAGCTGGGGGCTGCTCGACGAGCGCGAACGGACCGTGCTGCGCAGGCTGTCGGTGTTCGGCGAGGGGTGCGGGCCGCGGGCCGCGGAGGAGGTGTGCTCCGGCGGCGGCGTGTCCCCCGCCGAGGTCCTCGACGCGCTGAGCCTGCTCGTGGAGCGCTCGCTGGCCGTCCGCACCGAGGGACCGCAGGGCCCGCGCTACCGGCTGCTGGAGTCGGTCGCGGTCTACGCGCGTGACAAGCTCGCCGAGTCCGGTGAGCACGCCGCGACCGCCGCCCGTCACCTGCGCCACTGCGTCCGCCTCGCCGAGCGGGCCCGGCCGCATCTGCACGAACGGGAGCAGTCCCGCTGGTTCCAGTACCTGGACCTGGAGGCGGCCAATGTGCAGCGCGCGCTGGCCGAGGCCGACCGGGCCGGGGCCGCGCAGGAGGCACTGCGCCTGGTCAACTCGCTGACCTGGTACTGGTACGTCCGCGGCCGGCTCGGCGAGGCCCGCAGGGCGCTGGCCACGGCCCTGGACACGGCGGGCGAGGCCGCGCCCGAGGAGCGTATGGAGGCGGAGTTCTGGTACACGGGCATCCGGCTGCTGCTCGGCGAGCACGAGCGGGAGTGCGCCGTCCTGGAGGAGGACCCGCCCGAGTCCACCGTGGAGTCGGCCAGAGCGCAGTGGTTCCTGGCGCACGCGCAGTGGACGGTGGGGGCCCTGGCCAAGGGCGAGCAGCGGGTCGAGCGCGTCCTGGTCCGCTTCCGTACCCTGCGCGACGCGTGGGGCACCGCCGCCGCGCTGACCACCCGCGCGTGCTTCGCCCTGGCCCGCGGTGACCTGGAGTCGCTGCGCGGCAACGCCGAGGAGGCCCGCGCCCACTTCGCGGAACTGGGCGATCTATGGGGCCGGTTGAAGACGACGGACGTGCTCGGCAGGCTCGCCGAGATCAACGGCGACTACGACCTCGCGGCCCAGCTGCACCGGGAGAGCCTGCGGATCGCCCAGGCCCTGGAGGCCTGGCCCGAGATGTCTACGAAACTGTCGGGTCTCGGCAGGATCGCCCTGCTCACCCAGCGCTACGACGAGGCCGACGACCTGCACACCCGCGCCCTGCGGATCGCGGTCGGGCAGGGCAACCAGCCGGCCGAGCAGTTCGCCGCGCTGGGCCTGGCGCTGAGCGCCCGCCGCCAGGGCAGCCTCGACACCGCCGAGGAGTGGCTGCGTCCCTGGCTCGCCTGGAACCGCCGCCGCGGTGACGGCCCCGGCCTCGCGCTGGTCCTGGCCGAACTGGGCTTCATCGCCGAACAGCGCGGCGACGCCGACCGGGCCCTGGCCCACCACCGGGACGGCCTCGCCGCCGCCGCGACGACCAAGGACCCCCGCTCGGTCGCCCTGGCCCTCGAAGGCCTGGCCGGTGCCTACTCCCTGGCAGGCGCCCCGCACCGCGCGACCCGCCTCCTCGGCACGGCGGCGGCGACCCGGGAACGCGCGGGCGCCCCGCACCCCCCGGCGGAACGGGGCGACGTGGAACGCATCACGGCCCGCCTGCGCACGACGATGGGCGAGGCGACGTACACGCACGAGTTCACCGCCGGCACCCGCCGCACGCACGAGACGGAAGCCCTGGCGGAGACCCACTCTCAGGCACCGTGAGGCCACGAACGGCCGGGCCGCCCCGTACTCGGCGGATGAAAAGGTGCCAACTGATCCACTGAGGGCTCCCGTTCCCCTCCAGTCACGGAGCGCCCTGCGCGTCACCTGGCGCCTGTCGCCTCGCCGACGCCGCACTGGACGGCGCACTGAGCCAGGCCCGACGGCCAAGCTCGTGGATGCGCCCCCGTCCCCCGCCCCTTGCCAGGCGTGGAGCACGGCGGCCCCGCGACCCCGCTGGGGATCGCCCGGACATGGCCGTCGATGACGGACGCGCTGCCCTGGCACGACGAGCCCGTCGACGCGGGAGCACCGACCCACCGCGAGTGACGGGCGGGCGGCACGGCGGTCGCGGGTCCGGGCCGCTACCGAGGAGTGCCAGGCGCCTCGTCGTGGCGGGGCGCGACACGGAAGTCGAACGCCAGCGTCCCGGGATCCAGGGCGGTCGCCCCGCCGTCGACGGTGAGCACGGCTCCGTTCACATAGGACGCCGCCGGGGACAGCAGCCAGCCGATGGTCTCCGCGATCTCACGAGGCTCACCCGGACGCCCCAGGGGAAGAAGTCCGGTCACCTCCTCATAAGCGCCGTCCACGCCCTCACCCCGCAGATCCGCCTCGGCCGCGAAGCGCGCCATGCGGCGGTCGGCCATCTCGCTTCTCACCCAGCTCGGGCACACGATGTTGGCCCGCACCCCCTGACGCCCGTAGTCGACGGCGACGGAACGGGAGAGTTGAAGCAGGGCCGCCTTGGACGTGGCGTACGGGGCGTTGCTCGCGCCGTTGCGCAAGGCGGACACCGAAGCGACGGCGACCACCGCCCCTCTCGCCTCCAGCAGGTGCGGGATCGCAGCGCGCAGAAGCAGCAGCGGACCGGTGACGTTGGTGCGCATCACCTCGTCCCAGTCCTCCAACGACAGGTCGCCCACGGTCCCACCGCGCCCGATGCCCGCGTTGAGCACGAGTCCGTCGAGCCGTCCGTACGCGTCCAGGGCCGCCTGGACAAGACCGTCGGCAGCCTCCGGGTCCCTCACATCGGAGGGGTGCGCAAGCACCCCGATCTCCCGTTCGAGACGTCGCAACGGCTCGCTCCGCCGGCCCGAGACGACCACATGGTGACCTCCTTCGCGCAACAGCCGAGCGGTGGCCTCCCCGATGCCCGAGCCTCCACCGGTCACGACAACAACTCGTCCGTCAGTCACAGCTGTTCCGGCTCCTCCGAGATCACACGACGCATCCGACCCTAGGACCCGGTGATCCCGTGCTGAGCACTTTGAGACACCGGCCGACCAGATCAGCGTCAACAGGACCGATCTCGATGGCGCAGGCCCGAGTCGCTTCGCACCCGCACCCGACTACGCGAACGGTCCGGCTCGTCGGCCAAACCGCCGTGCTCCGAGACGGCCAGCCCCCGCGAGTAGGCGATGCCCGCTGTCCAAGGGAACTGCGCGACTTAGGGCGACTCTGGGAACAGACGCTCGTACCGGACGCCGTCCCAGCCGCGCTCGGTGCGGGCGGATGACCTGGGGACGATGAGAGCAGGGCGATGTTGCGTCCAGGGCCCTCGTTTCTGGGTCTTGAGCTGGCCGGGCGCCAGCCGGCCAGGTGCTTCATGCCCGCAGTTGTAAAGAAGAGGGAAGGACAGGAAATCCAGGCGCTCCTGGGTCGGCAGGTCGAGGCTTCGAACACCACGCCAACGGCGGCTCTGGAGGTCGCGGGCACCCAGGCCGTCACCGGATCGATGCCGCTCTGCAAGGCTCACCGGGACCATCACCACCGGCCGTAACGGCTCCGACCGTCCTCTCCTTGTCACAGAACGGTGTCAACGCGGATCCGGGGACACCCGTGAAGTGGAGGCACCCCGGAAAAGCCTCGATACTCCGTGAGTAACGCATGACTTGCCAGGTATCACGGGGGTGTAAGACGGTGCAGAGCAGCGGGTCGTTCGAGACGTCCGTGGCCGGGACCTCCCAGGAGACAGCCCGTCAGCTTGTCCGTTTCATCGCGAGCCACCGTGAGCGGGAGACGCCCTGGCCTGTCGAGCATCTCCGGGCGACGGCTCCGTTCGTGGTGCTGATGCAGCGCCGGATCGCCATCCTTTCGTCAGCCGCCGCCGAACGGCCGGAAAGGATCGTCGACGGAGGTCCGGGTGCGGAGCTCGGGTCGTGGCTGTCGGAAGCGGCACTCGAGTCCGGCGACCTGGCGCTGGCACAGCTTCTGGACTGGTCGTCGAAAGCGTGGGAGGGGCGCGGCCGTACTGATCTGTTCCGTACGGTCCAGGCTCTCCCGGCGCCTTTGACACACCAGTTAGCGGAGACGGTTGACGGCACGTCGTCCGGGACCCTGCTGAACTCCCTCGGTTCCGGCCTGCTGAGGAAGCAGGCCGAGAAGCTGCGCGATCTCACCCAGAGTTTGGCGGGGACCGACCGCGCCGTCACCCAAGGCCTGTTCGTCCAGCCAGTTGCCAACTTGCTCAGCGACGTGGCCGACGGTCGGCTTAACGACTACGGGCTGTTGTCCCACAGCCCGGAGGATTTGGTCGCCGGGGTCGTACGTTTCCAGCAGGACCAGCAGTCCTTCCGCCACCGGCAGTTGGTGAAGGCCACGACCGAGGTGGTCGCGCAGGTTGAGCGGTTGCTCGAACTAGCGGACGCCTTTCCCTGGGAAGCGCCGCGGATTCCCCGCCCGGAGGATCTGTTCAGAACCGGCCTCGACGCGACGCTCGCGTCCGTGCTCACGGCAGCGCTGGACCAGTCCGAAATCGACTCGCCGCGTACGGACGACGGAGCTTCCCTCCTGCCGTTTCTGGCGCAGCGGGTCCTCGAGGAGGCCGATCCGCTCGCCCGCCCCCGGGTCGCCCTGGTGGTCCGGCATTCCGGCATCCCTCGTCATGTGTTGAACGAGGCGTTGGCGCCTCTGGAAGGACTCCGGGAACAGGCGCGGGCTCTGGCGTCACCCGGCGAAGGACCGGGTTCCGAGGATCTGCTCCCCCTGCGCTCTCTCGTCATGGAGGCACTGGCACGCGGGGATCTGGAGGACGCCGAGCAGGGGATCGACATGCTCGCCGAGGCCCGGGAGGAGATGGATCTCGCCCGCCGACTCGAGACATGCCGTGAAACGCTGAGCGATCAGACCGAAGAAGACCTTGATCTGCGAACCGCCGAAAGATACCTCAAAGACAGGGACTTGCGTGCGGCCGCGCGCTATCTGAACGCCGTTGAGCAGCGCCTCGGCCGGTCGGCGCCCCGGGAGAGGGGGCCGGCCGCGGGCCAGGCCGGCGGACCTGCCGGAACACCGCCGCCACCCCTTGAGGATTCTGTTCCGTCGGGGACGACGTCCGCGTACCACGAAACCGTTGCGGGAAGCACTCTCGACACCCGTCTGCGGGCCTCCGACACGGTCGTCGACGATCCGAGCGAGGCCCTGAGGACGCGGATCCTGGCCAGCAGGCGGTTCGACGCCACCCCGGCGATAGTGGCCGAGGCTCAGCAGGCCCTGCACCAACTCGCGCAGTCCGGCGACGACGAGGCGGTGCACCGCACTGCTCGGCAGCTGCTGCAGGTCGACCCCCGGGCAGCCGCCGAACTGCTGGAACGCTCCGAGCTGCGGTTCGCGGCCGCGCTGCGCCCGATGACCTGGCATCTGCTGGAACAGGCGCTCCAGTCCTGCGGCGAGTACACCCGGGCCGAGAAGGTGTTCCACCTCGGCCATCCGCCTCTGCCGCCCGAGCACCTGTCCTTGTACGCCGCCAAGGCCGGGATCCTCCCTCTGGAACCACGACTGGGCAAGGTACCCCGTTCATTCGCCGAAAGACCCGCCATGGCGGAACTGATCGACGCCGTCGCCCTTCACGATGCGCCGCGGGCGGCCCGTGCCTACGCCGAGGCCCGGGCGGCGGGATTCACGTCGGCCCTGGGGCCGGCCGTGGGATGGCATGTGCTGGCCGGACGCTCGACTGAAGGACTTGACGTCTACCGCCGTTACGGGCGCCGCCAGTACCTCAACGCGTCCGCGGCCTGGAACATCGCCTGCGCGTACGCGGCGGTCGGTCTAGTGGGCCACGCCGTGGAGTCCCTCAAGGTCATGTACCGGATCCTGCCCGGGAAAATGTCGCGCGAGCAGCTGGACTCCGTGACCTCGTTCTGTGCCCAGCACGGCGTCCAGTCGCCGTTGGCGGCTGCCGCTCCGCAGCCGACCGTCCAGCACTCGGCCGGCGGCAGCCAGACCAGCGAGTCGCTGGCCAAGCATCTGTACGAGTCGGGGCGGACGGAGGACGCGGCCCGTCTGCTGGAACAGGTGCTCGGCGAGAACGCTTCGTCGCCAGGGGCCTTTCTCATGCTGCGCATCTGCCGGGAGTCGGGTGACCTGGCGCGCGCGCGGGCGGTGATCACCCGGATCGGCGAGACGCCGGGCGCGCTCGTCTGGCGGCATTACGTCGAGCTGGCCCGTACGGCGCTCGATCCGCGGTGCCTCGACACCGTCGTCGCACGAAATGTGCTGAACCAGGCGCGTGCCCTGGGAGCGCCGGACACATGGACCGGCCCTCTGGAGCAGCGCCTCCGCGCGATGACCGACTCGGGTAGTTCGTCGCCCGCTGCTGGGTCAGGGGTCGTGACAACGGGGACCGGTGACCCGAAAACCGCTCATGGGGAAACCCTCGTCTTCCGGACCCTGGAGGACAGGCTCCGCGCCGGCGGTCTGCTCGACGCACTGTGGGAGGCCCGTGCCACGTCCGGACAGGGAGGTATCACGATCTCCGACATCGTGTCGGGGCTCCGCAACACTCAGACACCGATTCCGAACGGACTGCCCTTTGCGGTTCTCCTCGAGGACGTGGAGGGGACAGGCGACGACTATCTGGTACGTGAGGTCTCCTACTGGCTGCTTGACGGCGGCAGGGCGGGGGAAGCGGCCGAACTCCTGCAGAGGTGCGTGTCATGGACGCCACCGGAAAAGCTTCCCCGGATGCTGCTGCTCCGTGACCGGGCGGCGCGTGAAGCCGGGATGCCGAACGAGCTGCTGCCCAAGAGGCCACCGCGCATGCGCGAAGCGGGAGCGCGACAGCCGGCCGCCCGGCGAGAACTGAAGCCCAGGACCGCGACCATCAGCGGCCCGGTGGCCACCGAGCCCGGTATTCGTCTGGCCCAGCAGCCACCGCCCGGATCAACCCTCGACTACATCGCCGACGCGTGGGCGGCTGCAGTCCGTGATCATCCGGTCGCCCTCGCGAACGCGCTGGGCTACCTGGTCCTGGCCGGACGCCCGGAAGACGCTTTGCACCTGCACGACCAGTGGGCCGACACCCTGTGGCTCACGGCGGGAGCGGCCTGGAACCTGGGATGCGCCTATGCGGCCACAGGCCAGCTCCACGCCGCTGCCACGACCTTCGAATACTGTCTGCGCGTGCTGCCCCGTCAGCCGTCGCCGGACCAGCAGGCCGCCCTCGACGACTTCTTCACGGAGATCGGCCGTAAGGTACCCGAGCAGACGGGACTGGTTTCTGTCCGACGGCGCACCATCGCGCAGCCGGACGATGCGCGGGGCAGCGCCTCCTCACGTCCGGCCTCGTCGTCCCCTTCCGTCCAGCACCGGTCTCTCGCCGAGGCGGAGGTCGAGGCGGCCCGTCTGATCGCGCAATGCCGCAGCGCCCCCAGTGTCAGCGCCTTCCGCAACGCGGCCGACGCGGTGCGGAAGGCGATGCGCCTGGGTGACGTCCAGGAGGCCGGGCGTTATGTGCCGATCATGCGGGAACTGTTCTCCCTCACGCCGGACGCCGCCACGGCAGCCGGCCTGGCGATGGTCCTGGAGGCGGCGCAGCGTCCGGGCCCCGCCTGGGAACTCTTGACGGAATGGATCGAGAGGACCCAGGCGAACTTCGAGCTGCTCGCCCCGGCGGTCCGCGTGGCGAGGGTGCTCGGGCGTGCACAGGAGCTGCGTGCCCTCTTGGAGCCCTACCACTCCAACGACGCTCACTTCGAGTTCCATCTCTCCCTGGCGAAGCTCTCCCAGCAGTTGGGAGCCCGGGAGGACCTGGGCCGCTATGCCGAACTGGCCCTGATGAGCAACCCGACCTGTGCCGAGGCCGCGATCCTGCGCAAAGCAGCCGGTCCTCTCCCTTCACCGGGCCGGGCCGCTGACCGGGTAGTGCGGGACATCGTCGACCAGGGTCTGGACCGGCGGCAGACCGTGCGCAGGCTGAAGAAGGAGTACAAATCCACCCTGGACGACCTCCGGGTACGGGCGCTGGCACGGTTCCAGCCCCCGACGAGCCCGACGGCCCTGAGGAACCAGCTTCCCGGCTGGGCGAAGGAGGAAGCGCAGGATCTGCTGGAAGCGGCCGCGAACGAGGAATGGGAGCTCGCCTCGGATCACGCCCTGGAGCTCGTCGCCAGGAAGCCCCGCTACGCACGCGTCTCAACGGTGGCCGCGGTCTGCCTGATCAACGCGGAGCGGGACGAGGAGGCCCGTACGGTCGCGTCGCTGATCGGTTCCCGTCAGGACCGACAGGAAGTCCTCGTGTACCTCGCCTGCGCCCGTCGTGAATACGCCGAGGCGGTGAGGCTGCTCTCCGTCTCACCTGTCTGGTACTCCGACCAGGACCAGCTGCTGGCCCATGCCGGACTGCTCACCGACCGCGAGATGGCTGACATGCCCGTCGCCGCGGTGGAACTGCTCCTGCTGCACGCACGGCTGGACCCCCGGCGCAGTTCCACACCGGCCGCGCTGGCGGCCGTCCTCGCGGACGAGGCGGGGGAAAGGTCCCTGGTGGCCCAGGCGCTGGACCTACTGCGCCAGCCGACCCCACCACCCGGTGACGTCCTGGTCGACACCGCGCTCGCGGCCGGCACACCCGAGGCCCTGAACAGCGGCGTCCAGCCTTTGACCGAGGCGCAGTTGCAGCGTGTGTACGAGTTCCTCGAGGACGATCCCGTCCGCCTGCACAGGTTCCTGAGCGGCAAGGTGCGGCGCTCGCAGGGCAGAGCGGCACAGAAGGAAGTAACGACGCGGGCCTTGCTGCTCGGGACGGCCTGTGCCCGCCGAGGACAGTACCGGACCGCAGTCGCCGCCTTCGAGCGAGCGCTGAAGAGCGGAGCGCCTCACCACACGGTCTGCTCCCGGCTGGCCGGCGCCTTCGAAGAGGCGGGGCTGCCGGACCCGCACGCCTACGCCGACCAGATTCTGGCCGGGCGGGTCGCCGAAGCGGCGGCAGAGCCGTCCGAGAAGCTCGCGTCTCTGGTGTCCGCGACGAAGGAGCTGCTGAGGAGTCCGAAGCTCGGAGACCACCTCAAGGAAGTCGGCGACGCGCTGGCCGAGTGCGCGGTAGGCGGCCTCGACGCGGCGGTGAGCCGAAGCCTCGCCAGGTGCTGGCAGCAGCAGTGGCAGCAGTTCCAGGCTCGGCCGACGAGCAGAGCGTCGGCGGAGACGCTCGAAGACCACACAGTCGAGACCGAGAGCCGGATTCGCACGGGAGAGGCGCTGATCCCGGATCTCTCCGAGCCGCTCGGCGTCCACGCCAAGGCCACGCAGGACGCGCTGCGCGCGGTGTGGGACGACTACGGCCGCGATCAACTGCTGTCGGGTGCGACGTCGTCCGAAGGCTCCGTCACCCTGCGGCGATCTACCGCGACACGGCTCAGCAACGGGCCGGTCGAGCTCCAACTCGTCGTGCGCGCAGGCCGGGATCTGCGTGACACCAAGGTCACGGTGCTCGGCCACGAGAGGTCTCTGGGGGAGCTGAAGGCGTCGAACACCGTCGGGTGTTTCCTCGCGGTCCCCGCCTCCGACCGCGAACTCACCGTCGAGCTCTCCGGGACGCCGGCCAACGGGGACGAGACGGAAACGGCACTGTTCACCGTGCAGGTGAAGCAGCTCGTGCGTCAGGAAGCAGTCGTGTCCAAGTTCCGGCCGGGCGAACCGGCAGTGCCGGGCATGTTCGTCGGACGCACGAGCGAGCTTGAACGTCTGCGCACCGTGTACGCGGATGCTCACCGGCACTCGGTGCCGTCACTCGTCATGATGGGCTCTCGGCGAGCCGGCAAGACATCGATCATCCATGAACTGATGCGCATGCACAGCGGGGCAGGCGGCGAGCTGCTGACGCCGGCGGAATGGCGCATTCCCCGTGCCCTCACCGTTCTGGTCGACGGACAGGAGACGAATCCGGGGTCGGCCCCGATGCTTCAGCAGATCGCCAACTCGGTCTTGGACCGGATCGAGGACGTGTACGGCCGCGACCTCAGCGGCGTGGAGCTTCCCGGGGACAACAGTGTGAACTTCCGCCGCTGGTGGCGGCGCCTGCGCCGCGAGGTGTGGCCGAACGAGGAGATCGCTCTGCTGATCGTCGTCGACGAGTTCCAGGAACTGCTGAACCGCTATCCGAACGCTCAGGCCAAGGCGAACGACATGGGCGTTCTGCGCGCGCTGAAACTCGACGGAACTCTGGCTCTGCTCTTCAGCGGCTCCTGCACCACCGAACAGTTGCGCCAGTCCCTCGAAGGCACGCTGTCGCAGCAGGACTTCTCCCAGCCCATGCGCATCGGTCCATTGGACCGTCAGGCGACCCTGCAGATCGTTCACCAGGGCTTCGACAACACCGTCCAAGTGCTCGCCTCTGCTGCCGAGCTCGTCTATGACAAGACACGGGGGCATCCTCAGCACGTCCACATGATGGGCAAGAGGCTCGCCGAGCTGCTTGAGCAGCTGAATCGTACGGTCATCGACCAACAGCTCGTGGACGAGGCCGGCGAGTGGGTCAGGAGGCAGCGTCAAGCCGTGCTGGACATCGCGGACCCCTACGCGAGCGGCGCCCGGATCCCGGACCTGTTCTTCAAGATCGACAGCGAACTGGACACCGATCCGGACGAACTGCAGGTGCGCCGTGCTCTCACCGAGGAGGAACGGCGGCAGTTGGACGACTACCTGGACTACGGATTGCTGGTCCTCGAGGGCAACTGCCTTTCCTGGGCGAATGGAATCGTGCAGGGATGGCTCAAGGAGCAGAGCGGCCCTCCGGAGGAAGACCCGGACGGGATGCACCCGCATGAGCGAGAGCTGCGCACTGCCGGCTACCAGGTGCAGGATCGCATCTCTCCGTCCGACAAGCGGTCCTGCGTGGTCGTGCACCGGGACGATCCGTCGACCAAGTACATCGCCAAGTACTACCCCGAAGCGGATCGCAACGTGCTTCGCGAGATCACGAGGGTGCTCGGTGGCGACGCATACGAACAGATGCAGGGAGTTCCTCCACGCTGGGAAGTCCGGGGAAGCTGGCTCGTCTACGAGCGGGTCAACGGATTCTCACTGGGCGATCACCTTGTATCGACCCCGTCCATCGATCCGGTGAAAGCCGCCCGTTGGGTGCTGATGGCATGCTGGACACTCCAGAATGTGTGGGAGAACCAGCGCATGTCGCACGGGGACATCCGCCCCGCCAACCTGATCCTGTCCGGCGACGCGCAGAACGACAATCGAGAGGTGTTCGTGGTCGGCTGGGGGTACGGGTGCGTGAGTGCGGGACCCGAGCCCCGCCCGCTGCTGACCCCGCAAGGTTCGCGCTACTACCGATCGGCGATGGGCGACGGCGACATCCGAGGGCCCGAGCACGACGCCCGTGCGCTGGTGGCCGTACTGTACGAACTGGTCCATCCCGAACACCAGTTGCCGCTGAAGCCGGACAATTCTGTGGACGCGGAGGCGCTGGTCCGCGACGACCTACCGGGGGTTCCGCCGGCCATGCAGTGGCTGTTGAAGGATGCCCTGCACCCGCATTCAGCCCGTCGGTACCGATCCCCGTCAGATCTCGCAGAAGCACTGATCAACGCGCTTCCGGCCGAACTCGGTCCGCGGGAGGCGCCTCCAGGCCCGAGCGAGGTTCATCTGAACGAACACGCCTACAAGGCAATGCCGGTCTTTCCCTCACCATCCCCGCCACCGGTCATCAACTACGTCACCGCCTCAGCCCGTTCCATCCAGGAGGACTCCATGACTGACAGCAGCATCAAGATCGAGCGTTCCACCCTGCAAGGAAATGCGATCGGCCACAAGAGCAAGGCCAAAGTCACCAATACGTCGTCCGTCGGTCCGGACGCGACCGCTGAGAAGCAGGACCTGGGCAAGCTGGTCGCCGAACTCCGGGCGGAGATCGAGCGGATCCATGACCAGATGGACGGCGGCGACGCAAACGATGTGGTGACTACGCTCGAGCGGCTTGAGGGCGAGGTGCAGAACGAGCAGCCGAACCCCGGCAGGGTCGCCCGTCTCGCCGGCTTCCTGCGCGACACGCTTGAGACGGTCGCTGGAGCCGCTACGGCATTCACGGCTGCCACACAGATTGTCGAAGCTGTCAGCGGTTGACGCTTTCCCGGCCGCAGGCGGCTGGTCAACAGCCGCCGCAGTTCGGTGCGCCGCGTGCCGTCGGCCAAGACAACGGTCAGCCACGCTTCCCCACCCGCTGCCGCCCGCCCTGGCACGGCAGCGGCGCGGGAGGACCGCGGTGTGGCAGGAGTCGTCGGGCAGCGGACGGCGCACCGTCGGGTGCCGCTTGCGGCTGGAGCGCATCACGAATCGGGTCGGAGAGCCGGAGGATCTTGACCATCAGGCGGGTACCGATGTTGCCCGGCCCGATGACGGCGACCTTCGTACTCATGCGACGGCTCCTTCCGTGGCGGCGGAGGCGAACGCGGTGGTGACCGTGCCGAGCCCTCCGATGTGCGCGGTGAACTCGTCGCCCTCGGCATATCACCAACGGGAGAGCATCAGACCCCCCCCCTGGAAGTGCATTCAGCGGGACCGTTTGAGTGCGTGCCCCGTCCGCCTCCGGTGAGCTGCCAGACGCCGACGCAGCCAGTCACCGATCTCCCCGATGCCGACCAGGAACGCTGAGGAAGCGGCGCATGCCATGAGGGAAGAGGTCTGGCCGAAGGCCTGGCCAAGGAGCCACAGAGCCAGGGCCAGCAGCAACCACCAGACGGTCAGGGACCAGGCATGCCGCACCAAGCGGGTACGGCCGATCATCGGGTGGCCCTGGTCCTCTGGGTGGCGACCATCACCACGATGCAACCCGCGAGTGTCACCATCATCGCCAGGCCCGTGGCGGCCAGAGTAGCCACGGGCGAGGCGCCGGCCAGGCGGGGAATGGCATTGAGCTGAGCAGCGGCGTAGAAGGCGAGAACCGCCAGGCCGCGCGGGCGCATCGGGTCCAGGCGAGGACGCAGCCGCCGTGGTACGCGGCCGGTCAGCAGCGCGACGCCGGCGGGCAACAGGGTGACGGAAAAGACGGCAAGGCCGATCCACTGCCAAAGCATCAGTACCTGGGCTCCTGTCGGAGAGTTGAGTCGGCCGTCACTCGCGGCGGAGCGCGGCGAGCAGGAAGAGCCCGATGACGACGGCAGCCAGGCCGAGCGCGAGAACGGGGAAACCAGGGCCGGGCATCACGTAGAGCGCAGCTCCGGCAAGGCACATCAGTGCTCCTGCGACTACCAAGGCGATGCCGAAATGCCTTTTGGCGGACAGTCTCACGGTGACGCCTCCGGGAAACATCGACGAACGGGCACACAGCCCCTGAAAACGCCGACCAGACTTCCCGGCACACCCCACGCCCAAAACTTGACGCGTTCCCTACAGACTAGCTGCCACCCCCGACTCTGCCCAGACCCGTCCTCTCGCACCAGGTGAAAACGACTGCGGCGCCCCGGCTCGGTGGTCCCCGGGTGTGCCGCCGTTACGGGCGGCGCCGGTCAGCCGGCGGTGTCCGCCCCGGTCGGGAGCGGGGGCTCCCCGGCAAGGCGTTCCCACTCCTCGTCGGTGAGGACCCTGGAGCGGATCAGAAAGCGCACGCCCTCGGGTGATTCGAGGGAGAACCCGCTTCCCCGGCCCGGGACCACGTCGATGGTGAGGTGGGTGTGCCGCCAGTACACGTACTGGTCGGCGCTCATCCAGAAGGGCGTACCGTCGGCGACGTGGTCGAGCAGCACGTCCGCGGCGCCGACCTGGAACTCGCCGCGCGGATAGCACATGGGTGCGCTGCCGTCGCAGCAGCCGCCGGACTGATGGAACATCACCGGTCCGTGCGTCGCGGCGAGCCGTCGCACCAGGTCCTCGGCGGCCGGCGTCAGCCCGACGCGCCTGGTGCGGGCGGCCATCAGAAGAACCCGAGCTTCTGGCCGGAGTAGCTGACCAGCAGGTTCTTCGTCTGCTGGTAGTGGTCGAGCATCATCTTGTGATTCTCGCGGCCGATGCCGGACTTCTTGTAGCCGCCGAACGCCGCGTGCGCCGGGTACGCGTGGTAGCAGTTGGTCCACACGCGGCCCGCCTTGATGCCGCGGCCGAGGCGGTAGGCGGTGTTGCCGTCCCGGGTCCACACACCGGCGCCGAGTCCGTACAGCGTGTCGTTGGCGATCTTCAGGGCCTCGTCGACCGAGTCGAACGTGGTCACCGAGACGACCGGGCCGAAGATCTCCTCCTGGAAGATCCGCATGTCGTTGGTGCCGCGCAAGATCGTGGGCTCGATGTAGTAGCCGCCCTCCAGACCGGCCACGGCCCTCGGGCCGCCGCCGGTGAGGAGGTCGGCGCCCTCCTGCCGGCCGATGTCGATGTAGGAAAGGATCTTCTCGTACTGGTCGTTGCTGGCCTGGGCGCCGATCATGGTCGCCGGGTCCAGCGGGTCGCCGCTGACGATGGCCTTGGTGCGCTCGACGCAGCGGGCCATGAACTCGTCGTAGATCGACGCGTGGACGAGCGCGCGGGACGGGCAGGTGCACACCTCGCCCTGGTTCAGCGCGAACATCACGAAGCCTTCGACGGCCTTGTCCAGGAAGTCGTCGTCGGCGGCCATGACGTCGGGCAGGAAGATGTTGGGGCTCTTGCCGCCCAGTTCCAGCGTGACGGGAATGATGTTCTCGCTGGCGTACTGCATGATCAGGCGGCCGGTCGTGGTCTCGCCGGTGAAGGCGACCTTGGCCACGCGCGAGCTGGAGGCGAGCGGCTTGCCCGCCTCGACGCCGAAGCCGTTGACGACGTTGAGGACGCCGGGCGGGAGCAGGTCGGCGATCAGGTCGATCACGTACAGCAGGCTGACGGGCGTCTGCTCGGCCGGCTTGATGACCACACAGTTGCCGGCAGCCAGTGCGGGCGCCAGCTTCCAGGCGGCCATCAGAATCGGGAAGTTCCAGGGGATGATCTGGCCGACCACGCCCAGCGGCTCGTGGAAGTGGTAGGCGACGGTGTCGTCGTCGATCTCGGCGATGCTGCCCTCCTGGGCGCGGACCACTCCGGCGAAGTAGCGGAAGTGGTCGATCGCCAGCGGGATGTCGGCGGCCAGCGTCTCGCGCACCGGCTTGCCGTTCTCCCAGCTCTCCGCGACCGCGATCTTCTCGAGGTTCTCCTCGATGCGGTCGGCGATCCGGATCAGGATGTTCGCCCGCTCCGTCGTCGAGGTGCGGCCCCAGCGCGGCGCGGCCGAGTGTGCGGCGTCCAGGGCGAGTTCGACGTCTGCGGCGGAGGAGCGGGCGACCTCGCAGAACGTCTTGCCGGTCACCGGTGTCGTGTCGGCGAAGTACCGGCCCTCGACGGGGGCGACCCAGTCGCCGCCGATGAAGTTGTCGTATCGCCGGGCGAAGTTGACGATGCTGCCGTCTGTTCCCGGCTGCGCGTACACCATGGCGGCTCTCCTCGGTGAAGTGCGGTGCTGCGACGGCCCGTGCCGTCGTACTGCACCGCACTGTGCGACCGCCGGGTTGGCGTGAGGTTGGCGCCGCCCCGCCCGCCCGGCCCGTGCGGTTCGTCCCGAGGGCCGCGGCGAGGCGTCCGGCCCGGGCGGTCACTCCTCCCGCAAGGCCGCAGCGAGGCGACCGGCCCCGGCGGTCACTCCTCCCGCAAGGCCGCAGCGCGGCGTCCGGCCCGGGCGGTCACTCCTCCCGCAAGGCCGCAGCGCGGCGTCCGGCCGCGATGGCGCGACGGGGGTCGCGCGGGTCGAGCAGGCTCAGCGCGTGTTCGTGCACCTCGGCGTCGTACGGGGCTCGCTCGCCGTAGCGCAGGGCGTGTTCGGGGCTGGTGCTCGCCAGCACGGCCGCCCGGACGGACACCTCCAGGTGGGTGCGCCACTCCTCGATGCCGGGCGCCTCGGACCGGGGCAGCAGCGGGCCGCGGTACAGGCGCAGCGCGGTCTCGGTGTCGCCCCGCTCCAGTGCGCGCAGCACCTCGGCCGCGTCGCAGGACACAGGGGTGGTCAGCGCGTAGCGGCGGGTGGCGACACCACCGTCGAGAGCCCGGCGCAGATGGGAGATCTCGGCCTTGAAGGTCGAGGCGGTGACGGCCCGGTCGCCGTAGAGGGCGCCGCGGAGACGGTCGGGTGGGAAGCCGTCAGGCTCCAGGGCGAGCAGCGCCAGGATCTCGACCTGGCGGGGGCGCAGGGGCAGCGGTACGCCGTCGCGGAGCGCCTGCTCGCTGCCGAGGCAGGTGAGGCTGACGGGGCTGGTGTTCCGTTGCAGCTGACGGGGCAGTTCGGTGCGCAGCCGGGACTCGATGGTGGCGACGAGCGAACGCACGGTGGCCATGGCCAGGGGGTTGGACCGGTCCCAGGTGGTGGACATGTCCAGCACGCCCAGGATGCGTCCGTCCGGGCCGTGGACGGGGGCGCAGTAGCAGACCCAGCCGTGCAGGACGGTGACCAGGTGCTCGGCCGAGAAGACGGAGGCGGGGCGGCCGGTGCGCAGGGCGAGGGACAGGGCGTTGGTGCCCATGGCTCGCTCGTCCCACCGGCCGCCGGGTGCGAAGTTGACACGCTCGGCACGGCGGCGCATGGTCGGTCCGCCGCAGGTCCACAGGATGGTGCCGGACTCGTCGGTGACGGCGGTGACGAATCCCGCGTCGTCCGCGATGGCGCGCAGTTCGTCGGCGAGGCCGTCGACGGGCCGGCGCAGCGGCGAGCCGCTCCAGCGGTGCTGCACCCGCCCGCCGTCGGTGACCGGGGCACTGTCCTGGGCCGGATCCACACTGCTCAGCGACCGCATCCAGGACTCGGTCACATCACGGCGCAGCGCCTCCACGCCGACCGGGTTCGATCCCGCCGCTTTCAGCCGCGGCACCCAGCGGGACCACTCGCTCTCCAGCCTGACCCTGCGCCGCCGCAGGTCACTACGGTGTGACATGTGCTTTTCCCTGCCGTAGAACGGGAACAACCGACTATTGTCCGCCTTGACCGCGCCGGCACACCCGTCCGGCCGGGCCTTCGACACCTGTCCGATCGGACAGGTGTCGCATCCGGTAGCGCGCGCATAGCGTGGTCTTCGGTCGGACGCCAGTGTTATCAGCCACTCCGGCGGTGAAATCAAGGTTGCGTCTGCATTGCGGGCTTCACGCCCTTGGGAGGTCGCATGTCGCTCACGTCCGAGGCGATCGTGACGGGCGGGAACGACCCGAGCGGCGACTGGAGCCGCGACGAGTGCCAGTGCGAGCTCCTGGGACCGCAGGAGACGAGCACGGACGCCGTGCGGCAGTCGGCGCGGCTGGCCAAGTTCCATGTACCCGAGATCGTCTTCGGTCCCGGCTCGCTCGCCGAGCTGGGACACTGCGCGGTGCGCCTGGGCGGTCGCCGTCCGTTCCTGGTCACCGACCCCGGACTGATGGCGGCGGGCTGGGCGGACGAGGCGGCGGCCCATCTGAAGCGGGCGGGTCTGCGGCCCGTGGTGTGGTCCGACGTGACCCCCAATCCGAAGGACCATGAGGTCCAGGCGGGATTCGAACGGTACGCCGAGAGCGGCTGCGACGTGATCGTGGGCGTGGGTGGCGGCTCCGTCATCGACGCGGCCAAGGGCGTGGCGATCCTGTCGGGCCACGGCGGGCGGATCCTCGACTACGAGGGCGTGGACCAGGTCTTGCAGCCGATTCCGCCGACCGTGATGGTGCCGTCCACGTCCGGCACCGGGGCGGACGTGTCCCAGTTCGCGGTGATCACCGACACCACCGAACACATCAAGATCACCATCGTGAGCCGTACGCTCGTGCCGGAGATCTCGGTGATCGACCCACGGTTGCTGACCACCATGCCGGCCTGGCTCAACGCGGCCACCGGACTGGACGCGCTGACGCACGCCATCGAGGCGTTCGTGTCCCGGGCGCACAACCCGCTGACGGACATCCACGCCCTGCACGCGGTCGAACTGATCATGGGGAACCTGGTGCGCACCCAGATCGACCCCCGGGACTTCGGGGCCCGCCTCGCGATGGCACAGGCCGCGCTGGAGGCCGGGATGGCGTTCACCAACGCCATCCTGGGGGCGACGCACGCCATGAGCCACCAGGTCGGCGGTCTGCTGGACGCCCCGCACGGCGTCGTCAACGGCGTGCTGCTGCCGCATGTGATCCGGTTCAACGCCGAGGCGTGGCCGGACCGTTTCGTCGCGCTGGGCGCGGCGGCCGGACTGCCGACCGCCGGTGTGCCGCCCCACGAGGTGGCGGCCCAGCTCGCGGACCTGGTGCGGGCCCTGGCGGACGACGTCGGCGTCCCGAAGGGCCTGGCGAGCCTCGGGGTCGCCGAGCGCGATGTGCCGGTGCTGGCGCGTACGACGCTGAAGGACGCCTGCATGGCCACCAACCCCCGGATCGTCGAACTGCGGGACGTGGAGACACTGTTCCGAGAAGCGCTGTGAGGCGGTTCCCGTGAGCGAGCTCGAACAGTCACCCCGGACCGCCGACCTCGGGGTGCTCACCGGACTGCGGTCGGGCAAGCGGTCGTACTACCCGGCCTATGTGCGCTCCACCGAGCGCCTGGAGCGGACCGTGGAGGCCCTCGACGGCATCTCCCGCGCCCTGGTGCGCACGGCGGAGGGCCCGCGCACCCTGGTCGAGACGGTCGTACGGACCGCCGCCGAGCATCTGCGGGCCCGCTGGCTGCTGCTGGCCGTGGCGGACGGCGCGCTGCGGGCCGCCCGGCCCAGGTTCCTGCTCTACACGGACGACGTCCTCATCGACGACGAGACGCTGATACCGGCCGAGGCACGGCACCACCTGGAGCTGCTGCGCACCCGGCCCTGGGAAGCCCAGGGACCCGGCCAGGGCGGCGACTGGGTGCGCGCGCCGATGACTCTGGACGACGAACCGGTCGGCGGGATCGCCGCCCGGCCGGGCGCCGGTGTCGAGGTCGCGGACACCGACCTGGCCATCCTGCGGGTGCTCGCCAACCAGGCCGCCGTGGCGCTGCATCACACGTTCCTGTTCCACGCGGCCACCGCCCTGCGCGGCCGTGCCGACGAGCTGTCCGAGGCTGCCGAGCAGCAGGCCCGGGACCTGGCCGCGCGCAGCGCCGAGCTGGCCGAGACACAGTCACGGCTGCTGGACGCCATGCAGCGGCAGGCGCTGGACGACGAGCGGCGCCGGATCGCGCGCGAGCTGCACGACAGCGTCTCCCAGTACGTGCTCAGCGCGGGCATGACCCTCGAGGTGTGCCGGGCCGAGCTGGCCGCCCTGGGTGGGCCGGCCGCGGACCTCGCCGACCGCCTGGCCGGCGCCAAGGACCTCAACCGGCAGGCCGTGGAGCGGCTGCGGGCCGCGATCTACGCCCTCAACCGGACCTCGCAGGAGCCTGTCGGGCCGCTGCCGGTGATGCTGGAGCGGCTGTCCACCGTGCACCTGCCGATGGATTTCGACGTACGGGTGCAGGTGGCGGGCCGGCCGATGCCGCTGCCACCCGAGGCCGAGCAGTCGATCCTGCGGCTGACCGGCGAGGCCCTGTTCAACTCCGCCACCCACGGCAAGGCCGGCCGGGCCCTCGTCCGGCTGCGCTATCTGCCCGACGCGATCGTGCTGACCGTGTCCGACGACGGCGTCGGCGATCCGGCTCAGCTGCGGCGTGCGCTGCGCCTGTCCAGGGCCACCGATCTGGGCGGACGCCACCGCGGTCTGGCGAACATGGTCGCCCGGGTGGAGGAGCTCGCCGGCAGACTGTCCATCCGACGGTCGGGGATGGGAGGCGTCCTGTTGCGGGTCGACGTCCCGCTGCCGGTGAAGCACGCTGTAGGAGGCAGTGGATGACCATGGAACAGCGGGCGGAGGCGCCCACCGAGGCGCTGCGGATCGTACTGGTCGACGACCATGCGATCGTCCGGCACGGGCTGCGGTCCATCCTGGAACGCGAGAGCGATCTGGAGGTGGTCGGGGAGGCGAGCGCGGCCGGCGAGGCCGCGGCCGTCGTGGAGCGGACGCGTCCGGCGATCGTGCTGCTCGATCTGAAGCTGTCCACGGCGGCGGACACCGAGGGCCTGGATCTGTGCGCGCGGCTGACGCAGCGTCACCCGGACCTGGCGGTGCTGGTCCTCACCACCTTCCTCGACGACGCGCTGGTGGTGCAGGCCATCCATCACGGCGCGCGCGGTTATGTGGTCAAGGATGTCGACACCACGGAGCTGCTGCGCTCCATCCGCGCGGTGGCCCGCAACGAGAGCGCCTTCGACTCGCACGCGGCCGGTGCGATGGTGCGCTCCATGCGCGTCCAGCCCGACCGGCCGCAGTTCACCGAACGGGAGCTGAGCGTTCTGCAGTTGCTGGCCCGTGGGCTCAGCAACCGGGAGATCGGCGCGGAGTTGTACATCTCCGAAACGACGGTGAAGTTCCACGTCCGCAACATCATGCGCAAGACGGACGCCGGCAGTCGGGCCGAAGTGGTGTACGAGGCCAGCAAATTGGGTGTGATCTGACTGTGCGGAGCCGGGGCCGACGCTGTCGCGACCGGCCCGGCTCCGCGCTGTCGGATCATCAGCGGCCGCGTCAACGGCGGGGATCGACGACCAGCCAGCCGCCGTGGTGGGTGCCGACGTGGAAGGGGTGACCCGTGCGGCGGCCCAGGTCGGTCAGCTGCCGCGGGCTGAAGCACCGGACATGTCCGTACGCGGCGGTCGGCTCGTCCTCGTACGGTACGGCCACCACCACGCGCCGCCGGGCCAGCCGCAGCGCCTCCCGCAGGACGGCGTCGCCGTGGTCGGCGTCGAGGTGCTCCAGCACGTGGATGACGGTGACGGTGTCGACCGCACCGTCCGGCAGCGGCACCTGGGCCGCGTCGCAGACCAGTACCTCCAGCATCAGGCCCCGGGCGCCGGCCACGGTGCCGAGCAGGCGCATCGTGCCCCGGGAGAGGTCGGAGGCGATCACCGTGCGTCCTTCCCGCTCGGCGAGCAGCAGCGGCAGGAAGCCGAAGCACGAGCCCAGGTCCAGCACGGAGCCGGATCCCACGAGATCCAGCGTGCGCCGGTAGACGGGGGCGAAGCCCGCGATCGAGGAGTGCACGGCCTGTTCGGGGCTCTGCCAGTACTGTCTGATGCGGGTCAGCGTGTTGCCGTAGAACGTGGTCCAGGCGGGCAGCGGACCGTCCACGCAGGAGCGCACCACTCCGGTGAAGACCCGCTCGAAGACGTCGCTGCCGGACAGCCAGCCGGGCGCGAAGAGTTCCTCGGCGAGCAGTCCGGCGAGGTCGTTGTCGAGTTGCTCGGGACGCATGCGGTGGCTCAGTTCGATGCGGCGGCCACGGCGGCGCAGGACGAAGTGCTCGGTGCGGACGATCGGTTGGGGCGGGACGTCCCGCGCCGCGCGGCCGCGGCGGCTGTCCGGTCCGGACGGCGCCTCCTCGGTGGTGCGATGGTGGTGGACGACCCGGACCAGGTGGTCCGTGTAGAGGCCGGGCGCGCTCGGCGCCAGCGGGTCGATGCGGCGCGCGGCGACGGTGCTGTGCGGGCTCGGGACACTCACGACGACTCCCCCGGACGGTATGAGGTGTTCATCGGCCCGACGCCTCCGCCGCCATGCGGTGGGCGGTGCGTTCCAGGCCGGCCAGGTCGGCGACCACCTGCACGCGGTCGCAGTGTTCGGCGTAGGCGGGCAGGTCGCAGCTGCCCAGACCCCAGGAGTAGCGGGGTTCCGGAGTCAGCCAGAGGGTCTGGCGCACCCGGCGGGTGATCTCGGCGAACGCCTCGGTCCGCGGCGGGTTTCCGTTGCCGCGGCCGTCGCCGAGCACCAGGAGCGTGGTCCGGCGGCCCAGCGCCGGGGCGTGGTCGCTCAGCAGCGTCTCGAAGGTCCTGCCGTAGTCGGAGGTGGCGTCCACGTCCAGCAGACCGCCGGCCGGCAGCCCGTCGAAGACCAGCCCGAGCGCCCGCTCCAGGGGATGTTCGGCGAACAGTTCGGTGATCTCGGTGGGCTCGTCGACGAAGGCGTACGACCTCACCTGCCCGAACAGGGACTGCAGTCCGTGCACCAGGTGCAGGGTGAAGCGGGCGGTGGCCCGCACGGACAGGGAGACGTCGGCGAGGACCATCAGGCGGGGCCGGTCCTCGGCGCGGGTGACGGTGACGGGCCGGAACGGTACGCCGTCGTAGCGCATGTTGTGCCGCATGGTGCGGCCCGGATGGACGCGCCCGGCGGGCGTGATGCGTCTGCGGCTCGTCAGGGCGCCGCGCACGGTGCGGCCGACCCGGCGCAGTGCCTCCTCCAGCTGGACGCGTTGGTCCTCGTCGACCGTTTCGAGACGGGCGCGTTCGGCGATCCGGGCGGACTCCACGGCCACCGACTGCAGTTCGGCCAGCCGGTCCAGATGACGTTTGAGCAGTTCCGGCAGGTTCTCGACAACACCCGTCAACTGGTGGCGCAATGCGTGCAAGTCGTCGGCGTCAGGGTCGTCGTCCTCGCCGGCGAGCCAGCCGAGCAGGGCGTCGTGCTGGGCGACGGTCAGGGTGGTGTCGATCGGCTGCCCGGACGTCGCCGCCAGCCGTCCGGGGACGCCGGCGCCGTGCAGCCGCTCGGTCTCCAGTTGGACGGACGGGGTGTCGTCACGCCCTCCCGTGGCACCGTCCTTCGACAGGACGATCTCGTCGGTCATCGAAGCCAGGTCGATCTTGTTGGCCTCCTGGTGCAGGTTGTACTGCTGGGCCAGGTCCTGCTGGTCGAAGAAGTCGCGGATGTCGGCCGGCTTCCCGTGGCTGTGGCCCTGCTGCGGGGTCTCGGAGGGCTCGTCGGAGACGGTGAACGACTCCAGTTCGCCGGTGTCGGTCAGGTCGTCGTGCTCGTGGCCGTGCCCGTGGCCGTCGGCGGCGCCGTCCACCGGGCGCAGCGAGAAGAACGCCGCGAACAGGTCGTCGAACAGCGCGTGGTCGCGGCGGTCCTTCACCAGCGTCATGCGCAGGGCCTCGCGCAGCGTCTCGCGCTCGCCCAGCACACCGGGCTGGGCCGCCCCGCGCATGGCGTCCATCGCCTCCGCCACGGAGACCCGCAGGCCGAACAGCCGCAGTACGCGGACGAATCGGTGCACGCCGGCTTCCATGCACGCCTCCCGGATCAGTCGGTGCGGCGCCGCGCGACGGCGGCGAACGAGCGGGCGCCCTGGCCGGTGCCCGTGGTGGTGCGGTGCGTCGGACCGGCGCCCGGGGCGCCGTAGTAGCCCTCGTCGTGCCGGCCCTGCCGGTCCATGGCCGCCCGCACCGTGCGCCCGTCGGGCTCCTGTGGCTCGTCGTGCCCGGGAGCGTGGTGGTGCCCGTGGTGGTGATGGTGGCCGTCGTGCTGGTGGCCGGGTTCGGGCAGCGTGCGGTTGGGGTCGACCAGGCGGGGCAGCACGTCCAGCGCCCGGTGCAGGTCCCGCTCGTACTTCAGGACCACGTTGGCGGTGTCGGCGAGGATCGCCGGGTCGAGTTCGTCGACGCCGAGCACGGCGAGGGTGCGTGCCCAGTCGACTGTCTCGGAGATGCTGGGGCTCTTGCGCAGCGGCAGCTCGCGCAGGCCACGCACCACATCCACCAGATGGCGTGCGGCGGCCTCGGGCAGGCCGGTGTCCTTGGCCCGGACGATCTCCAACTCCCGCTCCGAGTCCGGGTAGTCGAGGAACAGGTGCAGGCACCGGCGCTTCAGCGCAGCCGACAGGTCGCGGGTGTTGTTGGAGGTGAGCACGACGTACGGGGGGACCTTCGCGGTGTACGTGCCGATCTCGGGCACCGACACCTGGTACTCGCCGAGGCATTCCAGAAGGACGGCCTCCAGCGCCTCGTCCGCCCGGTCGACCTCGTCGATCAGCAGGACGGCGGGCTGCTCGCCGCGCACGGCGTCCAGCAGCGGGCGCGGCGCGAGGAACCGGTCGGAGAAGAAGACGCTGTCCTGCTCCTCGATCCGGTGTACGGCGGAGGCCAGGTCGGGCGCGTCGGCGGTGAGGTCGCCGATCTTCTCGCGCAGCATCTGGGTGTACAGCAGCTGCTTGCCGTAGTCCCATTCGTACAGGGCGCGGCTCTCGTCCTGGCCCTCGTAGCACTGCAGGCGCAGCAGCCGGCGGCCGGTGGCGGCGGCCAGCGTCCGGGCGAGTTCGGTCTTGCCGACGCCGGCCGGGCCCTCCAGGAGCAGCGGCTTGTCGAGTCTGGTCTGCAGGTACACGGTCGTGGCGAGCCGTCGGTCGGCGATGTAACCGTGGGCGGCGAACCGCTCGGTGACGTCGTCGACCGAACCGAAGGGGCTTTGGGGTGTGGCGGGCACGGTTCCTCCGTCCGATGGGGCGGGAGCGGGGGGTGACCTCCCAGAGTGCGTCCCCCCGCTCCCGGGTACGAGGTGCTCAGCCGAGCAGGTCGTCCAGGTCGCCGGTCATGCAGTGCTCGACGACGGGTCGGACGGTGTCGAACGTGCACTCCTTTGCGTTGCCCGGGGTGCAGGCGTCGCCGAGGACGTGGTTCGTGATGCGGTCGACGTCCTCCGCGTCGCCCTTGATGACCCTGGCCTGCTCGTAGAACTTCGTCGGGCCCTGGCCGAGGCGGTTCTTGGAGTACGTGTCCTGCTGAACGTCGGTGAACTTCTCCGGAATGCCGACGTCACGCAGCAGCCGGATGCCCGCGGCGAGCGCCGCCTCGGCGGCCTGCACCTTGGTCATGCCGTGCGTGTCGACGCCCATCGCCTCGGCGATGTCCGCGAACCGCTCGTAGTGGGCCGGCATGTTGAACGCCCAGACACGGGGCAGCGCGATGGCGTTGTTGAGGCCGTGGTGGGTGTCGTAGAACGCGCTGACCGCGTGCGAGATGGAGTGGATGACGCCCAGGCCACCGGAGTTGAAGGCCTGCGCCGCGATGTACTGGGCGTACATCATGCCCTCGCGGCCGGCCAGGTCCTGGCCGTTCCACACCGCCTGGCGCAGATGGCGTGCGGTGAGCCGGATCGCGTGCAGCGCGTTGCCCAGCGACGGCTGGAAGTTCAGCCGCGATACGTACGGCTCGGAGGCGTGCGCGAGGACGTCGAAGCCGCACTGGGCGGTGTAGTCCAGCGGGCAGTCGTAGTACAGCGTCGGGTCGTCGATGGCGAGGCTGGCCACCGAGGCGTCGTCGAACGCGACGTACTTGTGGGGGTTGTCGGGGTCGGTGGTGGTGTCGGTGATGACGTACGCCCAGGACGTCTCCGAACCGGTGCCGGCCGTGGTGGACACGGCGATGTGCGGCGGGTTCTTGGGGTTCTCGGACTTGTTGAAGCCCTCGAAGTCGTTGACGTTGCGGCCGTCGTGGGCGACGGAGATGCGGGCGCCCTTGCACGCGTCGTGCGACGAGCCGCCGCCGATCGACACGAACGAGTCGCACTTGTTCTCCTGGTACAGCGCCACGGCGTCCATGACGTTGTAGTCCTTGGGGTTCGACTCGACCTTGTCGTACAGGACGACCTCGAGGCCGTGGTACTTCATCGACTCGACGATCTTGTGCACGGTGTCGCTGCCGCGCAGACCGGTGGTCATCACCAGCGTGCGGCGGAATCCCAGCTTCTTGGCCTCCGGACCGATCAGCTCATGGGCGCCCGGGCCCATCAACGCCCGGGGGAAGGGGTGGAACTCCTTGATCGGGAAGGGCTTGAGAAGTTCTTCGACCTGCATGATCGCGACATTCCTCTCCGCGCGACAAGGCGCGTACAGCGTCGACTGCTCCGTCGCCGGCGGCGCAGGGTCCGGGTGGAGCACGGACGTGCCGGTGTTCGTGGCGTGACTCACCCTCCGGGAACGCGCCGACCGGCGACACCGGCCGCTCGGACGGCAGCGGGGTGCGGACGGAGGGGGCGCGACCTGTCCGATCGGAGGGGGCACGCGGCAGGCACCGGCCCCGGCGGGGGCACACCTGTCCGACCGGTCAGGGCGAGGGCGGCCGGAAGCAGAGTGAGCGGCGCGGCGGCCCGCCCGTAGCGTCAAAGGCGGCCGGTCACCGGGCGACGGCGCCGGCCGCCTTCCCCCTACTTCCGTCTCCTTCAGGAGGGTTGCCATGCACGAGGAACAGATCAGGGCCGAGCTGGACACCGTGAACAACGCCGACGACCTCGTCGAGGAGGTCCTCGTCGAAGAGGTGTCCATCGACGGCATGTGCGGCGTCTACTGACCCCGCGCCATGACCACCCCCGCGAACGCCCCGACGACCGCCCCGACGACCGCCGCGCTCGACATGGCGGTGCCGTACCGGCTGAATCCCTCCGTCGCGCTGCGCCCCGAGCCGTTCGGGGCGCTCGCCTACCACTTCGGCAACCGCCGGCTGTCCTTCCTGAAGGCACCGGAACTCGTCGAACTGGTACGGGGACTCGACCGCCATCCCAGCGTCGGGCACGCCCTCGCCGGCGTGCCCGAGGCCCGGCGGGCCGTCTTCCTGCGCGCCCTGGCCTCCCTGGCCGCCGCCGACATGATCATCCCCCAGCACAGTGGAACCGGAGCGCAGTGATGACGACCCTGCACGATCCCCCGTCCACCGAGCGGGTACCCGCTCTCGTCGAGCAGTTCAAGGGCGGCCTGCACGCCCCGATCTGCCTGACCTGGGAGTGGACGTACGCATGCAATCTGTCCTGCGCGCACTGCCTGTCCTCGTCGGGGCGGCGCGACCCGCTGGAGCTGTCCACGGACGAGATCAAGTCCGTGATCGACGAACTGCAGCGCATGCAGGTCTTCTACGTCAACGTCGGTGGTGGCGAGCCCACCGTCCGCCCCGACTTCTGGGAGCTGCTGGACTACGCGATCGGCCACCAGGTCGGCGTGAAGTTCTCCACCAACGGGCTGCGCCTGACCCCGGAGCGGGCCCGCAGGCTGGCCGCGACCGACTACGTCGACGTCCAGATCTCCCTGGACGGCGCCACCCGCGAGGTCAACGACGCCGTGCGCGGACGGGGTTCGTACGACATGGCGATACGGGCCATGCGGAACCTCTCCGACGCGGGCTTCCGCGACTTCAAGATCTCGGTCGTCATGACGCGTCAGAACGTCGCGCAACTCGACGACTTCGCCGCGATCGCCGACCGCTACGGCGCCCAGCTGCGCATCACCCGGCTCCGTCCGTCCGGGCGCGGTGCCGACGTGTGGGACGAACTGCATCCGACCGCGGAGCAGCAGTACGACATCTACTCCTGGCTGCTGGGTCACGGCGAGCGGGTGCTCACCGGTGACTCCTTCTTCCACCTCAACGCGCTGGGCTCCGATCCTCTGCCCGGCCTGAACCTGTGCGGTGCCGGACGCGTGGTGTGCCTGATCGACCCGGTCGGTGACGTGTACGCCTGCCCGTTCGCCATCCACGACGCGTTCAAGGCGGGCAACGTCCGCTCCCCGGGCGGGTTCGACGGGGTGTGGCGCGAGTCGGCGCTCTTTGCCGACCTGCGCAGGCCCACCACCGCGGGCGCCTGCTCGGGCTGCCCGGCGTACGACTCCTGCCAGGGCGGCTGCATGGCCGCGAAGTTCTTCACCGGCCTGCCGCTGGACGGCCCCGACCCGGAGTGCGTCAAGGGTCACGGCGCCACCGCCCTCGCGTCGGTGAGCGCGGACGCACTGCCGCGCCAGGGCAACGACCACTCGCACCGGACCGTGCCCCTCGGCATGCCCGCGGTGCGCACCGCGCGACCCGACCGCCGCTGCGACGAGAGCCCGTTGGTGGGGCTTCCGACGAACCCGCCCCTGTGATGACGGACAAGGATCCCGAAGGACTCCAGGAGAAGGAGAAATGGTGATGAGCGGGTGGTTCGAGACGGTCGCCGAGGCCCAGCGAAGGGCCGGCAAGCGACTGCCGAAGTCCGTGTACAGCGCGCTGCTCGCCGGCTCCGAGAAGGGCACGTCGTACGACGACAACACCAAGGCGTTCGCGGAGTTGGGTTTCGCGCCCCACGTCGCCGGGTTGTCGGCGAAGCGTGACCAGTCGACGACCGTGCTGGGCGAGCAGATCTCCCTGCCGGTGATCATCTCCCCGACCGGTGTGCAGGCCGTGCACCCCGACGGCGAGGTGGCGGTGGCCCGCGCGGCCGCGGCGCGGGGCACGGCGATGGGTCTCAGTTCGTTCGCGAGCAAGGCGCTGACGGATGTCGTCGCCGCCAATCAGCAGACGTTCTTCCAGATGTACTGGATGGGCTCCAAGGACGCGATGCTGCGCCGTGTCCAGCACGCGTACGAGTCGGGCGCCAAGGCGCTGATCGTCACCCTCGACTGGTCCTTCTCGCACGGCCGCGACTGGGGCAGCCCCAAGATCCCCGAGCGGCTGGACCTCAAGGCGATGGCACGCTTCGCCCCGGAGGCGCTCGCCCGTCCGCGCTGGCTGCTGGACTTCGTCAAGTCCGGCCGCCTGCCCGACCTGACCGCACCCAACCTCGCCGACCCCGGCCGGGAAGCGCCCACGTTCTTCGGGGCCTACGGCGAGTGGATGGGCACCCCGCCCCCGTCCTGGGAGGACCTGCGCTGGCTGCGTGAGCAGTGGGACGGACCGTTCCTGCTCAAGGGCGTGTGCCGGGTGGACGACGCCCTGCGTGCGGTCGACGCCGGCGTCAGCGCCATCTCGGTGTCCAACCACGGCGGGAACAACCTCGACAGCACGCCGGCCCCCATCCGCGCGCTGCCGGCGATCGCGGACGCGGTGGGCTCCCAGGTCGAGATCCTGGTGGACAGCGGTGTGCGCCGGGGCAGTGACGTGGTGAAGGCGCTGGCCCTCGGCGCCCGGGCCGTGATGATCGGCCGCGCCTACCTGTGGGGCCTGGCCGCGGGCGGGCAGACCGGCGTGGAGAACGTGCTGGACATCCTGCGCGGCGGCATCGACTCCGCGCTGCTGGGCCTCGGCCGCTCCTCGGTGCAGGAATTGACCCGCGACGACGTGGTGATCCCGCCGGGCTTCACCCGGACCCTGGGGGCGGTCTGAGATGGCGGCCGGTCCCGCCGCGGCGGAAGGGGCGCAGACCATGTCGGCGCCCCGGCTGGCCGACCTCGCCTGGCCCGACCTGACCGACCGGGCCCCGCTGGTGCTGCTGCCACTGGGCTCCTGCGAGCAGCACGGCCCGCACCTGCCGCTGGACACCGACACCACCGTGGCCTGCGTGGTCGCGGCGCGTGCCGCCCAGCGGCTGCGCGGCGAGGCCGATGTGCTGGTCGCGCCGTGCCAGCCCTACGGTGCGAGCGGCGAGCACGAGGGGTTCCCGGGCACGGTGTCCGTCGGCCATGACGCGCTGCGCCTGCTGGTCACGGAGATCGGCCGCTCGATGTTGCGCTGGGCGGGCCGGCTGCTCGTGGTCAACGGGCACGGCGGCAATCTGGTGAGTCTGGCCGACGCGGTGAGCGGGCTGCGGCGCGAGAGCCGGGACGCGGCCTGGTGGCCGTGTCTGCCGCCGGGCTCCGACGCCCACGCGGGCCACGCCGAGACCTCGATGATGCTGCGGCTACGGTCGTCGGCGGTCCGGCGGGAACGGGCCGTGGCCGGACCGACCGAACCGGTCCATCTGCTGATGGACAGACTGGTCACCGAGTCCGTCCGCGCAGTGAGCCCGTCCGGTGTCCTCGGCGATCCCGCCGGGGCCCGCGCGAGCGAGGGCGAACGGCTCCTCGACGGCATGGCGGACCGCCTCGCCGCCGACATCCGCGCCTGGCGCGTCTGCGCGCGGGGCCGTCTCGGGCTGCCCGAGCGGCAGCCGGCCGCGGCGGGGGCGGAGCGATGACCGGCCGCAGAGTCGCCGTGGTCACCGGCGCCGCCCGGGGCATCGGAGCGGCGACCGTACGCCGGCTGGCCGGCGCCGGCTGGGCGGTGGTCGCCGTGGACCGCTGCGCCGACGACCCCGATGTGCCGTATCCGCTGGCCGAGCCCGGTCGGCTGGACGCCCTCGCCGAGGAGTTCGAGCTGGTGCGGACGGTCCGGGCGGACGTCCGGGACGAGCCCGCGCTGCGCGCGGCCGTCGACGTCGCCGAGCGCGAGTTCGGGGGACTCGACGCCGCCGTGGCCTCGGCTGCCGTCATGCTCGGCGGTGGCCCGCTGTGGGAGCAGACCGACGCGCAGTGGCGGACCCTGCTCGACGTGGACGTCATGGGCGTCACCCGGCTCGCCCGCGCCGCCGTGCCCGCCCTGCTGCGCCGGCCGCAGCCCCGCAGCGGCCGGTTCGTGGCCCTCGCCTCGGCCGCGGCGCACCGCGGGCTGTGGCGGCTGGGCGCCTACTGCGCCGCCAAGCACGCCGTGGTCGGCCTGGTCCGCGGGCTCGCCTGCGACCTGCGCGACACCGGGGTCAACGCGGTCGCCGTCTCCCCCGGCTCCACGCGCACGGACATGCTGCGGGCCACCGCCGACCTGTACGGCCTGCCTGACGTCGACGACCTCGCCGACCGGCAGCTCACCGGTCGCCCACTGGAACCGGAGGAGGTGGCCGCCGTGGTGGCCTGGGCCTGCTCGGCCGACTCCTTCTCCGTCACCGGCTCCGTACTCCACGCGGACGGGGGATTCACGGCATGACGCTCGTACGCTCCCTCGCACCTGCCTCGCCGGACCTTCTCGCTCCTCCGGCGGACGACACGCTTCCCGACGGATTCACCGTCGAACTCGCCGCCGGCACCCACCGGTCGCGGGACGGACGGCTCATGACCGGCGGCTCGCCGCTGCGGCTGATCCGGCTGACCGAGGCGGCCGTCCGCCGCCTCGGCGATGGCCGGTTCTCCGTGACGGACGCCCCGAGCGCTGCCCTCGCCCGGCGGCTGCTGGACGCCGGGGTCGTGCACCCGCGCCCCGCCCGCGCTCCGGACTCGGCTCCGGTGCGGGACACGACGGTGGTGATCCCCGTCCGCGACCGCGCCGACCAGCTCGACCGCCTGCTGGGCGCCCTGCACTCCGATCCGGCGACCGCCTCCCTGCCGGTGCTGGTCGTCGACGACGGTTCCGACGCCCCGGCCGCGGTGGCCCACGCGGCCCGTCGGCACGGTGCCCGGCTGCTGGTGCACCCGTACAACCGGGGCCCCGCGGCGGCCCGCAACACCGGACTGCGGCACTGCGGTACCGCGTACGTGGCGTTCTGCGACTCCGACGTGGTGCCCGAACCGGGCTGGCTGGCACCGCTGCTGGCGCAGTTCGACGATCCGGCGGTGGCGCTCGTCGCGCCGCGGGTGGTCGCGCTGCCGGTGCCCTCACCGGGGCCCCTGGACCGGTACGAGGAGGTCCGCTCGCCGCTGGACATGGGCGCGACGGAAGGACCGGTGGTGCCCGTGTCGGCGCTGTCCTACGTGCCCAGCGCGACGATCGTGGTGCGCAGGACGGCCGTCGGCGCCGGATTCGACGCGGCGCTGCGGGTCGGGGAGGACGTCGACCTGTGCATGCGGCTGCACGCGTCGGGCTGGCGCCTGCGCTATGTCCCCTCGGCCCGGGTCGGCCACCGCCACCGCACTCATCTGCGCAGCTGGCTCGCGCAGCGCGCGGGATACGGCACCGGCGCCGCCGCCCTGGCGCTGCGTCACCCCGGGCAGGTGCCGCCGCTGTACGCCGCACCGTGGTCGCTGGCCACCTGTGCCCTGCTGCTGCGGGGCCGGCCGGTGCCGGTGGCCGCCGCCGCGGTGCTGACCGGGGTGACCGCCGTACGGGTGGCCCGCCGGATGCCCGACGCCGACCGTCCGGCCCGCGCGGGCGTCCTGCTGTCGCTCGCCACGCTGCGGGGCACCGCCGAACAGTTGCTGCGCTGTGCCACCCGCCATCACTGGCCGGTCGCACTCGCCGCGGCCGGCCTCGACCGCCGCGCACGGCGGGTGCTGATCGCCGCCGCCGTCGCCGACGGACTGCTCGACCACCGACGCTCGGGCAGTTCGCTCTCGCCTCTCGCGCACACGGCGCTTCGCCGCCTGGACGACCTGGCCTACGGCTGGGGCGTGTGGCAGGGCGCGGTGCGCCACAGGACCGCCGCCCCGCTGCGGCCACGACTCGCGCTCCGGATGGTGAGCCGCTGGACCGGCGCACGACGTCAGCCCTAGGGCCTGTCGTTCGGATCAGGTCGCAGACGCGGGGCCTGGCACGCGCATCTGCCGCGTTGTCGTCGGTTGTCAACTCCCCCACGCTCGGCTGCGCTCGCGCGGGAGGGACCCCCATCGCGTTGACGCCCTTCTCCGCCTTGCAGCTACACGCACCAGGCCCCGCTCACCGGCATCGAGAAGCACCGCCGATTCCCTGCGACCTGATCCAAACGACAGGCCCTAGCCCCGGCACGTCCCGCGACCGCCAACCTGCCGCCAACCCTGTCCGGCCACTGTGGCCCCCGAGGACGGTCCGCCCCCGGGTGAGCCGTCCCCGGCACCCGCACCTCACTGGAGGATCCGCATGTCTCCCCGTTCCGACCACCAGGTCCGCCCGCAGAGCCCGCACCCCCTCGAGGGCACAGCGCGGCCCGTACCGTCCGCGCAGAGCGGGGACGACCGCCTGGCGTTCTGGGCGGAACAGGCGGCACAGCTGGACTGGGACACCGAGTGGACCGAGGTCCTCGACTGGACGGATGCCCCCTACGCGCGCTGGTTCACCGGCGGGAAGCTGAACGTGGCGTACAACTGCGTCGACCGGCATGTGGCGGCCGGGCACGGCGACCAGGTGGCCTTCCACTGGGAGGGCGAGCCGGGTGACACCCGCACGATCACGTACGCGGAGCTGCGGCGAGAGGTCTGCCGTACCGCCAACGCGCTGCTGTCTCTCGGTCTGCGGGCCGGGGACCGGGTCGCGATCCAGCTGCCGATGATCCCCGAGGCGGTGTTCGCCATGCTGGCCTGCGCGCGGCTCGGACTGCCGCACAGCGTGGTCTTCGGCGGTTTCTCACCGGCCGCGCTCCAGTCCCGTATCGAGGATGCCGAGGCACGGCTGCTGATCACCTCGGACGGCCAGTACCGCCGGGGAAGGGCCGAGCCGATGAAGGCGAACACCGACGAGGCGACCTCCGCCACGCCCGGCGTCGAGCACGTCCTGGTGGTCCGCCGCACCGGCACCGAGGTGCCGTGGACCGAGGGCCGCGACCTGTGGTGGCACGAACTGGTGGACGCCCAGTCGGACCGGCACGCGCCCGAGACGTTCGACGCCGAGCACCCGCTGTTCATCCTCTACACCTCGGGTACGACGGGCCGGCCGAAGGGCATCCTGCACACCTCCGGCGGCTACCTCACCCAGGCCGCATACACCCACCGCACGGTCTTCGACCTCGACCCGGACACCGACGTGTACTGGTGCACCGCCGACATCGGCTGGATCACCGGGCACTCGTACATCGTCTACGGGCCGCTCGCCAACCGTACGACGTCCGTGCTCTACGAGGGCACGCCCAGCACCCCGAGCGAGGGACGGCACTTCGAGATCATCGAGAAGTACGGCGTCTCCGTGTACTACACGGCCCCCACGCTCATCCGGACGTTCATGAAGTGGGGCGAGGACATCCCGGCCCGCTACGACCTCTCGTCGATCCGGGTGCTCGGCAGCGTCGGCGAGCCGATCAATCCGGAGGCGTGGCGGTGGTACCGCGAGCACATCGGGGCCGGGCGGGCACCGGTCGTGGACACCTGGTGGCAGACGGAGACGGGCGCGGTGATGATCGCGCCACTGCCCGACTCCTCTGCGTTCAAGCCCGGTTCGGCGCAGACCTCGCTGCCGGGGATCTCCGCGAAGGTGGTCGACGACCAGGGCAGGGAGGTCGGGAAGGGCGAGAGCGGCTATCTGGTCCTGGACCAGCCGTGGCCGTCGATGCTGCGCGGGGTGTGGGGTGACGACGAGCGCTACCGGGAGACGTACTGGTCCCGGTTCGCCGCGCAGGACCACTACTTCGCCGGGGACGGCGCCCGCTACGACGACGACGGCGACATCTGGCTGCTCGGCCGCGTCGACGACGTGATGAACGTGTCGGGGCACCGGATCTCCACCTCCGAGGTCGAGTCGGCACTCGTTTCCCACCCGGCGGTGGCCGAGGCGGCCGTGGTCGGTGCCGCGGACGCGACGACCGGGCAGGCCATCGTCGCCTTCGTCATCCTGCGCGCGGGCGCAGGGGACGAGGTGGCCACCCAGGCCCTGCGCGAGCACGTGGCGCAGGAGATCGGTCCCATCGCCAAGCCCCGCCAGATCATGGTCGTCCCCGAGCTGCCCAAGACCCGCTCAGGCAAGATCATGCGCCGGCTGCTGCGGGACGTCGCGGAGAACCGGAAGGTCGGCGATGTCACCACGCTCTCGGACGTCTCGGTCATGGAGCGCATCCACACCGGTCTCGCCGATGCGTCCCGGCAGGGCGACTGACCCCCGGGGCCTGTCCTGCGACCACCACCAGGAGGGACGGAGATGGGACACACCAGCACGCTGACCGGCCGGGTCGTACTCGTCACCGGCGAAGGCGATCTCGCGGCCTCGGTGACGGCAAGCCTCCTGGCGCGCGGCGCACGCGTGGCGCTGGCCGGTGCCGACGCCGAGGCGAACCGCCCGGCGGCTCCGCCGGGCTCCACGGTGCTCGCACTGCCCTGTGCTCCCACGGACACCGCCGGACCCGGCCGGGCCGTCGACGCGGTGGTGGAGCGGCTCGGCCGCCTGGACCACCTGGTGAACCTGGTCGCGGCCCACCCCTGTACGGGTGCGCTGATGGAACTGGATCCGCTGGCGCTGCGCGATGTGCTGCAGCGGGACCTGGTGACTCCGCTGACCGTCGTCCAGCGTGCCTACTGGCGCTGGATGGCCACGCACGGCGGCTCGGTGGTCAACGTGGTCGCGGCCATGGGGCGTGGCGGGCCCCGGGACGCCGCCCTGGCCGGTCTGACCGAACTCACCGAGTCACTGGCCGCCGAACTGGCACCCCTGGTGGACGTCCACACCCTGATCCCCAGCCCGTCACTGGGCGCCGAGGCATACCGGGTGGGCGTTGCCGAGGTGTTGTGCGACCTGCTGACCCACCGGACGGATCCCGCCCAGGGCCCGGTGCTCGTCCTGAGCGCGGAACCCGCCTGCCCTTCCCGGGCCGCCTGACCACCGTCGACCGGCGGAACCGACCCTTACCGCAGCCCTCCCGCGAGTCGAAGAACGGACATCTCCGATCAAATCGGCGGCCGAACAGGCCATGAACGAACAGCCATCACCGAAAGGTACGCGCAACCCATGCGAATCATCCTCATCGGGCCTCCTGGAGCAGGCAAGGGCACCCAGGCCGGTGCACTCAGCGAGCGGCTCGGCGTCCCCCACATCTCCACCGGAGACCTGTTCCGGGACCATGTCGCGCGCCGGACCCCGCTCGGGCAGGACGCCCAGCACTGTCTCGACACCGGCGAACTCGTCCCCGACCACGTCACCGGCGGCATGGTGCGGGAACGGCTCCAGCGCCCCGACGCCCGGAACGGCTACCTCCTCGACGGATTCCCCCGCACGGTGCCGCAGGCGCAGGAACTCTCCAGCATCCTGGGCGCCACCGGCACCGTACTGGACGCGGTGCTGGAGTTGTCGGCCCCCGAAGAGGTCGTGCTCGCACGGCTGTTGAGCCGCGGTCGGACGGACGACACCGAAGAGGTCGTCCGCAACCGGCAGCGGGTGTACCGGAACCGGACCGCGCCCCTCCTCGCCCACTACTCGGACATCCTCGTGACGGTCCCCGCCGTCGGACCGGTGGCTGAGATCACGGCACGGGCCCTGGATGGCCTGTCCGCCACGGGACGACGGGCCGGGTAGCCGCCGGCCGTGTTCGGTCAGCGCTGCGGGGCAGGCGATCCCGGCAGTCGGGATCGGTGCTCACAAGCCCCGCATCATCACCTGGCCCGGGCGGTCGGGCCGGGCACCGGAGACCGGGCGCTCGATCTGCGCCGTCACGGTGAATCCCACACCCATGTCGACGTACCCCGCCCGGAACCTGCGAACGTGGAGAACCAGCTGGTCAGAGGCCCTTCGCCGCAGGCTCCAGAATCGCCACGCACTCCACATGGTGCGTCATCGGGAACAGATCGAACGCCCGCAGCGTCCGTACCCGGTACCCCCCGTCCCGGAAGTACGCCAAGTCCCGCGCCAGCGCAGCCGGATCGCACGCCACGTACGCGATCCGCCGCGCTCCCAGCGACGCCAGATGGCCCACCGTCTTGCGGCCCGCGCCCGCCCGCGGCGGGTCGAGGACGATCAGGTCGACCTCCTCGATGCCCGTGCGCGGCAACACGCTCTCGACCTTGCCCTGTTCGATGCGGACGCGGTCGAAGTCGGCGAGGTTGTGCCGCGCGTCCTCCACCGCTCGCTTGCCGGACTCGATGCCGAGGACGGCGCCCTGGTCGCCGACGCGGTCGGCGAGGGCGCCGGCGAAGAGGCCGACGCCGCAGTACAGGTCGAGCGCCATGTCGCCCTTGCGCGGCAGGAGGCCCTGCATGACCGCGGTCACCAGGGTCTCCGCGGCCTTCGGGTGGACCTGCCAGAAGCCGCCGCCCCCGACGCGGTGCGTGCGGCCGTCGGCGCGTTCGCGCACGAAGGGGCGGCCGTGCACCCGGTGGACACCGCCGGAGCGCTCGTCCACGCGCAGGACGGAGACGGGGCGGTCGAGTTCGACTAGCGGCAGGCGCGCGCCCGGCTTCGGGGTGAGGATCACCTGGCGGTCCTGGGAACCCGTCGCCGCGATCGCCTCGACGGAGTCCATGCCGGTCCAGGACCGCTTCTCGATGCCCAGCTCGCTGACGCCCTCCGCGGCGATCATGCAGTGGTCGATCGGCTCCACCTCGTGCGAGCGGTGCCGGCGCAGGCCCGCCCGGCCGTCGGCTGTGACGGCGTACTGGACGCGGGTGCGCCACGCGGGGACCTGGCCCGCGGGCACCTTGTCGCCCTCCGCCGGCAGCACCGTGCCGTCCCAGCCGGCCTCCTCCGGGGTGAGCCCGGCGAGGTGCTTGAGCTGTTCGGCGATGACGTCGGCCTTCAGGCGCCGCTGCGCGCCCGGCTTGGCGTGCTGCCAGTCGCAGCCGCCGCAGCGGCCGGGGCCGGCGAACGGGCAGGGCTCGTCGATCCGGTCCTTGGAGGCGTCGAGCACGGTCACGGCGTCGGCGCGCAGGAACCGCGCGCCCTCCTCGCCCTCCGTCACCCGCGCCACGACCCGCTCGCCGGGCAGCGCGTGCCGGACGAACAGCACCTGGCCCTCGGACGTGCGGGCGATGCAGTGACCGCCGTGGGCGACGGGGCCGACCTCGACCTCGTACTCCTCCCCCACCAGCGACTTCCTCGGTTCTGCCTGCATGGCGGGGTGACTCCAAAACGCGTGAGGGGGAAGGGCCGAACGGACACGGCCGGACAACAGCCCACCAGTCTACGTGGCTGCCACCCGGCCGTTTCACACGAGCCGTCGTCTCGGGAGATCGTCAGCTCTTGTGCTCGGAGGACTCCTTCGACCGCACCTGCGCGGGACCGCGCCGCACCGAGCCCGGCGCGGTCCAGTCCTGCTGCTTGCGGGCCCGCCGCTTGGCCGCCTCGGAGGACTGCAGCTGGTACGGCACCGAGGTCACCATGATCCCGGGGGTGAACAGCAGCCGGCCCTTGAGCCGCAGGGCGCTCTGGTTGTGCAGCAGGTGCTCGTACCAGTGGCCGACCACGTACTCGGGGATGATCACGGACACCGCGTCCCGCGGGGACTCCTTGCGCAGGCTCTTGACGTACTCGATGATCGGCCGCGTGATCTCCCGGTAGGGCGAGTCCAGGACCTTCAGCGGTACGTCGATGCCGCGCCGCTCCCACTCCTCGCGCAGGGCCTTGGTCTCCGCCGGGTCGACGTTGACGCTCAGCGCCTCCAGGGTGTCCGAGCGCATCAGCTTGGCGTAGGCCAGGGCGCGCAGCGTGGGGCGGTGGATCTTGGAGATCAGCACGACCGAGTGGACCCGTGAGGGCCGCACGAGGTCGTCGCTCGGGCCCTCGGGGGCGGCGATCTCGGCGGCGACGCGGTCGTAGTGCTTACGGATGGCCGTCATCGTCGCGTAGAAGATCACCATGCCGAGCAGGGCGACCCAGGCGCCGTGCGTGAACTTGGTGAGGAGGACGACGACCAGCACGAGACCGGTGAAGAAGGCGCCGAAGGCGTTGATGGCGCGGGAGCGGATCATGTGGCGGCGCTTGGCCCGGTCCTTCTCCGTGGCCAGGTGGCGGTTCCAGTGCCGGACCATGCCGGTCTGGCTGAGCGTGAAGGACACGAACACGCCCACGATGTACAGCTGGATCAGCCGGGTCGAGTCGGCGCCGTAGATCCCCACCAGCAGTGCGGCGGCGCCGGCGAGGAGCACGATGCCGTTGGAGAAGGCCAGCCGGTCGCCGCGGGTGTGCAGCTGGCGCGGCAGGTAGCGGTCCTGGGCGAGGATCGAGCCGAGCAGCGGGAAGCCGTTGTAGGCGGTGTTGGCGGCGAGGAACAGCACCAGCGCGGTGGCCGCGGCCAGGATGATGAACAGGACGCTGCCCTTGCCGAAGACGGCCTCCGCGACCTGCGAGATCACCGGGTTCTGGACGTAGTCCGGGCCGAGCGGGACACCGTTGTGGACGAGGTCCTTGGCGGGGTTCTCCGCCATGCGGACGTCGGTGGCGGCGGCCAGCGCGATGATGCCGCAGAACATGGTGACGGCCAGCAGGCCCATCATGGCGAGGGTGGTCGCGGCGTTCTTCGACTTGGGCTTGCGGAAGGCCGGGACGCCGTTGGAGATCGCCTCGACGCCGGTGAGGGCGGCGCAGCCGGAGGAGAAGGCGCGCAGCAGCAGGAAGACCAGCGCGAAGCCGGCCAGGCCCTGGTGTTCGGGCTTGATGATGTAGTCCGCCGTCGGGGCGCGCATGGTGTCGTCCAGGACCAGCCCGCGGAAGGCACCCCACGCGATCATGGTGAAGACGCCGAAGACGAAGACGTAGGTCGGGATCGCGAAGAGCGAGCCGGACTCCTTCACCCCGCGCAGGTTCATCAGCGTCAGCAGCACGATCACGCCGATCGCGCAGAGCACCTTGTGCTCGACGACGAACGGGATCGCGGAGCCGAGGTTCTCGATGCCGGAGGAGATCGACACCGCGACGGTGAGGACGTAGTCGACGAGCAGCGCGCTCGCGACCGTCAGTCCGGCCTTGGGCCCGAGGTTGGTGGTCGCCACCTCGTAGTCGCCGCCGCCGCTGGGGTAGGCGTGCACGTTCTGCCGGTACGAGGCCACCACGGTGAACATCAGCACGACGACCGCGACGGCGATCCACGGGCTGTAGTGGTACGCCGTCACGCCCGCGATCGACAGGACCAGCAGCACCTCGCCGGGCGCGTACGCCACGGAGGAGAGCGGGTCGGAGGCGAAGACGGGGAGTGCGATGCGCTTCGGCAGGAGCGTTTCGCCCAGCCGGTCGCTGCGCAGTGCGCGCCCGATCAGGATCCGTTTGGGCACGTCGGTCAGTTTGGACACAACAGAGGATCGTAGGCGTTCGATTGCGGGGTCGCCCACCCGCCACCCCTCATCGGCGTTCCGTCTGCTCTCCGGGTGAATTCACAGGCGCATGCGGCTGCGGATTCCGCAGGTCATCCGCTTCGCATGCCTATATGACTGAGCCCCGTCCGTTTCCCGGCCGTCGCCGCCCCTGGAGGTCCCATGCACACGCCCGCCCAGCTGATCGGCGCCGCGGCCACCCTCGTCGCCCTCGGAATCCTGACGGTGGCGAGCGTGCGCAGCATCAGCCGCCGCAAGGACGTGTCGCCGGGGGCGCGCTAAAAGCCGCCGGGAGGCCGGGGAGGACCGTGCCGCTCCAGTTCCGCCACCCCCGCACGGAGCTCCTCCGGCCCGATACCGGCGGCCCGGGTCGACGGGATCGTGCAGGCGTAGGCGCCGGCCACGGTGCCGTGCAGGGCGCTGCGGCGGGGTGGGGCACCGTCCAGCCAGGCGTGGAGGAATCCGGCGGCGAAGGCGTCGCCCGCGCCGTTGGAGTCGACGACCGGCGCCGGGGGCACGGCGGCGGGTACGTGGGTGAGCTCCCCGTCGGCCAGCAGGTACGCCCCGTCCGCCCCGGCGGTGGCGACGACGACGCGGGCCCGGCCCCGCTCGGTGATCCGCCGCATGGTCCGTTCCGGGTCGGTCAGGGCCGAGCTGGACAGGAAGACCAGGTCGGCCTGGTGGGCGAAGGGCTCGTGGTAGGGGTTGGCGCCGTCCCAGTCGTGCAGATCGGTGGAGATCGTGAGGCCCGCTTCGCGCAGGGCGGGCAGCGCCTGGGCACACGGCTGGGTGATGACGACGTGGGCGTGCCGGCTGACGGCCGCGAGTGCGCGGACCGCGTCCCCGGGCAGCCGGTCGGTGCCGGCGGCCCGGGTGGCGTCGTAGAGGGACGAGCGCCTGCCGTCGGGGCCGACGAGGTTGACCGCGCGTTTGGTGCCGAGGGGCTGCGGGACGGCGGTGAGCCCGATGCCGTGCTCCCGGTGCAGCGCCCGGACGAGGTCGCCCTCGGGGTCGTCGCCGAGGAGGTCGAGGTGGTGGGTGCGCAGGCCCAGCGCGGTCGTTCCGAGGGCCACGAAGTCGCCGCTCTGGCCGGCGCGGGTCACGATCCCGGGCCGGATCATGTGGCTGTCCGCGAACGGCACGGGCAGCTCGGGCACGTGCACGATCGTGTCCACGCCCGCTCCGCCCAGCACGAGGACGTCGATCTCGGTGCTCATGGCAGTTCCTCCCCCGGCCGGGGGCCCGGCAGGGCCCTCGGCAACCCCCTCGACTTTGCGGATACGTTGGAGTCGGGCAGCCGAACGCGGCACCGCCCCCGGAGGGCATCATGGCCTGATTCCACCGGCATGATGTTGCCCGGCGGCCCGCACGCAGGCCGCGACGTGATGCCTGGCGAGCCGAAAGAGAGACATGAGCACGACATCCATGAAGGCCAGAGGGCCTGCAGGAAGCGCGGTGTGACGCGATGCATATTGTCATCATGGGGTGCGGAAGGGTGGGTTCCGCACTGGCCCAGAACCTGGAGCAACAGGGTCACACGGTCGCCGTGGTCGACCAGGACCCCACCGCCTTCCGCCGGCTGGGCTCCTCGTTCGGCGGCCGCCGGGTCACCGGTGTCGGCTTCGACCAGGACACCCTGCGCGAGGCGGGCATCGAGGAGGCCGGCGCCTTCGCCGCCGTCTCCAGCGGTGACAACTCCAACATCATCGCCGCGCGCGTGGCCCGCGAGATGTTCGGCATCGAGAACGTCGCCGCCCGCATCTACGACCCACGCCGCGCGGAGGTCTACCAGCGCCTGGGCATCCCCACCGTCGCGACGGTCCGCTGGACGGCCGACCAGATGCTGCGCCGTCTGCTCCCCTCCGGCGCCGAGCCGCTGTGGCGCGACCCCACCGGTGGCGTCCAGCTCGCCGAGGTGCACACCTCCACCGCCTGGGTCGGCCACAAGATCAGCCGGATCCAGGAGGAGACCGGCGTGCGCGTCGCGTTCCTGACCCGGCTCGGCGAGGCGGTCCTGCCCACCTCGCAGACGGTGCTGCAGGAGGGCGACCTGGTGCACGTGATGATGCGCACCGACGAGGTCGACAAGGTCGAGGCGGCGTTCGCCAAGGGTCCCGAAGAGGAGGGCGGTCACTGATGAGGGTCGCCATTGCCGGAGCCGGCGCCGTCGGCCGCTCGATCGCGGGCGAACTGCTGGAGAACGGCCACGAGATCCTGCTGATCGACAAGGCGCCGACCGCCATCTCGGTCGAGCGCGTCCCGCAGGCCGAGTGGCTGCTCGCCGACGCCTGCGAGATCACGTCCCTGGACGAGGCGGCGCTGCAGCGCTGCAACGTCGTGATCGCCGCGACGGGCGACGACAAGGTGAACCTGGTCGTGTCCCTGCTGGCGAAGACGGAGTACGGCGTCCCGCGCGTCGTCGCCCGGGTGAACAACCCCAAGAACGAGTGGTTGTTCAACGAGTCCTGGGGCGTGGACGTGGCCGTCTCCACCCCGCGTCTGATGTCGGCCCTGGTCGAGGAGGCGGTGAGCGTGGGCGACCTGGTCCGCCTGCTCCGCTTCAGCCACGGCGACGCCAACCTGGTCGAGCTGACCCTGCCGGAGGAGTCGGCCCTGGCCGGCACGCAGGTCGGCGACGTCGAGTGGCCGCAGGACACGTCCCTGGTGACGATCATCCGCGGCAACCGCGTCCTGACCCCCTCCCGGGAGGACTCCCTGGAGGCCGGCGACGAACTGCTCTTCGTGGCCGCCCAGGCCCGTGAGGAGCAGCTGGAGGACCTGCTGTCGGTGCGGCGCGACGCGGCGGGCTGAGCCGGTCGCGGAGCGAACGGAAAAGGGGCGTCCCGAGCACTCGGGACGCCCCTTCCGTCAGCTGTGAAGGCTCTCCGTCAGCGGTGGAGGCCCACTGATCAGCAGTGGAGGCCGACTGCTCGACGGTGGCGGCCCACTGCTCGGCGGTGGTTGCTCACTGCTCGGCGGTGGCGGCTCACTGCTCGGCGGACCGAGCGGCGGCGGCCTGCCGGTCCCGCTCCTCGGCCGCCTTCTCCTCCGCCTCCATCTCCGCGAACACGTCGATGGGCGCGGGCGCCTTCGCCAGGAAGACCCACGTCAGATACACCGCGAGCAGGAACGGCGGGATCTTCAGGGCGACCAGGACCCAGCCCAGCTGCGTGGTGTCGGCCCACCAGTACAGCGGGAAGAGGATCGCGCACTTGGCGAGCAGGATGGCCCCCCACGCGTAGCTGGCCTTCTGGTACGCCTTCTTGCGGCCGGGGTTCCGGGTGCGCCAGGAGAGGTTCTCCTTGAAGACCGGGCCGAGGATCAGCCCGATCAGCGGCACGCCGCACAGGGTGGTGATGATGTAGGCGAGGCCGAGTCCCAGCGTGTAGAGCATGCCGGGCAGGTAGAAGTCCTTGGCGTTGCCGGTCATCATCGCGAAGACGACACCGAAGGCCACACCGAAGACACCGCTGAAGGCGTGCTTGACGGTGTCCTTCATCACCAGCCGGACCACGACCAGCACCATGGACACGGCCAGCGCCGCGATCGCCGACAGGTGCAGGTCCTTGTTGATCGTGTAGATGGTGACGAAGAGGAGACCGGGAACCACCGTCTCCACCATGCCCCGCACGCCGCCGAACGCCTCGAACAGGGCGGCCTCGGTCACCGCCCGGGCGTCGTCCGCAGATGTCTCTTCGGTCGGCTTGTCGAGCGACGTCACCGGCTACTCCCGTCCGAGGGGTCTCAGTTCGTACTTGGGGTTGAACAGCACCCGGCGGCCCCGGCTCATAGAGATCCGGCCCGATGCGATCAGCTTGCGCCCCGGCTCTATCCCCACGATGGAGCGCCTGCCGAGCCACACCACGTCCAGCGCGGCGGAGCCGTCGAACAGCTCGGCCTCCAGGGCCGGGACTCCGGCGCGCGGCCGAAGGGTGACCGTGCGCAAGGTACCAGTAACCGTCACTATCTGCCGGTCCTGGCAGTCTCCGATCCGGATGCAGCCGGCCGTCTCGGTGTCCTCCCGCAGCTCCTCGGACTCCAGGTCCTCCTGCGACGAGGAGAGCCGGTCGAGCATGCGCCGGAACCGGCCCACCGGCTTTTCGGAACGAGGAACAGCACTCATATCTGAAGCGTACCGGGGCCTGCTGACGAAGGGCGAGGAGCCCGATTCCCCACGCGATGTGCCTCAACTTCCCGGGCGGACACCCCGGCGATGCCCTCACTTCTCGAACCGATATCCCCTCCCCGGCTCGGTGACGAAGTGCTTCGGATGCGAGGGATCCGCCTCCAGCTTCCGCCGCAACTGCGCCATGTACACACGCAGATAGTTGGTCTCCGTCCCGTACGACGGACCCCACACCTCCTGGAGCAGCTGCTTCTGCCCGACCAGGCGGCCGCTGTTGCGCACGAGCACCTCCAGCAGGTGCCATTCGGTGGGGGTCAGCCGTACGTCCCTGCCGGCCCGGTTGACCTTCTTCGCGGCCAGGTCCACGGTGAACTCGCCGGTGTCGACGATCACGTCGTCCTCGCCGCCACCGGCCGGTTCGGCCCGGCGGACGGCGGCGCGCAGCCGCGCCAGCAGCTCGTCCATGCCGAACGGCTTGGTGACGTAGTCGTCGGCGCCCGCGTCCAGTGCCTCGACCTTCTCGTCGGAGGAGTGCCGGGCGGACAGCACCAGGATCGGCACCCGGGTCCAGCCGCGCAGCCCCCTGATCACCTCGACGCCGTCCATGTCGGGCAGTCCGAGGTCGAGGACGACCACGTCGGGGTGGCGGGCGGCCGCGAGCTTCAGGGCGGTGGCGCCGTCATGGGCCGCGTCGACCTCGTAGGTGCGTGCCTTGAGGTTGATCACGAGGGCGCGCACGATCTGCGGCTCGTCGTCGACCACGAGGACGCGGGTCATGAGGCCTGCCTTTCCGGTTCTGCCGCGGGGTGGAGCTCCGGGCGGGTTCCCGCCGCGCGGAGGGTGAGGACCATGGTGAGACCGCCGCCGGGGGTGTCCTCGGCGTTCAGGGTGCCGCCCATGGCCTCGGCGAAGCCGCGCGCCACCGCGAGCCCCAGTCCGACGCCCGCACCGCGCGGGGCGTCGCCGTGGCGCTGGAAGGGCTCGAAGATGCGTTCCTTGGCCTCGTCCGGGACGCCCGGGCCCCGGTCGACCACCCGCACCTCGACCCGGTCGGCCAGCGCGCTGGCGGCGACCAGCACGGGCGCGCCGGGCGGACTGTACTTCACGGCGTTCTCGACGAGGTTGGCCACCGCCCGCTCCAGCAGCCCGGGGTCGACGGCGACCATGGGCAGCGTCTCGGGCACGTCCAGGCCCGCGCTGCCCTCGGGGACGCCGCCGAGCGCCATCGGCACCACCTCGTCGAGGTCGATCTCGCGGATCAGCGGGGTGACGGTGCCGGTCTGGAGCCGGGACATGTCGAGGAGGTTCCCGACTAGGTGGTCGAGGCGGTCGGCGCCCTCCTCGATGCCCTTCAGCAGCTCGGCGCGGTCCTCCTCGGACCACTCGACGTCCTCGGAGCGCAGGGAGGTCACGGCCGCCTTGATGCCGGCCAGGGGCGTCCGCAGATCGTGGCTGACGGCGGCCAGCAGGGCCGTACGGATGCGGTTGCCCTCGGCGAGCGTGCGGGCCCGGCCGGCCTCCTCCTGGAGCCGGCGGCGGTCCAGGACGACGGCGGCCTGGGCGGCGAAGGCGGCCAGCACCCGGCGGTCCTCGGCGGGCAGCACACGGCCGGTCAGCGCCAGGGCCATGTGGTCCCCGACGGGTATGTCCACGTCGGCCTGGTCGGGCCGCCCGACGGGACGTCCCCGGCCGACACGCCCGGCGCAGGTCCACGGCTCGACGTCGCCGGCCCGTTCCAGCAGGGCCGCGGACTCCATGCCGAAGGTCTCCCGGACCCGTTCCAGCAGGTCCTCCAGGCCGGTCTCGCCGCGCAGCACGTTGCCGGCGAGGAAGGCGAGGATCTCGGACTCGGCCCGCAGCCGGGCGGCCTGGTGGGTGCGGCGGGCGGCGAGGTCGACCACGGAGGCCACCGCCACGCCGACCGCCACGAAGATCACGATGGCGACGATGTTCTTCGGGTCGGCGATGGTCCACCGGTGCAGGGGCGGTGTGTAGAAGTAGTTCAGCAGCAGGGAGCCCATCGCCGCCGAGGCCAGGGCGGGCAGCAGCCCCCCGAGCAGCGCCGCCGCCACCGTCAGCGCCAGGAACAGCAGCATGTCGTTGGCGAGGCCGAGGTCGACGGCGTTGAGCAGCACCGCGAGGAGCGGCGGGCCGGCGACACCGGCGATCCAGCCCCACACCCGCCGGGAGCGCCCGAGACGCGCGCCCCGGGCCACCGGCAGTCCGCGTCCCTTGGCGACCTCGTCGTGGGTGACGATGTGCACGTCGAGGTCGGGCCCGGACTCCCGGGCGACCGTCGCGCCGACCCCGGGGCCGAAGACGTACTGCCACGTCTTGCGGCGGGAGGAGCCGAGCACGATCTGGGTGGCGTTCGCACCGCGGGCGAAGGCGAGCAGTGCGGCGGGTATGTCGTCGCCCACGACATGGTGGAACGTTCCGCCAAGATCCTCGACCAGGGTTCGCTGCAGTGCCAGTTCCTTGGGCGAGGCCGAGGTCAGCCCGTCGCTGCGGGCTATGTAGACGGCCAGCACCTCACCACCGGCGCCCTTCTCGGCCAGCCGGGCGCCCCGGCGGATCAGCGTGCGGCCCTCGGGCCCGCCGGTCAGGCCGACGACGATCCGCTCGCGCGAGCCCCAGATCGCCGACACCCGGTGTTCGCTGCGGTACCGCGTGAGGTGGGCGTCGACCCGGTCGGCCACCCACAGCAGTGCCAGCTCGCGCAGGGCGGTCAGGTTGCCGGGGCGGAAGTGGTTCGACAGGGCGGCGTCGACCTTGTCGGGCTGGTAGATGTTGCCGTGCGCCATCCGCCGCCGCAGCGCCTCGGGCGTCATGTCGACCAGCTCGACCTGGTCGGCCCGGCGCACCACCTCGTCCGGCACGGTCTCCTGCTGCCGCACCCCGGTGATCGACTCGACGACGTCGCCGAGGGACTCCAGGTGCTGGATGTTGACGGTCGAGACCACGTCGATGCCCGCGGCGAGCAGCTCCTCCACGTCCTGCCAGCGCTTGGCGTTGCGGGCGCCGGGGACGTTCGTGTGGGCGAGTTCGTCCACCAGGGCGACCTGGGGGCGGCGCGCGAGGACGGCGTCGAGGTCCATCTCGGGGAAGACGCCGCCGCGGTACTCCAGCTCCCGGCGCGGCACTTGCTCCAGGCCGTGCAGCAGCACCTCGGTGCGGGGCCGTCCGTGGAGCTCCACGAAGCCCACCACGCAGTCCGTGCCCCGCCCGACGCGGCGGTGTGCCTCGGAGAGCATCGCGTAGGTCTTGCCGACGCCCGGTGCCGCACCCAGGTGGATCCGAAGCTCGCCGCGTGCCATGGCCCCATTGTCTTCCGGTGGTGTGCCGACTGCGCAGCGTCGACCCTACGGCCGGCAGGCACGGGGTTCGGGCTCCCGGCCCGGCTGCGGGGCGCACTTTGACGGAACTCTGACGCGGCCGGGCCGGGTGGACCGGGCGCCGGGGTTCCCGCCCGGCGCCCGGTCGGCCGGGAGGTCAGGCGGGGTTGTCGCCGTGCGTGAGGGTTTCCCAGGCGACGAAGAGGTTGTTGCTGCCCGCGGGACGGCCGCGCTGGGTCAGCGTCGCGGTGTTGGTCATGGCGTGCCCGAGACGGTGGGCCAGGGCGTTGTGGCCGACCTCGGTCACCGGCCCGAGCCCGAGCTTGAGCGAGCCGCCGCACAGCCAGCCCTCGGCACCGGCGCCGAGCTGGTACTTGGCGTGGAAGCCGAGCCCGTGCCGCAGCCTCTCGCCCACGTCGGTGCCGTAGAGATCCTGGCCCTGGATGCGGCTGGTCTCGGCGACGTGCGAGATGGCCGAGAGGCCGTAGCCGGTGTGGGTGAAGTCGCGGCAGGTCTCCTGGCTGAGTCCGTTGACGAAGGTCGACTGGCCCTGCCAGTACGTGACGACCTTCTCCCGGGTGTTGAGGTTCTGGCTCGGCACGGTCTTCGGCAGCGCGCCGTCGGACTCCAGGTAGACGTAGGCGGCCGTGCGCGTGCGGAACTTCGCCATGGCCTTGTCGTAGGACGCCTTGTCCTCCAGGAAGACGGAGATGCCGACGGCGGCCTCCATCATCGACAGCTCCCAGTTGCCGTTGGAGTTCGAGCCGTTGATGATCTCGGGCAGGTAGACGGTGCGGAGCATGGTGGCGAAGCGGCCGGAGTTCGCCCAGGTGCCGGTGTACGTGTACCTGATGATCTCGGCGGCCTTCGGCCAGGAGGAGCCGGCCCAGCCGGTCTGCAGGGGTGCGTTGCTGTTGGTGTGGTCCCTGATGACGGCGGACCAGGCGTCCATCAGCTCGATGGCCTTGCGGGCGTGCCGTTCGTCGCGGGTGAGGTACCAGGCGAGGGCGTGGGTGTAGGCGGCGATCGCGTCCTCGCGCTCGTCGGTGCAGCCGAGGTTGGGGTTGGAGTACGAGCCGCATTCGACGACCGCCCGGGGCTTGGGCGTGCGGTTCAGGTCGGCGTACTTGCTCGCCATCATCTGGTCGAAGGCGCCCTTCCAGGGCTGGGCGCCGGCGTTGACCTTGGACCGGGTGAAGTCCAACTGGCTCTTGGAGACGGTGACTCCGGGATGGGCGAAGGCGGCGGGGGCGCTGGGAGCGGCATCGGCGGGCCAGGCGAGGAGACCGGCGACGAGGACGGCCGAGGCCGCGAGGAGAGCGGTTCTGCGCATACGTGGGGGGCCTTCCGTTCTCGTATGTGAACGTGAAGCGCCTTTATGAACAGACGCGTTGGACGGAGACGGTAGGTACAGACCAATGCGTCGTCAAGGTTCCGCGCACGACAAAGGGCCGCACCCCCGGTGGAGTACGGCCCTGGTGTCTCTGCGGGGTCAGCGGACCTCGGTGATCTCCGGTCCGCGCTGGAGCTGGCCCATTCCGCCGGCGAAACGGGAGCCCTCTTCCTGCTGGACGCCCTCGGGGACCATCTGGGCGTCGTTCGGCAGCTTCAGGACGATCGGGTCGCGGGGCGCCATGGGGCCCTCGCCGCGGACCACGACCGTGTCCCGGAAGATCTGCTCGAGCAGCCCGGCGGCCTGCGGCTGCACCGCGCCCTGGCCCGAGATGACCCCGCGCAGGAACCAGCGGGGGCCGTCCACACCGACGAACCGCACGACCTGGAAGCCGCCGGTGCCGTCCGGCAGCTGTACGGGCACCTGGGCGCGCAGCTCCCAGCCCAGCGGCCCCTCGACCTCGTCGACAATGCCGCCCTGCTGGGTGATGCCGGTGCCGATCTCCTCGCGCACCTCGCCCCAGATGCCCTCGCGCTTGGGGGCGGCGAAGCCCTGGAGCTGGATGGCACTGTCGCGCAGCACGACCGTGGCCGCGACGATCGCGTCGCCCGCGACCTCGACCCTGAGCTCCATGCCGTCGACGCCCGGCACGAACAGGCCGCCCAGGTCGACCCGGCCCTCGCCCGGGTCACGGACCTCCGAGGCGTCCCAGGGTCCGTCGGGGCGCGGCGCGGGCTCGAGCCTCAGGCGCTCGCGCTCTTCGTCCGCCTCAGTGTCGACACCGTCGACGACCTGCTCGGCCTCGCCGGCCGCGTCCTCGGCGGCATCCCTCTTCTTGCGACGTCCGAACACGTCACTGTCCTTCCCGGTCGGATACGACCGAAGCGTATCGATTCCCACCCGCCTGACCGCCCATGGCGGCCTGACCGCTTGTGCCGCTCGTCCCGTCCACCGCCGCATGGCCTCCGGTGGATCCGAAGCCCCCCTCGGCCCGCGCCGAGTCGGGAAGTTTTGCCACCTCTTGGAAGCGAACCTTCTCGACCTGCTGGACTACCAGTTGGGCAATCCGGTCGAAGCGCTCGAACCGCACGGCCTCGCGCGGGTCGAGATTCACCACGATCACCTTGATCTCCCCACGGTACCCGGCATCAACCGTCCCCGGGGCATTCACCAGGGCGACGCCGCAGCGGGCGGCCAGGCCGGACCGCGGGTGCACGAAGGCCGCGTACCCCTCCGGCAGCGCCACAGACACTCCCGTGGGCAGCACGGCCCGCTCGCCCGGCTCCAGTTGGCACGCCTCGGTGGTGCGCAGATCGGCTCCGGCGTCACCGGGCTGCGCATACGACGGAAGCGGTACGTCCGGATCGACTCGCCGGATCAGCACGTCCAGCGGCGGCCTGCTCGCGGGGCTCGTGGGAGTCATGGGGTTCTCGGGGCTCACGGGGCTGGTGATGCCGCCGTCGGGGCTGGTGGTGCTGCCGACGCTCGTGGTGCTGTCGGGCCCGATGGGACCGGTGGCGCTCACGCGTCCGATCGGGCTCACGGGTTCACCTCGAAGGCGCGAGCGCGCCGGACCTGGTCCGGGTCGCTCATGGCGGCCTGGATCTCCTCCTGGCGGCCGTGGTCGACGAAGTGGTCGACCTTCACCTCGATGAAGAGCGCGTCCGCGCGCACCGCGACGGGCCCGTCGGGGCCGCCGACGCGTCCGGTCGCGCTGGAGTAGATCTTCCGCCCGGCGACCGCCGTCACCTCCGCCTCCAGGTACAGCGTGGTGCCGACGGGCACGGGCCGTACGAAGTCGGTCTCCAGCCGCCCGGTCACCGCGATCGTGCGCAGCAGCCAGTTCAGCGAGCCGAGGGTCTCGTCCAGGGCGGAGGTCAGCACGCCACCGTGCGCGAGGCCCGGGGCGCCCTGATGGGCGGGCTGCACGGTGAACTCGGCGGTGAGCGACACGCCCTCGCCGGCCCGGGCCTCCAGGTGCAGCCCGTGCGGCTGCTCGCCGCCACAGCCGAAGCACTGGCCGTAGTGCGCGCCGAGGAGCTCGCCGGGCGCGGGTGCGTCCGGGTGTCGCACCGGTTGCACGGCGTCGGCCGGAGGCTGAAGAGCTGCGGAAGTACCACTCACAGGCGGAGACCTTACCCGCGCGTCGGCCCCTTCCCGACACCGTGTCAAGCTTGGCCTCATGCAGCTCTCCGCCGCCCCGTACGAAGAACGCCTCACCGCCCCGCGGACCTGGTGGCTGATCTCGTTCCTCGTGGGCGTCTCGATGGCCCTGGTCCTGCTCCCGTTCGGCACGCTGCCGATGCTCGGCGGCCTCGCCGGGGGCACCGCGGTCGCGGCCGTCGCCGCGAGTTCCTACGGCTCGGTCCGCATCCGGGTGGTCGGGGACTCTCTGATCGCGGGCGAGGCCAAGATCCCGCTGATGGCGCTGGGCGAGGCGGAGGTGCTGGACGCGGAGGAGGCCCGTGCCTGGCGCACCCACAAGGCCGATCCGCGCGCCTTCCTCCTGCTGCGCGCGTACATCCCCACGGCCCTGCGCGTGGAGGTCACGGACCCGCAGGACCCGACGCCGTATCTGTACCTGTCCACGCGCGAGCCGGAGCGACTGGCGCAGGCGCTGCGGACGCAGACACCGGCGTAGCACACCCGCGCGGGATGTCACCCGGCCGCCGTGCGACGGACGGCAGGTCTCAGCGCCCGTCGCCGTACTGCCGGCGGGTCCGTCGTCGCCGCGCTACCCGCCGTGTCCGCCGTCGGGCCGGTGACCTTCGTGGCGGCCCAGGGGGTCTTCGGTGATCTCGCCCATCTCCAGGGCGTCCGCCGGACGTTCCAGGGCGGGGAGCGCCTCGAGGGCCTCCCAGGGCACCTGGATCTTGCGCAGGTCCCGGCGGATCCGGCCGGCGAGCTTTCTCGTCTCGCCGCGGTTCATGACCGCTCCCACGGCGGCGCCCACCAGGAACGGCATCAGGTTCGGCATGCCGCGGACCATGCGCTTCATGATCCGCTGGCGCAGTTCGCGCTTCATGCGGCTGTTCAGCGCCACGCTGAGCGTCGACGGCTTGGTCGCGTCGATCCCGCGCTCCCCCGACCAGGAGTCGAGGTACGCGGTGCTGCGCTGTTTGAGGTTGCCGGGCGGCCGTACGCCGTACACCTCGTGGAGTTCGGCGATCAGCTTCAGCTCGATCGCCGCGACGCCGGTGACCTCGGCGGCCAGTTCCGTCGGCATCGCCGGGGGCACGGGGAGCATCGCGGCCGCGCCGACACCGGCTCCGACCGTGGCCGTCGCGTGCGCGGCGCCTGCCACGAGCTTGTCCGCGAGCTCCTCGGGTCCGAGGCCCGGGAACTGTCTGCGCAGCGTCGCCAGGTCCCGTACGGGCACGCGCGGGGCCAGCTCGATGATGCGGTCGGCGAGATAGGCGAGTCCGGCCCGGGCCCGGTCGCCGCCCTTGCGGGCGCCTTCCCTGGCCCGCTCCCGGATCGCCCCCGCCCGCCGTCTCGCGACGGGTGCGGGGACGTCCACGGACGCCGGGAGGTCACCCCGGCCTGCCGGTTCGAGCGAGGCCGCCCCTGTACCGGTGGAGCCTCGCTCGTCGTCACGCGCGCCGTACCGCGGGCCGTCCACCGGCCCTTCGTCCGCTTTCCGCTTGGAGAAGCGGCGCTTCCAGGGAGGGGTCGAGCCGGTCACGGCCGACCCGTCCTCAGTCGCAGTCGCGGCAGATCGGCTGACCGTTCTTCTCGCGGGCCAGCTGGCTGCGGTGGTGAACCAGGAAGCAGCTCATGCAGGTGAACTCGTCCTGCTGCTTCGGGAGCACCCGGACGGCCAGCTCCTCGTTCGAGAGGTCGGCTCCGGGCAGCTCGAGGCCTTCTGCCGCCTCGAACTCGTCGACGTCCACGGCGGAGGCCGACTTGTCGTTCCTCCGAGCCTTCAGCTCTTCGAGGCTGTCCGAGTCGACGTCGTCGTCGGTCTTGCGTGGAGTGTCGTAATCGGTGGCCATGGTCGCTCTCCCCCTCTGGGTGTCTGCGGTGTCTTCAGCGCACGTAACGCGTGAGAGGCCGGACTTGTGCCCGACCTGAGGCGGAGATTTTGCCTCACATCAAGGTCTGTTACTCAATCGACACCCAACCGGACTCCTGACGAGTGATCGGCTTGGATGGCGATGGGGACCGTACACGGTCCGAATGCTGCACGCCAAAGGCGTCTCACCCTGTACTTCCCGTGATCAAGACCCCCGAAAACCGGGATTTTCCCGGCTTTCCGACAGCGTGCATGATCACGGAGAGTAGATGGCCGGAAAGGCGTCCCTGTGATCGATCACACACGGTGCGCGCGCGGTGCAGCCTCAGAAATTCCGCGCAAAGCGAACATCCCCGTTTGCCGCCGAGTTGATCGGCGACATGATCTCAGATCGGCAGCGTGACGCGCATGACGAGTCCACCTCCCTCACGCGGCTGGGCGTAGATGTGCCCGCCGTGCGCCCGGGCCACGGACCGGACGATGGAGAGCCCGAGCCCGACGCCCTTGTCGCTGCCCGTCCGCTCGGTGCGCAGCCGCCGGAACGGCTCGAAGAGATTGTCGATCTCGTACGCCGGCACGACCGGGCCCGTGTTGGACACGACCAGGACCGCCTGCCCGTGCTGGACGTCGGTGGTGACCTCGACCCAGCCGTCCTCGGTGATGTTGTAGCGCACGGCGTTCTGCACCAGGTTGAGCGCGATCCGCTCCAGCAGCACGCCGTTGCCCTGGACGACCGCCGGCTTCTGCTCGCCCCGGATCACCACGCCCTTGCTCTCGGCCTCGCCGTGCACCTGGTCGACGGCCTGCTCGGCGACCTCGGCGAGATCCACCGGTCCGCGCTCGACGATCTGGTTGTCACTGCGGGCGAGGAGCAGCAGGCCCTCGACGAGCTGCTCGCTGCGCTCGTTGGTGGCCAGGAGCGTCTTGCCGAGCTGCTGGAGTTCCATCGGGGCCTTCGGGTCGGACAGGTGCACCTCGAGGAGCGTGCGGTTGATCGCCAGGGGCGTTCTCAGCTCGTGGGAGGCGTTGCCGACGAAGCGCTGCTGGGCGGTGAAGGCCCGCTGCAGCCGCTCCAGCATGTCGTCGAAGGTGTCGGCCAGCTCCTTCAGCTCGTCGTCCGGGCCGTCCAGCTCGATGCGGCGGGAGAGGTCCGAGCCCGCCACCGCGCGGGCGGTGCGGGTGATCCGGCCCAGCGGGGAGAGCACCCGCCCGGCCATGGCGTAACCGAAGGCGAAGGCGATGACCGCCAGGCCCAGCAGCGCCAGCAGCGAACGGCTGAGCAGGCTGTCCAGGGCGTGCCGGCGCTGCTCGTTGACGCACGCGTTCATGGCGTTGTTGAACTCGGAGGGCGACGCCTGGTCCGGCAGGTTGCAGATGTCGCTGGTGACCTTGCCCTCGACGATCTTGAACGGCAGGTCGCTGCCCACGTTCAGGGCCTGCGCGGCCAGCAGGTAGATGATCGACAGCAGCAGGATGCCGGCGATCAGGAACATGCCGCCGTAGAGCAGCGTGAGCCTTATGCGGATGGTCGGGCGCAGCCACGGGAAGGGCGGCACGGGCCTTCTGGGGTCCCAGGTGGGCTTGGGAGGCGCCTGCGGGGGCGCGGGGGTCGCTGCCACGGGGTATCAGATCCGGTAGCCGGAGCCGGGGACGGTGACGATGACGGGCGGCTCGCCCAGCTTGCGGCGCAGGGTCATGACCGTCACGCGCACGACGTTCGTGAACGGGTCGGTGTTCTCGTCCCAGGCCTTCTCCAGGAGCTGCTCCGCCGAGACGACGGCGCCCTCGCTGCGCATCAGCACCTCCAGGACCGCGAACTCCTTGGGGGCGAGCTGGACCTCCTTGCCGTCACGGAAGACCTCGCGGCGGTTGGGGTCGAGCTTGATCCCGGCCCGCTCCAGCACGGGCGGCAGCGGCACGCTGGTGCGCCGGCCGAGGGCGCGCACGCGGGCGATGAGCTCAGTGAAGGCGAACGGCTTGGGCAGGTAGTCGTCGGCACCGATCTCCAGTCCCTCGACCCGGTCGCTGACGTCACCGGAGGCCGTCAGCATCAGCACGCGCGTCGGCATGCCCAGTTCGACGATCCTGCGGCAGACGTCGTCGCCGTGCACGAGCGGGAGGTCGCGGTCGAGGACGACCACGTCGTAGTCGTTGACGCCGATGCGCTCCAGGGCGGCCGCGCCGTCGTACACGACGTCGACGGCCATGGCCTCCCGGCGCAGTCCGGTGGCCACCGCATCGGCGAGCAGTTGCTCGTCCTCGACGACGAGTACGCGCACGTTCCTGGTCCTTCCTCATGTCCACCCGCGCCGCCCGGCACCGGGCGCACGTGGGCAGGGGTCTTCGACGGTGCCTTGGTGTGTTGCCCTCCATCCTGCCCTTTTCGGCCATAAGTCGGAGGTAAGGCGGGTGAGAGGCACTGCCGCCGGGAGGGAATACGAGATTTTCTCCTCCGGTTAGGTTTCCACGGAAGGGAGCTTGGGGAGGACGGCTTTACATCCCACGATCACGCTCTGCTGGCGCCGCACCACCATGCGGTGCGCATCGATCCGCTGTTCCGCAGGGCGGGCGTGGGTGTCCGGCACCGTCGCCGCCCGGCCGAGCGGCGCTGGGCATCCACATGCGGCGTGATCGTCCCTTCCGAACGGCACACCCCCGTGCCATCGACCCACGACCCAGGACGAGGGGGCGCAGCATGGACGCATTCACCGCAGGACTTCTGCAGCGCATAAGGGCGACCGAGTCCGATCTGTCCCGGGCTCGCGACGAGGGCGACGAGTTCCTCGTCGATGTGGAGCAGGGCGAGCTCGACGACCTGCGCCGACTCGCTGCCGAGCACGGAGTGGTGGTCAGCGCGACGAGCGCCTGATCAGGCAGTACGAAGCGGGCCCCGGCGAATCCAGCGCCGGGGCCCGCTTCGTCGTCGCTGCTCAGTCGTGCCAGGCGCCGAAGTCCTCCAGGAGGCGCTGGAGGGGCTCGAAGACGCCGGGGGTACCCGCCACTGCCAGCTCGCCGGACGGGCGCTCTCCGGGGCGCCCACCGGTCAGCGCGCCCGCCTCCCGGGCGATGAGGTCCCCCGCGGCGAGGTCCCAGGGGTGCAGGCCGCGCTCGTAGTAGCCGTCGAGGCGGCCCGCGGCCACGTCGCACAGGTCGACCGCTGCCGAGCCACCACGCCGGATGTCGCGCAGCAGCGGGATCAGCCGCCGCGCCACATCCGCCTGGTGGGCGCGGACGTCGGCGACGTAGTTGAAGCCCGTCGAGACCAGTGCGTGGTCCAGCGGCGGCGCGGGGCGGCAGGCCAGGGTGCGCTCGCCGTCCCAGGCGCCGGTGGCCCGGGCGCCCCGGCCGCGCACGGCGTGGAAGGTCTCGCCGCGCATCGGGACCGCGACCACTCCGACGACGGTCTCGCCGTCCTGCTCGGCGGCGATGGAGACGGCCCAGGTGGGCAGCCCGTACAGGTAGTTCACGGTGCCGTCGAGCGGGTCGATCACCCAGCGGACGCCGCTCGTGCCCTCCGTGGCGGCACCCTCCTCGCCGAGGATGCCGTCGTCCGGGCGGCGCTCGGCGATCAGGCCGGTGATCAGCTTCTCCGCCGCGATGTCCATCTCGGTGACGACGTCGATGGGGCTGGACTTGGTCGCGGCGACCGCGAGGTCGGCCGGACGCCCGTCCCGCAGCAGCGCGCCGGCGCGGCGGGCGGCCTCCTGGGCGAGTGCGAGCAGGTCCGTGTGCAGGGGGTCGGTCACGGGGCTCCTCACGCGTAGATGCTGTCGGCGCCCGCGGCGGCGGGCCGGGGAGCGCGGGCCGGGCAGCATCCGACCGGGCAGACGTTGTGGCTCGCTCCCAGGGCGCCGAGGGCGCACGGCGTGACGTCCTGGCCGCGCTCGACGGCGGCACGCTCCATGACGAGCTCGCGGATCGCGGCGGCGAACCTGGGGTCGGCGCCGACGGTCGCCGAGCGCCGCATCGGCAGGCCGAGCTCCTCCGCCCGGGCCTTGGCCTCCGTGTCGAGGTCGTAGAGGACCTCCATGTGGTCGGAGACGAAGCCGATGGGGGCGATGACGACGGCCGGGACGCCGGCCGCGTGCCGCTCGTCGAGGTGGTCGCAGATGTCGGGCTCCAGCCACGGGATGTGCGGGGCGCCGGAGCGGGACTGGTAGACGAGCTGCCAGGGGTGGTCGACGCCGGTGCGCTCCCGCACGGCGTCGGCGATCTGCTGCGCCACGTCCAGGTGCTGCTTCACGTACGCGCCGCCGTCGCCGTGCTCCTCGACGGGGCCGGAGGTGTCGGCGGAGGCCGTCGGGATCGAGTGCGTCGAGAAGGCGAGGTGCGCTCCGTCGCGGACGTCCTCGGGGAGTTCGGCGAGGGAGCGGAGCACCCCGTCGATCATGGGCTCCAGGAAGCCCGGGTGGTTGAAGTAGTGCCGGAGCTTGTCGATCTTCGGCGGCTCCAGGCCTTCCGCCTCCAGGGCCGCGAGCGCGTCGGCGAGGTTCTCGCGGTACTGGCGGCAGCCCGAGTACGAGGCGTAGGCGCTGGTGGCGAGGACCAGGATGCGGCGGCGGCCGTCGCGGACCATCTCGCGCAGCGTGTCCGTCAGGTACGGCGCCCAGTTGCGGTTGCCCCAGTAGACGGGCAGGTCCAGGCCGTGCTCGGCGAAGTCCTTGCGCAGGGCGTCCAGCAGGGCGCGGTTCTGGTCGTTGATCGGGCTGACTCCGCCGAAGAGGAAGTAGTGCTGCCCGACTTCCTTGAGGCGTTCTTTGGGGATGCCTCGCCCACGCGTCACGTTCTCCAGGAACGGAACCACGTCGTCCGGGCTTTCCGGGCCGCCGAACGAGAGCAGGAGCAGGGCGTCGTAGGGGCTGGCATCGCGCGCGTCGTGCATGAGTCGATCCTGCCACCCTGCACTGACAGCCGGGAAACGGCGGGGTGGCGCCGGCGCGGCAGGCAGGCCCCGCGGGCGCCGCGAGGCTGCTCCGGACGGGTGTGTCGGGGCGCCCCGGGCCGTAAGCTGTGTCGACTGCGTTCGCAGCTTACTGAGCCTTCGGAGACCCCGTGCCCAGCCCCTACCGCGCCCTGTTCGCAGCCCCCGGCTCCAAGGGTTTCTCCGCTGCGGGCTTCCTCGGTCGGCTCCCGGTGTCGATGATGGGCATCGGCGTGATCACGATGATCTCCCAGCTGACGGGGAGGTACGGCCTGGCCGGTGCCCTGTCGGCCACCGTCGCGCTGTCCGCCGCCGTGGCCGGACCGCAGGTGTCGCGGCTGGCCGACCAGTACGGGCAACGGCGCGCGCTGCGCCCGGCGACGCTGATCTCACTGACCGCTGCGGCCCTGCTGCTGTGTGCGGCGCACTACGGGTGGCCGGACTGGGTGCTGTTCGTGGCGTGCGTGGGCATCGGCTGCGTGCCGAGCGTCGGCGCGATGGTCCGGGCCCGCTGGGCGGCCCTGTACCGGGGGACGCCGCAGTTGCACACCGCGTACTCCTTCGAGTCCGTGGTGGACGAGGTGTGCTTCATCTTCGGGCCGATCATCTCCATCGGGCTGTCCACGGCCTGGTTCCCGGAGGCCGGTCCGCTGCTCGCCGCCTGCTTCCTGGCCGTCGGCGTGTTCTGGCTGACCTCGCAGCGCGCCACCGAACCCGAGCCGCACCCGCGCGAGCGGAAGGGCGGCGGCGGCAGCGCGCTGCGCGCGCCGGGGCTCCAGGTCCTGGTGGCCACCTTCGTCGCCACCGGGGCGATCTTCGGGGCCGTCGACGTGGTCACCGTGGCCTTCGCCGACGAGGAGGGGCACAAGGCCGCGGCGAGCCTCGTCCTCGCGGTGTACGCGGCGGGTTCCTGTGTGGCGGGCATGGTGTTCGGGCTGCTGCACTTCGCCGGGGCACCGGAACGACGGTGGCTGCTGGGCGTCTGCGCCATGGCCGTGAGTATGATCCCCCTCCTACTGGTCGGAAACTTGCCGTTTCTGGCCGTGGCGCTGTTCGTTGCGGGTCTGTCCATCGCTCCCACGATGATCACGACGATGTCCCTCATCGAAGAGCACGTACCACGCGCGCAGCTCACCGAAGGCATGACCTGGGTGAGCACCGGGCTCACGGCGGGGGTCGCACTCGGCTCCTCCACGGCCGGCTGGGTGATCGACGCGGCCGGGGCGCGTGCCGGGTACGGGGTTCCGGCGGTGGCCGGCGCCGTCGCGGTCGCGGTGGGTTTCCTCGGGTTCCGCCGGCTCAAGCGACCGGCACCGCGTCGGGGAGGCTCCGTTGAGCAGCACAGCGAACGGAAAGAACGGCACGTGGCGAAACTGGGGCGGCAACGTCTCGGCTCGTCCCGCGCGGGAGGTCACCCCGGCCTCGGTCGACGAGCTGGCCGCCGCGGTACGGCGGGCCGCCGAGGACGGGCTCAGGGTGAAGGCCGTCGGTGCCGGGCATTCGTTCACGTCCATAGCCGCGACCGACGGTGTGTTGATCCGCCCTCAACTGCTGACCGGGATACGCGACATCGACCGCGAGAACATGACGGTCACGGTGGAGGCCGGCACGCCGCTCAAGAGGCTCAACGTCGCTCTCGCGCGCGAGGGTCTGTCGCTCACGAACATGGGCGACATCATGGAGCAGACGGTCTCCGGGGCCACCAGCACCGGCACGCACGGCACGGGCCGCGACTCGGGCTCGATCGCCGCCCAGATCAAGGGCCTGGAGCTGGTCACCGCCGACGGCTCGGTGCTGAGCTGCTCCGAGAAGGAGAACCCGGAGGTCTTCGCCGCCTCCCGCGTCGGCCTCGGCGCCCTGGGCATCGTCACCGCGATCACCTTCGCCGTCGAGCCGGTCTTCCTGCTCAAGGCCCGCGAAGAGCCGATGCCGTTCGACAAGGTCCTCTCCGACTTCGAGGAACTCTGGGCCGAGAACGAGCACTTCGAGTTCTACTGGTTCCCGCACACCGGCAGCACCAACACCAAGCGCAACAACCGCAGCGCGGGTCCCGAGAAGCCGGTGCCGCAGCTCAAGAGCTGGATCGAGGACGAGTTCCTCTCCAACGGCGTCTTCCAGGTGACCAACTGGGTCGGCCGCGCGGTGCCGGCCACGATCCCCGCCATCGCCCGGATCTCCAGCAAGGCCCTGTCCGCGCGGACCTACACGGACATCCCCTACAAGGTCTTCACGTCCCCGCGCCGGGTGCGCTTCGTGGAGATGGAGTACGCCGTTCCGCGGGCGGCCGTCGTCGGGGCGCTGCGCGAGCTGAAAGCGATGGTCGACCGCTCCGGCCTCCGGGTCAGCTTCCCCGTCGAGGTGCGCACCGCGCCGGCCGACGACATCGCGCTGTCCACCGCCTCCGGCCGGGACAGCGCGTACATCGCCGTCCACATGTTCCAGGGGACGCCCTTCCAGCGTTACTTCACGGCCGCCGAGCGCATCTTCACCGCCCATGAGGGCCGTCCGCACTGGGGCAAGATCCACACGCGGGACGCCGAGTACTTCTCCCGGGTGTATCCGCGCTTCGGCGAGTTCACGGCGCTGCGGGATCGTCTCGATCCTGATCGGCGGTTCCAGAACGACTACTTGCGGAGGGTCCTGGGGGCGTAGAGGGGGCACCGGGGAGTGCTGATTCCGGCCATCGTCACGCCGAAGACGGCCACCGCCTCGAGCACAGGCCGCCTCCAGTTCCTGTTAGTTCCGATTCTTGTGGCTGCGTGAAGTTCCCCACGTTCAAGATCCCGGAACGGGGGCATGGGGCGGCCAAGTCCCACCCCTTGCGAGAAGTTGGGCGGCGCGCCAATCCACGCAGGTGGCCCGAATGGAGTACTGTTGCGAGCCCTGGGTCCGGTCGCCCGTTGAGGGTGCACAGGGCCTTTAAGGACCGCCGGGAGGGGGCTAGTTGCACAGGGTGACAGAGTTCGTCACTTAGCGTTGCGAATAGGTAACCGTGCCATAACGGCGATCCAGGGCCAGCGCCCGACACGCCGGGCAACTCGGCAAGGTTGTGGCAGGCTGCACCCGGGCAGGCCACACTCGACTAGCGGAAGCAGCGACGCACGTGACGTCGGCAGGCACCACCCGGGAGGTCCCCATGCCCGAACTGCGTGTCGTGGCCGTCTCGAATGACGGCACACGGCTGGTGCTGAAGGCTGCCGACTCTACGGAGTACACGCTTCCGATCGACGAACGCCTGCGCGCCGCCGTGCGCGGCGACCGTCCGCGTCTCGGCCAGATCGAGATCGAGGTCGAAAGCCACCTCCGCCCGCGCGACATCCAGGCGCGTATACGTGCAGGCGCGACCGCGGAAGAGGTCGCGCAGATGGCCGGCATCCCCGTCGACCGGGTACGCCGCTTCGAGGGTCCCGTGCTCGCCGAGCGCGCCTTCATGGCCGAACGGGCCCGCAAGACCCCGGTCCGCCGCCCCGGTGAGAACTCCGGTCCGCCCCTGGGCGAGGCCGTGCAGGAGCGGCTGCTGCTGCGCGGTGCCGACAAGGACACCGTCCAGTGGGACTCATGGCGCCGCGACGACGGCACGTGGGAAGTCCTGCTGGTCTACCGCGTCGCGGGCGAACCGCACGCGGCGAGCTGGACGTACGACCCGCCCCGGCGGCTCGTCCAGGCCGTCGACGACGAGGCGCGCTCCCTGATCGGCGAGTCCGACGACCTGGCCGCGCCCGAGCCCAGCTTCCCGTTCGTCCCCCGCATCGCCCGGCTGCCGCGCGACAGACCGCTGGACCGCCCCGAGCGCCCCAGCCTGCCCGCGCAGGCGTCCGAACCGATCGAGGAGAGCACGGGCGAACGCGACTCGCTGACCAGCCTGCTCGAGGCGGTGCCGAGCTTCCGCGGCGACCTGGTGGTTCCGGAACTCCCCCCGGCGGAGCCCGAGGAGGAGCCCATCGTCGCGGAGGTCGAGGAGGAGGAGCCTCCGGCTCCCGCGGCCTCGGCCGGTTCCGCCTACGCCGACGTCCTCATGCCGCGTTCCGTGGGCAGCCATCGCGACCGGCTCATCGGTGCCACCGACCGCCAGGCCGAGGCGGACGGAGTGCGTCCGGGCCGTAGGGCGGCCGTCCCGAGCTGGGACGAGATCGTGTTCGGGACGCGGCGCAAGAAGCAGGAGTAACGAAGCAGGAGTAGCCGAGCCGGCTGCCGAAGGACGAGGGCCGCGCTGTCCGGGCGCGGCCCTCCCTTCGTGTACGGCTCTTCGTGTACGGCTCTCTGTGTGTGCGGCTCCTCGTGTACGGCTCTTCCTGTCAGGTCACCGCGGGTCCGGGCCGACGGCCACCGGCCGGTCCGGGTCCGAGGACCACTCCGACCAGGACCCCACGTACAGCTCCGCCGGAATGCCGGCGGCCGCCAGCGCCAGGACCTCATGGGCGGCGGAGACCCCCGAACCGCAGTACACGCCGACCCGCACCCCCTCGGTCACGCCAAGTCCCTCGAACCGCGCCCGCAGTTCCCCGGCGGGTAGGAAACGCCCGTCGGCCCCCACGTTCTCCGTGGTCGGCGCCGACACCGCGCCCGGGATGTGCCCCGCCACCGGATCGATCGGCTCCACCTCGCCCCGGTACCGCTCCCCCGCCCGGGCGTCCAGCAGCACCCCGGACCGTGCCAGCGCCGCGGCGGCATCCGCGTCGAGCAGCCCCGCACCCGGCTCGGGCACGAAGTCGCCCTCCGCCGGAGCCGGCACGGTCTGGTCCAACGGCCCCTCCCAGGACGGCAACCCGCCGTCGAGAACCCGCACGTCCGGGTGACCCGTCCAGCGCAGCATCCACCATGCCCGGGCGGCCGCCCACCCCTGGCCGCCGTCGTAGACGACCACCGGCGTCCCGGCCGACACGCCCGCCCGGCGCATCGCGGCACCGAAGTGTTCGAGGTCGGGCAGCGGGTGCCGGCCGCCCTTGCCCGGCGCGGAGGCCAACTCCCGGTCCAGGTCGACGTATACGGCCCCCGGCAGGTGCCCCGCCCGGTACGCGGCCCGGCCGTCGAACGGCGGCTCCCCGGCCGCCTTGGCCGCGGTGAGCTGCCAGCGGACGTCGAGCAGGACCGGCGGCCGGGCGCCCGCGAGATCCCTGGCGAGGTCGGATGCGGAGATGATGGCGTTCATGGTCCCCATCCTCGCGCACGGGGGTGGCCGAGCCGTCCGTGTCCGGCTACTCTGCTCGGCCGGAGCGAAGCGATCACGCGGCGTACGGGAACAAGCACATGCTGTACAGCTGAACGACACATGCCGACAAGCGCGCCGCGAGGGACGGGGCCCGCACATCGGGCATTCTCCCGGACAAGGGACGCCCCACAAGGGCCGCCCCGCCAGGCTGCGGAGAGCACGGCCACCGCGAGGCCGAGAAGAGAGTGACGATGACCGACGCACGGGGGTCCGCCGGGCCGAACGGTGACACACCCGCTCGGCACGCGCCCGGCGCGCCCTGCTGGGTGAGCCTGATGGTGCACGGCCTGGACGCGACCGAGGAGTTCTACGGAGCGCTGTTCGGCTGGGAGTTCCGACCGGGGCCCGAGCAACTCGGCCCGTATGTGCGCGCCCTGCTCGACGGGCGGGAGGTGGCCGGCATCGGACGGCTGCCTCCGGACCGCCATCTGCCCATCGCATGGACGCCCTATTTCGCCTCGGAGAACGTGGATCTCACGGCCGGGACGGTACGCAGCCGCGGTGGCACGATCGGCGTGGGCCCGCTGGACGCCGCCGACGCCGGCCGCCTCGCGATCGGCTCCGACCCCTCGGGGGCGGTGTTCGGCATCTGGCAGGCCGCCGCGCACCTCGGCACCGCGATCTCGGGCGTTCCCGGCACGCCCGCCTGGAACGAGCTGCTGACCTTCGAGTCGGCGAGCGTCGCCAAGTTCTACCGGCTGGTGTTCGGGTACGAGGAGGAGCCGGTGGTCTCCGCCGACTTCGACTACGTGACCCTGCACCTGGGCGGCGAACCCGTCGCCGGCATCCACGGCGTGGGGCACGCCCTGCCCCGCGACCAGGGACCGCACTGGGTGACGTACTTCCAGGTCGCCGACGTCGACGACGCGCTGGACCATCTCGTCCACCTGGGCGGGCACGTCCTGAAGCCGGTGCACGACACCGCCCGGGGGCGGGTGGCGAGGGTGGCGGATCCGGAGGGAGCGCGGTTCGCGCTGCTGGAGCGGCCGAGCTGACCTGGTCCGGCCGTCAGGCGGAGGTCACCGGCAGCACGTCCGGGGACAGGGCCGCCGCGCGGGACGTCGCCGCCGTCATCCTGCGGCGGTGGTGACGGCGGCACAGGACCTCGTACCCGATTTCGTCGGCGGAGTGGGTGACGTCGCCGACCACCACCTGGGCGCCCTCGACGACCATCACCCCGCCTATCGTGCGGGCGTTGTGCGTGGCACGGGCTCCGCACCAGCACAGGGCTTCGACCTGGAGGACCTCCACCCGGTCGGCCAGTTCCACCAGGCGCTGCGAGCCGGGGAACAGCTTGGAGCGGAAGTCCGTCGTGATGCCGAAGGCGTAGACGTCGAGGCTCAGGTCGTCGACCACCCGCGCCAGTTGGTCGATCTGCTCCGGCGCGAGGAACTGCGCCTCGTCGGCGATCACATAGTCCGCACGGCCGCCCTGCGACAGGTGGTCGACGAGGTGGCCGTAGAGGTCCTGCCCGTCACCGACCTCCACCGCGTCCGTCACCAGGCCGAGGCGTGAGGACAGCTTGCCCTCGCCGGCGCGGTCGTCGCGCGAGAAGATCATGCCCTGCAGTCCGCGCGCCGAGCGGTTGTGCTCGATCTGGAGAGCCAGCGTCGACTTCCCGCAGTCCATCGTTCCGCAGAAGAACACCAGCTCGGGCATGTGGAGTTGAGCACCTTTCGGCGTGGGAGGACGAGGTGGGGCGTGGAGTGCGGCTGTTTCAGGAGCGTACTTCGAGCAGGGGGACCAACTGCTCGGCGGGGGTCATCGAACCGTGGTTGCCGACCATCGCCGACTCCTTCGGCTCCCGCTCCGAGGCGATGAGCAGGACGTCGTCCCGCGCGGCCGCGACCACGTCACCGATCCTGCCGTACACCCGTTCGTCGATCCGCGGACCGAACCAGCCGGCCGCGATCGCTTCGTCGCGCGAGGCGACCCAGAACTGCTCGCCGAGCACCTCGCGCCAGCAGGTCAGGACGTCGTTCGCCGCGCCGGGCACCGCGTAGACGTGGCGGGCGCGGCCCTCGCCGCCGAGCAGGGCGACCCCGGCGCTCAGCTCCCAGTCCTCGTCGAAGTCGATGCGGTGCTGCTCGTCGAAGGGCACGTCGATCATGCCGTGGTCGGCGGTGACGTAGAGCGCGCTGCGCGGCGGCAGTTGCTCGGCCAGGCGCTGGACCAGGCGGTCGGCGTACATGAGCTGGCCGCGCCAGGCATCGGAGTCGACGCCGAAGCGGTGGCCGGCGCCGTCGACCTCCGCGAAGTACGTGTACACCAGGGAGCGGTCGCCCGCGGCCAGTTGCTCGGCCGCCAGGTCGATGCGGTCCTCGCCGGGCAGCCGCCCGAGGAACGTTCCTCCACTGAGCGCGACCCTGGTCAGCGGGGTGTTCTCGAAGGTCGGCGAGGACACCTGCGCGGCGTGCACCCCGGCCGCGTGCGCCAGCTGGAAGACCGTGGGGTACGGCTGCCAGGGGCCGGGCGGGGTCCACGGCTGCCAGCGCAGCTGGTTCATCAGCTCGCCGGTGTCGGGGTTGCGGACGGTGTAGCCGGGCAGGCCGTGCGCGCCGGGGGGCAGGCCGGTGCCGACCGAGGCGAGCGAGGTCGCCGTGGTCGCCGGGTAGCCGGCGGTGAGCGGACGCCCGGTGCCACCGCGCGAGGTGGCGAGCAGGGACGTCATGAAGGGGGCGTCCTCGGGGTGCGCCTTCAGCTGCTCCCAGCCGAGGCCGTCGATCAAGAACACGCAGTTCCGGTCGGCGGGGGTCAGCTCGGTGATCGCGGCGCTCATGCCCGGCACGCCCAGTCCGGCGGCCAGGGTGGGCAGGAGGTCGGCGAGCGATCCGCTGCCGTACTCGGGGACGGGCGCGGAGGCGACGGTGAGCGGTTCGGGGTGGTCGTCCCAGGCCGTCTTGGGCTGTGCCATCAGCGGGTCGTGTCCGCGGTCGCCTCGGAGAGGGACTGGGCGAAGGCGAGCGCCTCGCGCACGGTCTCCGGTCCGTCCCCGGCCTCGCTGACGCGCAGGCTGAGGTCGTCCGCCGTCGAGTTGCCCGTGTAGCCGTGGTCCGCCTCGCAGTTGGGGTCGCCGCACGCGGCCGGCTCCAGGTCGATGCGGGAGACGGCGCCCCAGCCGATGGTGAGGACGACCTCGCGGGGCAGGGTCCCCGGTTTGTACGACTCGGGATTGGCGACCACGCGGCTGACCACGACCGACGAGATGCGGCCGATCTTCACGGACTCCGTCGACGTCGTCGCGTACGGCGTCGGGGAGGTGCTGTCGGCGGCCTGCTCGTCGGTGTGGCTGACGATGAAGCGGTTGTCGGTGAGGACGAGCACCGTCACATGCCGCCGGACCTCGTTCTGGTCGAACGTCGTCTCCTGGTGGACCAGGTACGACCGGACGGGCTCGCCGCCCACGGCGGCCTCCACCGCCTCGGCCACGAGGGCCGGGTAGTAGCCGCTGCGCTCGATCGCCGCCCGCAGCCCCTGGGTCGTCGTACTGGTCTTGGCCATGACGCCCATCCTACGGGGGACCACTGACTGCGAGGGACAGCTCGCCCCCTGTCAGTACGCGGGGAGTGTCCGCGGGCCGAGGTCGTCGCGGGCGGGCGGGTGCGCGAGGCGCACGGAGGCGCCGAGGACGCTCAGGCCGTGCGAGGCGACGACGACCGGTTCCAGGGTGACCGCGACGACCTCGGGGTGGTCGTCGACCAGCCGGGAGACCCGCAGCAGCAGCTCCTCCAGGGCATGGGTGTCGGCCGGTGCGGAGCCGCGCCAGCCGAACAGCAGCGGGGCGGTGCGGATCGAGCGCACCAGCGAGTGTGCCTCGCGGTCGGTGACCGGGATCAGCCGGTGCGCGGTGTCCCCGAGCAGCTGTGAGGCGGCCCCGGCGAGCCCGAAGGAGAGCACGGCTCCGGCCGCCGGGTCGATGACTGCCCGTACGACGACGTCCACGCCGCGTGGCGCCATCCGCTGCACCACCGGCCGCAGCTCCTCCGGCGCGCCGAACAGCTCGGTCAACTCCGCGTACGAACGGCGCAGTTGCTCCTCGTCCGCGAGGTCGAGGCGGACGCCGCCCAGGTCGGCGCGGTGCCTGAGGTGCGGGGCGGTGGCCTTGAGGGCGACGGGGTAGCCGAGATCGCGGGCGGCCTCGGCGGCGGCGTCGGGGGTCGGGGCGGGCAGGGCGCGGTGGACCTGGATGCCGTAGTGACCGAGGAGGTCGCAGGTCTCGTCCGTGCCGAGCGTGAGCCCCTGGCCGCGGGCGAGGAGGCCGTCGATCAGCGCGGCAGCGCCCCTCTCGTTGATGTTCTCGTACTCGGGTACCTTGCCGGGCTCGGCGGCGTCGCGCCGCCACTGCGCGTAGGCCACGGCCTGGCCGAGGGCGCGGACGGCGCGCTCGGCGGCGGGGTAGGCGGGGATGAGGTGGGCGCCTTCGGGGGCCTCGGCGGCGGGGAGTTGTGTCGCCGCGGGTGTCGCAATTGGAGCTTTTTGCGGGGAATTGTCCGATGCGGCTTGCGGAGCACTGTCCGAGGCGGCCTGGGGTGCCGTGCTCGCCGCCGCCGACAGGGCCTCCGCCAGGCCGCCGAGTTCCACGTGGACCACCAGGACCGGCTTGGCCGGGGCCGCGGCCGATGCCGAGCGCAGGGCCTGCGCGAGGGCCGCGTCGCCGACCGAGCCCTCCCCCACCGCGGGTATGGCGGTGACGACGACGGCGTCGCACCGGTCGTCGGCCAGGGCACGCGACAGGGCGGCGTGGAAGTCGGCCGCCGAGGCCGCGGTGGTCAGATCCTGCGGGGGGTGCGGCCGCAGCCCCTCGGCGAGACACGCGTCGTAGGTGAGCAGGCCGAGCGACTCCGAGTTGCCCAGGATCGCCACCCTGGGGCCGCCCGGCAGGGGCTGGCGGGCGAGCAGCAGGCCCGCGTCGACCAGCTCGGTGATCGTGTCGACGCGGATGACCCCGGCCTGCCGCAGCAGGGCCGAGACGGTCGCGTGCGGCAGCCGGGTCGCCCGGACGGCGTGCCCCTGGGGGGCAGCGCCGTCGTGCCGTGCGCCCTGGACGACGACCAGGGGCTTGGCGGCGGCGGTGCGACGCGCGAGGCGGGCGAACTTGCGGGGGTTGCCGATGGACTCCAGGTACATGAGGACGACGTCCGTGTCGGGGTCCTCGTACCAGTACTGCAGGACATCGTTGCCGGAGACGTCGGCGCGGTTGCCGGAGGAGACGAAGGTGGAGACACCGGTGACGCCCGTGACGCCGCCGCCGCGGCGGTGCAGCCGGGACAGCAGGGCGATGCCGATGGCGCCGGACTGGGCGAACAGGCCGATGCGGCCGGGGCGCGGCATCTCGGGGGCGAGGGAGGCGTTGAGGCGTACCTCCGGGGAGGTGTTGATGATGCCGAAGGCGTTCGGGCCGATGATCCGCATGCCGTACGTGCGCGCGTGCCGCACGAGTGCGCGCTGGCGTTCGCGCCCCTCGGGGCCGCTCTCGGCGTACCCGGCGGACACCACGACCAGCCCCTGCACGCCGTGTTCACCGCACTCGGTGACGACCTCGGTGACGTGCTCGGCCGGCACGGCGACGACCGCGAGGTCCACGGGGCCGTCGATGTCCCGCACCGAGCGGTGGGCGGGCACCCCGTCGAGCTCCTTCTGCCCCTCGGGGAGGGCCTTGTTCACGGCATAGAGGCGGCCGGTGTATCCGGCGTCCCGGATGTTGCCGAGGACGCTGCGGCCCACGCCGCCCGGCGTGCGACCGGCGCCGATGACGGCGACCGAGCCGGGAGCCAGCAGCCGCTGCACCGAGCGCGCCTCGGCACGGTGTTCGCGCGCATACTGCACGGCGAGGGAGCGGTCGGTGGGTTCGAGGTCGAACTCCAGACGGACGACGCCGTCCTCGAAGCTGCGTTTCTGGGTGTAGCCGGCGTCCGTGAACACCTTGATCATCTTGGTGTTGGCCGGCAGCACCTCGGCGGCGAAGCGGCGGATGCCGCGCTCGCGGGCGACGGCGCCGATGTGTTCGAGCAGGGCGGAGGCGACCCCGCGGCCCTGGTGGGCGTCCTGCACGAGGAAGGCGACCTCGGCCTCGTCGGCGGGTGCGGACGCGGGCGTTCCGTCCGCCCCGATCCGGTCGTAGCGTACGGTGGCGATGAACTCGCCGCCGACCGTGGCCGCGAGTCCCACCCGGTCCACAAAGTCGTGGTGCGTGAAGCGGTGGACGTCCTTGGCGGACAGGCGAGGGTACGGCGCGAAGAAGCGGTAGTACTTCGACTCGTCGGAGACCTGCTCATAGAAGCTGACCAGGCGATCGGCGTCATCAACGGCGATGGGCCGGATGCGCGCGGTACCCCCGTCGCGCAGCACCACGTCGGCTTCCCAGTGGGCGGGATACTCGTGCCGGTCCGGCGAGGTCTGCATGGGCCCCAGAGTACGGCTAGCGTCCGACAGCGGGTGCGAGGCAGTCTGTGGAGGGCGTCAGTCGGGTCGAGGCCGCGATCCGACGGCACCTTGGGAGTGGAACGCGAGGACCGCTCCTGGAGGGCTTCACGTTATGGGAAACTGGTCTAGACAACCCTGAACACCGAAGGGCAGCAACACATGGCTGAGCGCCGCGTCAACGTCGGCTGGGCCGAGGGTCTCCACGCCCGCCCCGCTTCCATCTTCGTCCGAGCCGCCACGGCCGCAGGCGTCCCGGTGACGATCGCCAAGGCTGACGGCAACCCCGTCAACGCGGCCTCGATGCTGGCCGTCCTGGGCCTCGGCGCCCAGGGGGGCGAGGAGATCGTCCTCGCCTCCGACGCCGAGGGCGCGGACGCCGCCCTGGACCGGCTCGCCAAGCTGGTCTCCGAGGGTCTCGAGGAACTGCCCGAGACCGTCTGACCCGCCTGATCCACCGAGCGCCCGATCCGGCGCACAGCGAGGGGCTCGCCCGATTCACCGGGCGGGCCCTTCGCCGTTCCCGGGAGACGGTGTTGGACCTTCACCATTCCCCGGTCGACACGAGCGGGCCCTTCGCACCATTCCCGGGTCAGCGCGGGCGACCCTTCGCCATTTACGCTCGACGCGGGCAGGAATTCCGAAATCCGGGCAGCGGAAATGGACCCCCGAGAATTGACTGCTCTTTGTATACGGCCGCCGTGTTAATGCCGCGGGCTCGCCGTGTTTACGGGATGTTGCGAGTTCCTCACACGGTCGGCGCGTTCCTGGGGGGAGCCGAACCGCAGACGGTGCGCGCTCTTCGCGCGCTCGGTGTGCAGCAACGTGACCGCCCGCGCGCGCTCACCGTCCCCGCGCGCCACCGCGTCCACGATCGCGCCGTGCTCGGTCCAGGACTCCACCGGGCTGGCCGGCGCCTCCACCGCGTACATCCAGGCGATCTTGTGGCGGAGCTGGGTGAGCATCGAGGTCAGCGCGGGGCTGCCGGAGGCCTGGGCGAGCGTCTCGTGGAACCAGGTCCCGAGAGAGCGCAGGTCGTCGCTGTTGCCCCGGCGGGCCCGCTCCTGGCCCAGCCGTACCAGGCCGCGCAGGACCTTGAGATGCGCCTCGGTGCGGCGCTGGGCGGCGCGGGCCGCACCGAACGGCTCCAGCAGCATGCGCATCTCCAGCAGGTCGCCGGCCTCCTGCTCGGTGGGTTCCGCCACACACGCGCCCGCGTGCCGGCGGGTCACCACGAAACCCTCGGCCTCGAGCGTGCGCAGCGCCTCCCGGACGGGCACCCGCGAGACGCCGTAGCGGCGTGCGAGGAGTTCCTCGGTGAGCCGGCTGCCGCGTGCGTGGACACCCGCGACGATGTCGTCCCGGATGGCCGTGCACACCGAGTGCGCGGGAATACGCATGACCGACCTCCGCTTAATCCCCGTGAAACGCCGACGAGCGACGTGCGTTCCGTGACTCTATTGCAATGAGCCGGAATTTCCGACGGCAGACGAAAATCCATGGATATTTTTTGGACAGCGGGCCGCCCCAAACGCCGAAAGTCCCGGCTCGGCGAGCCAGGACTTTCGGGGGAAGCGGAGAGGTTCCGGTCAGACACCCACGCCGTGCGAGCGGAGGTAGGCGACCGGGTCGATGTCCGAGCCGTACTCGGGGCTGGTGCGGGCCTCGAAGTGCAGGTGCGGACCGGTGACGTTGCCGGTCGCGCCGGACAGGGCGATCTGCTGGCCCGGGGTGACCTGCTGGCCCACCGAGACGCCGATGGAGGACAGGTGGCCGTACTGGGTGTACGTCCCGTCGTTCATCTTGATCACGACCTGGTTGCCGTAGGAGCCGCCCCAGCCGGCCTCGACGACGGTGCCCGAGCCGACCGCGTGGACGGAGGTGCCGCTGGCGGCGTGGAAGTCGATACCGGTGTGGCTGCCCGAGGACCACAGGCCGCTGCTGGCCTTGTAGCTGGTGGACACGTAGGAGCCGGAGATCGGGGGGACGAAGGAGTTCAGGCGCTTGCGCTCGGCCTCGCGGGCGGCGCGCTCCTTGGCGGCACGGGCCTTCTCGGCCGCCTCCTTGGCCCGCTCGGCCATCTCGGCGGCCTGCGTGCGGGCGGCCTCCTCGGCCTTCTGCTTGGCGGCGGCCTCATCGGCGGCGTGCTGCTGCGCGAGGGCCTGGGCGTCGATCTGCTGGGCCGCGGTGTCGCCCATGGTCACGACCGGCGTGAGGCCGGTCTGCTCGACGCTGGGCTCGGCGGCGAAGGCGGCGGGGGCCGCCACGGTACCGATCACGCCGGTGGTGGCGAGGGCCGCGACGCCCGCCGCGCGGGCGGTGGAGCGCTGCATCCTGCTGGGACGGCGGTGCTTCCCGGTGGCCCGAGTGAACGCCATGTAGTGGCTGGTCCTTTCCTTCCCTCTCGCCTACCGGGTTAGCTGACGGGTTCGGAGCAGGAAGGTCTCCTACGGACTCCCTCGCGACTCGCGCGGGCGCCCGATTCACCCCAGGGACTGCGATGGGTCCCCGGCTCCCCTGGCTCGCGCCGTACGGGGACTCGGCGATGACTGTCCGGTGCCGCGGGTGCGGCGCACTGCCTGACGAACAGCCCGGATGACGCTAAGCGGCGCCACTTTCAATTCCCAAACGAATCCCGGCTTTTGTAGCGCATCCCACAGGGCAGACAGGCAACTCCCACCCCAATTCGGGCATAAAGGGGCCCTGGTGCCTTTGAAGACAACCAGGGCCCCTGCGCGCGTGCCGCTACTCGGCGGCGACGACGGTGACTTCGCCGATGCCGAGGGCCTCGACCGGTGCCTTGATCTGCGCCGCGTCACCGACGAGGACGGTCACCAGACGGTCCACCGGGAAGGCGCTCACGGCCGCCGCGGTGGCCTCCACGGTGCCGGTCGCGGCGAGCTGCCGGTACAGCGTGGCCTGGTAGTCGTCGGGCAGGTGCTGCTCGACCTGGTCGGCCAGTGTGCTCGCCACGGCCGCCGCCGTCTCGTACTTCAGCGGCGCCACACCCACCAGGTTCTGCACGGCGACGTCCCGCTCGGCGTCGGTCAGCCCCTCGGCGGCGAGGGTGCGCAGCACCGTCCAGAGGTCCTGGAGGGCGGGGCCGGTGTTGGGCGTGTCGACGGAACCGCTGATGGCGAGCATCGCGGCGCCCGTGCCGTCCGGGGCGGACCTGAGGACCTGGCCGAACGCCCGTACGCCGTAGGTATAGCCCTTCTCCTCGCGCAGGACGCGGTCCAGGCGGGAGGTGAGGGTGCCGCCGAGGCAGTACGTGCCGAGCACCTGTGCGGCCCACACGCGGTCGTGCCGGTCCGGCCCGGTCCGGCCGATCAGCAGCTGCGTCTGGACGGCGCCCGGGCGGTCCACGATGACGACACGGCCGGTGTCGTCGGCGGTGACCGGCGGCACGGGACGCGGCTCGGCCGAGGAGCCCGTCCAGGCACCCAGCGTGTCCCCGAGCAGGGCGTCCAGGTCGATGCCGGTGAGGTCGCCGACGACCACGACGGTGGCCGTGGCGGGGCGGACGTGCTTCTCGTAGAAGGCGCGTACGGCCGCGGAGTCGATGGCGGCGACGGTCTCCTCGCTGCCCTGCCGGGGCCGCGACATGCGCGAGTCCGCCGGGAACAGCTCCTTGGAGAGCTCCTTGGCGGCGCGGCGGGAGGGGTTGGCCAGCTCGTGCGGGATCTCGTCGAGGCGGTTGTTGACCAGCCGCTCGACCTCGCTGTCGGCGAAGGCGGGCGCCCTCAGGGCGTCGGCGACCAGGCCCAGGCCCTTGGCGAGCCGGGAGGCGGGCACCTCCAGGCTGAGCCGGACACCGGGGTGGTCGGCGTGCGCGTCGAGGGTGGCGCCGGCGCGCTCCAGCTCCGCGGCGAAATCCTCGGCGGAGTGCTTGTCGGTGCCCTCGGAGAAGGCCCGGGCCATGATCGTGGCCAGCCCGTCGAGTCCGGCCGGCTCAGCCTCCAGGGGGGCGTCCAGCAGCACCTCCACGGCGACGACCTGCTGGCCGGGGCGGTGGCAGCGCAGCACCGTCAGGCCGTTGTCGAGCGTGCCGCGCTCCGGGGCCGGGAAGGCCCACGGCCGGGCGTCGCCCGCCTGCGGCCGGGGGTGGAAGTCCATCGTGGCGAGCTCGGTCACTTGGCCGCCTCCTCGTTCTCGTCGGTGGCCGCGGCTGCGGTGTCGTCGGTGGTGCCGGCGTCCTCGGCGGTCTCGTCGGCGACGGGCTCGTAGACGAGCACCGCGCGGTTGTCGGGCCGCAGCCGGGCCTTGGCGACCTCCTGGACCTCCTCCGCCGTGATCTCCAGCACGCGCTGGACGGCGGTCAGGGCGAGCTGCGGGTCGCCGAAGAGCACGGCGTACCGGCACAGTTCGTCGGCGCGGCCCGCGACCGTGCCGAGCCGGTCCAGCCACTCGCGCTCCAGCTGGGCCTGGGCGCGCTCCATCTCCTCGGGCGTGGGGCCCTCCTCGGCGAACCGGGCGAGCTCCTCGTCGATGGCGGCCTCGATGACCGGAACCTCCACGTCACCGGACGTCTTCACGTCCAGCCAGCCCAGGGAGGGCGCACCGGCGAGCCGCAGCAGGCCGAAGCCGGCCGCCACGGCCGTACGGTCACGGCGCACGAGCCGGTTGTAGAGGCGGGAGGACTCGCCGCCGCCGAGGACGGTGAGGGCCAGGTCGGCGGCGTCGCACGCGCGCGTGCCGTCGTGCGGCAGCCGGTAGGCGGCCATCAGGGCGCGGGCCGGGACGTCCTCCTCGACGACCTCGCGCAGCTGCTCGCCGATGGTCTCCGGCAGCGACCCGTCGCGCGGGGCGGGCTTGCCGTCGTGACCGGGGATGGAGCCGAAGTACTTCTCGACCCAGGCGAGCGTCTGCTCCGGGTCGATGTCGCCGACCACGGAGAGCACGGCGTTGTTCGGCGCGTAGTAGGTGCGGAAGAACGCGCGCGCGTCCTCCAGGGTCGCCGCGTCCAGGTCGGCCATCGAGCCGATCGGGGTGTGGTGGTAGGGGTGGCCCTCCGGGTAGGCGAGGGCGGTCAGCTTCTCGAAGGCGGTGCCGTAGGGGACGTTGTCGTAGCGCTGGCGGCGCTCGTTCTTGACGACGTCCCGCTGGTTCTCCATCGACTCGTCGTCGAGCGCGGCCAGCAGCGAGCCCATGCGGTCGGCCTCCAGCCAGAGGGCGAGCTCCAGCTGGTGGGTGGGCATGGTCTCGAAGTAGTTGGTCCGCTCGAAGCTGGTCGTGCCGTTCAGCGAGCCACCCGCGCCCTGCACGAGCTCGAAGTGGCCGTTGCCCTTGACCTGCGCGGATCCCTGGAACATGAGGTGCTCGAAAAGGTGAGCCAGGCCGGTACGCCCCTTGACTTCGTGGCGTGAGCCGACGTCGTACCAGAGGCACACCGCCGCGACCGGGGTCAGGTGATCCTCGGAGAGCACCACGCGCAGGCCGTTGGCCAGGCGGTGCTCGGTCGCTGTCAGGCCCCCGGAGCCTGCCTGGGCTGTGGCCGTGTGACCCATGGGCATGTACGTCCCTTCGATCGCTGAGCGGTTGTTCAGACCGCGGATTCCTGCCGGTCCTGCCACTGTATGCAAGCGCGCGAAGCCCTGGTGAAGTTCCCGGCGGCGACCTCGGTGCGCGGCCGGGGACGCAGCTTGCCCCGGGTCCTGGTCCCGCTTGTCAGTGCGGCGGTCCACAATGGTCCGCGTCAGATCTGGATCGCAGCAGCAAGGAGCCGGCAGCGATGGCCCGCCGCAGCACGAAGACCCCGCCGCCCGACGACTCGTACGAGGAGCGGATCCTCGACATCGACGTCGTCGACGAGATGCAGGGCTCCTTCCTCGAGTACGCGTACTCGGTCATCTACTCCCGCGCCCTGCCGGACGCACGCGACGGCCTCAAGCCGGTGCACCGCCGCATCGTCTACCAGATGAGCGAGATGGGCCTGCGCCCCGAGCGCGGGTACGTCAAGTGCGCCCGGGTCGTCGGCGAGGTGATGGGCAAGCTGCACCCGCACGGCGACGCGTCGATCTACGACGCCCTCGTGCGCATGGCCCAGCCCTTCTCGATGCGGGTCCCCCTGGTCGACGGCCACGGCAACTTCGGCTCGCTGGGCAACGACGACCCGCCGGCGGCCATGCGGTACACCGAGTGCCGGATGGCCGAGGCGACGAGCCTGATGACGGAGTCGATCGACGAGGACACCGTCGACTTCAACCCCAACTACGACGGCCAGGAGCAGGAACCGGTGGCTCTGCCCGCCGCCTTCCCGAACCTCCTGGTCAACGGCGCCTCGGGCATCGCGGTCGGCATGGCCACGAACATGGCGCCGCACAACCTGCGCGAGGTCATCGCCGCCGCCCGCCATCTGATCAGGCACCCGAACGCCGATCTCGACGCCCTGATGAAGCACGTCCCGGGCCCCGACCTGCCCACGGGCGGCCGCATCGTCGGCCTGTCCGGCATCCGGGACGCCTACGAGTCCGGCCGCGGCACGTTCAAGATCCGGGCGACGGTGTCGGTGGAGCCCGTGACGGCCCGCCGCAAGGGCCTCGTCGTCACGGAGCTGCCCTTCACGGTCGGCCCCGAGAAGGTCATCTCCAAGATCAAGGACCTGGTCGGCTCCAAGAAGCTCCAGGGCATCGCCGACGTCAAGGACCTCACCGACCGCCAGCACGGCCTGCGCCTGGTCATCGAGATCAAGAACGGCTTCGTTCCGGAGGCGGTCCTCGAGCAGCTCTACAAGCTGACGCCGATGGAGGAGTCCTTCGGCATCAACAACGTGGCGCTGGTGGACGGCCAGCCGCTCACGCTGGGCCTGAAGGAGCTCCTGGAGGTCTACCTCGACCACCGCTTCAACGTCGTACGGCGGCGCTCGGAGTTCCGCCGCGGCAAGAAGCGCGACCGGCTGCACCTGGTCGAGGGTCTGCTGACGGCCCTGCTGGACATCGACGAGGTCATCCGCCTGATCCGCTCCAGCGAGAACTCCGCGCAGGCCAAGCAGCGCCTGATGGAGCAGTTCTCGCTGAGCGAGGTGCAGACGCAGTACATCCTCGACACGCCGCTGCGCCGTCTGACCAAGTACGACCGCATCGAGCTGGAGTCGGAGAAGGACCGGCTCAACACGGAGATCGAGGAGCTGACCCGGATCCTCGACTCGGACTCCGAGCTGCGCAAGCTGGTCTCCTCCGAACTGGCCAACGTCGCGAAGAAGTTCGGCAGCGACCGGCGTACGGTCCTGCTGGAGTCGAGCGGTGCCCCGGTCGCGGCCGTGCCGCTCCAGGTGGCCGACGATCCGTGCCGGGTGCTGCTGTCGTCCACGGGGCTGCTGGCCCGTACGGCGAACGGCGAACCCTTCACGGTGGAGCCCGGCACCAAGCGCGTGAAGCACGACGTGATCGTCTCGGCGGTGCCGGCCACGGCCCGCGGTGAGGTGGGCGCGGTCACCTCGACGGGCCGGCTGCTGCGGCTGAACGTCGTCGACCTCCCCCAGCTCCCGGAGTCGCTGCCGTCGCCGAACCTCGCGGGGGGCGCACCGCTGGCGGAGTTCGTCACACTGGAGGACGACGAGACGGTGGTCTGCCTGACCACGCTCGACGAGTCGTCGCCGGGCCTGGCGCTCGGCACGGCACAGGGCGTCGTCAAGCGCGTGGTGCCGGACTATCCGGCCAACAAGGACGAGCTCGAGGTGATCACCCTCAGGGAGGGCGACCGGATCGTCGGCGCGGTCGAGCTGCGCACCGGCGAGGAGGACCTGGTCTTCATCACCGACGACGCGCAGCTGCTGCGCTTCCAGGCGTCCCAGGTCCGCCCGCAGGGGCGTCCGGCCGGCGGTGTGGCCGGCATCAAGCTCACGGAGGGCGCGAAGGTCATCTCCTTCACGGCGGTGGACCCGGCCGTGGACGCCGTCGTCTTCACCATCGCCGGCTCGCGGGGCACCCTGGACGACTCCGTCCAGACGACGGCCAAGCTGACCCCGTTCGACCAGTACCCGCGCAAGGGCCGCGCCACCGGCGGTGTCCGCTGCCAGCGGTTCCTGAAGGGCGAGGACTGCCTGTCCCTGGCCTGGGCGGGCCCCGTCCCCGCGCTCGCCGCGCAGAAGAACGGCGCGCCGGCCGACCTCCCGGACATCGACCCGCGCCGCGACGGCTCGGGGGTGTCCCTGGCGAAGACGGTGGCGGTGGTGGCCGGGCCGGTCTAGGCCGGGTCCGCGCCCTGCTCCCCGGGGTCGCGTACGTACCTCAGGACGCCCCACATGCCGTGCTCGTCGGCGTGTGGGGCGTCGCTCCTGGAGGCTTCCAGCTCCTTCTCGAGCGCGGCGGTGTCGATCCCCGAGCCGATGAGGACCAGCTGGGTGAGGCGTTCACCGCCGGCCGGCCAGGGCTCCGGGTAGAAGCGCAGGAATCTCCCGACGGCATGGACGGCGTAGCGGTTGCGGACGTCGCACGGCCCGAAGTCGACATAGCCCTTGATCCGGTACAGCCCCTCGGGGCGGCTGTCCAGGAACGTCATCAGCCGGCGCGGGTCGAGGGGGCTCGGGGAGACGAACGACAGGCTGTCGTAGGCGGCGTGCAGGTGACCGTCGTGGCCGTCGTCGTCGCCGCCGTGCTCGTGCAGGTCGTCGAAGGACAGCTGACCGATGCGCTCCTCGCTCGGGCGGCAGTCGAAGAGGAACTCGGGGTCGATCCGGCCGTAGGTGGCCGGGACGACGGCGGCACGGTCGACGAGGCTCCGGACCAGCCCGAGGACGCCTTCGCCGTCCGCCGCCCGGTCGAGCTTGTTGACCACGACGAGGTCCGCCAGCGCGAGATGCCGGTCGATCTCGGGGTGCCTGGCCCGGGTGTCGTCGAACTCGGCGGCGTCGACGACCTCGACGAGCCCGCCGTACACGACCCCCGGGTGCTCGCTGGCCAGCAGCATCCGCACGAGTTCCTGCGGCTCGGCGAGACCGCTGGCCTCGATGACGATGACGTCGATGCCGAGGCCGGGCTCCGCGAGCCGCTCCAGGTACTGGTCCAGTTCGCTCGCGTCGACGGCACAGCACAGGCAGCCGTTGCCCAGGGAGACCGTCGAGTCGCCGAGCGCTCCCGCCACGGCCATGGCGTCGATCTCGATCGCCCCGAAGTCGTTGACGATCGCGCCGATACGGCTGCCGCCGCTGCGATGCAGCAGGTGATTGAGCAGGGTGGTCTTTCCCGAGCCGAGGAATCCGGCCAGAACGACGACCGGGATCTGCTGCGGTTTCGGACTCGGCTGGCTCACCGTGCGACCTCTCTCGCGCCGACGCGTGCACCGGCTCGCGTTCCCGGCACACGTGGGAAATGGGGATGCCGCCCCAGGATACGAGCCGTGAGATCCACGCCTGAGTGAACGATTGTTAGCAGCACTCGCGGGGCAGACGTTGGGCATGGCGCCGGTTTGTGCGACCCTCGCTTCCCTCCGTGCGCCTCCTCTCCGCCTCCCCGCCGATCAGAGCCGCTCGGCACTCTGGGAGGCGGCAAGCGCCGCCCACCGCTCGCCGGTCCCCTCCCGTCGACCCGCACCCCGACGACCGGCGGACGGCCGCCTGAACCGGGGGTTGACATGACCACACAGAAATTTGGGTTCCGAGGTCTGAGGGCCGCCGCCTCGGCAGGACTGGGCCTGGCGGCGGGTGCCGCCGTCGCCCTGGCCTTGCAGTGGCCCGCGTTCCACGCGTTGCGCGCCCGGATCGAGCACCTGGAGGAGGCCGCGCAGTCCCAGCGCCGGACCAACTTCGCGCACCAGCAGCGTCTGCACTGGGAGTTGCTGAGCAAGGCGATGGACGATCCGGAACTGGCCGAGGTGCTCGACGCCTATGACGGAACCGTCTCCCGGAGCAAGCAACGCGCAGCGCTGCAATCGCATGGGCAACTTGGCTAAGTCGGCATTGATCAGCTTTGCCCGAACATGCTGCAGAACCCCCTCTTCATGGGGTACTGGTATGCCACCCGCCCACACCGGACGGCCCTCGTCGACACCTCCGACGAGGCAGGGCTGAGCTGCATGGTCGATGATCTGCTCGCCCAGCTGGAGGAGGCGGACATCGACGAGTGGTGGGTCGTCGGGCACCCGTCGGACCAGTAACTCCACGCCCCGGCCAAGCACCGCTCTCTCGCAGATCGCTCTCTGGAACGGGGCACACGGCTGGGTGGTAACGAACCCGCAAACCGATGCGTTTACCCAGGTGCCAACAAGGTTGACTCCGCTCATCCACGCTCCATGCCGCCCCATCATCGAGGGCGGCGGCCCCACAGGTCCGCTTCCACCGCCTGTACAGAGGCCACAGAAGATCTTGCGGAGGGAACACGAAGTGAAGAGCAACCGCGCCGAGGAGATGCATGAGCAGGCTCCAGCCCTGGACATCCGCATCGGCGGGTTCCGCATGACCGTCCAACGCATGCCCGTGCGGCTGTTGACGGTCCTGATGACATGCGGCGGCTCTGCATTCGCAGCATGGTTCACATCAAGGTGACCGGATGGCAGCTTCACACGCACCACAACGGAGGACGGTCGGCGCATGACGCCGCCCCCTCCCCACCCTGCGGCGCCTTCGCTCAGGCGGGCAACGGTGCCGGCGCCTCCGGTCCGACATACCGCGCCACCGGCCTGATGATCTTCGTGTCCTCCGCCTGCTCCAGGATGTTGGCGCTCCAGCCCACCGCGCGCCCGGCGGCGAAGGTCGGGGTGAACATCTCCCGCGGCAGGCCGCAGAGTTCCATGACCACACCCGCGTAGTACTCGACGTTGGTGTGGAGTTCCCGGCCCGGCTTCAGCTCCGCCAGGATCGCCTCGATGTGACGCTCCACCTCGACGGCGAACTCCACCCGCGGCCCGCCGAACCCCTGGGCGACCTCGCGCAGCATCCGGGAGCGCGGGTCCTCCGTGCGGTAGATCGCATGCCCGAACCCCATGATGCGCTCACCGGCGAGCACCCGCTGACGTACCCAGGAGTCGATTCGGTCCGGGGTGCCGATCGCGTCCAGGGTGTCCAGCGCGCGGCTGGGCGCACCCCCGTGCAGCGGCCCCGACAGCGCCGCCACCGCCCCGGCGAGGCACGCCGCCACGTCCGCGCCCGTCGACGCGATGACCCGAGCCGTGAAGGTTGATGCATTGAATCCGTGATCAATGATGGAGATCAGGTACTGCTCGATCGCCCGCGCGTGCGGCTCGGTGGGCACCGAACCGGTCACCATGTACAGGTAGTTCGCCGCGTAGGACAGGTCCTCGCGCGGCTCCACCGGCTCCAGCCCCGCGCCCAGCCGATGCAGCGCGGCGAGCAGCGTGGGCACCGCCGCGGCCGCCTCGATCGTGTCCTGCCGGCGCCGGTCCGCGTCGATGTCGTACACGGGCCGGAACCCCTTCGCCGCCCCCAGCAGCGAGAGGGCCGTACGCATCCCGGCGAGCGGGCCGGAGCGCCCGCCGGCCGCGGCGATGGCCGGCAGCGCCGCCCGCACCTCGTCGGGCAGCCGCCGCAGCGCGGCGGTCTCGGCCGCGAAGGCCGCGCTCCGTGCCGCGTCCGGCAGTTCACCGTGGACGAGGAGATGCCAGACGTCCTCGAAGCCGCGGGTCCGCGCGAGGTCGACGGCCGAGTACTGCCTGTAGTGATAGAAGCCCTCCAGACCGCGGACGTCACCGATCCGGGTGTCGGTGACGACAACACCGGCGAGCCCCCGGGGCGCTTCGACAAGAGTGGCTGCTGACCTGTTGACGGACATGACTTCCTCCCTGGACTTGATTCGACTGTCCATGATTGACTAAATGCCTGTCAATATTGATTGAATCAATACATCAGTCAATGGACCGCGGGACGGATACGGTGACCCCCATGCGCGATCAAGAGCCCGCCCCCATGGACGCGGAACGGCGGTTGAGCACCAGGGAGGCCGCCGAGCTGCTCGGTGTGAAGCCGGAGACCGTGTACGCGTATGTGAGCCGCGGCCAGCTCAGCAGCCGGCGGGTGAGCGGCGGGCGGGGCAGCACCTTCGACGCCGGGGAGGTCGAGGCGCTCGCCCGGCGCAACAGGCGCGACAGCTCGGGCGGTTCCGGTCCCAGCGGTTCCGGCTCGGGCGACTCCGGCGGGGGCCGTTCCGGTGGCGAGCTGTCCGTCCGCACCCGCCTCACGCTCATCGAGAGCGACCGCTACTTCTTCCGCGGTGTCGACGCCGTCGACCTGGCCACACGGCACACCTATGAGGAGGTCGCCGAGTGGCTCTGGACGGGCCGGATGCTCCCGGGCAGTACGTTCACCGCACCGACCGCCTTCGTGTCCGTCGCCCGCCGCGCCGTCGAGGCGCTGCCCGAACACGCCGCGCCCGCCGACCTGCTGCGGGTGGCGACCGTCGCCGCCGCGACCGCCGATCCGCTGCGGTTCGACCTGTCCGAGGACGCCGTGCTCGGCACCGCGCGCACCCTCATCCCCACGCTCGTCGCCGCCCTGCCGCCGAGGGCACACGACCGTCGTGACGAGGGCCCCATGGCCCACCGCCTGTGGACCCGGCTCTCGATGCGCAAGGCCGACGAGGCGTCCCTGCGCGCCCTGGACGGCGCCCTCGCCCTCCTGGTCGACCACGACCTGGCCGCCTCCACCCTGGCGGTGCGCGTCGCCGCCTCGGCCCGTGCCCACCCCTACGCGGCGGTCTCCGCCGGACTGGGCGTGATCGAGGGCCCGCTGCACGGCGCGGCCAGCGGGCTGGCCCACCGGCTGCTGCAGGACGTGCTCGAACAGGGCGACGCGGCACCCGTGATCGCGGACGAACTGCGCGCCGGCCGGCGCGTCCCGGGCCTCGGCCACCGGCTCTACCCCGGCGAGGACCCACGCGCGCGTGCCCTGTTCGCCCTCCTGGAGCGGATCCCGCGCGCGGAGCCCGCTCTCCTCGCGGCCCGCGACATCGTCGAGACCACCGCCCGGCACGTCCCGCTGCACGCCAACGTGGACCTGGCGCTCGCCGTGCTCACGGTGTCCTCCGGCATGCCGCCGACCGCGGGCGAGACGATCTTCGCCGTCGCCCGCACGGCGGGCTGGATCGCCCACGCCCTGGAGGAGTACGGCGAACGCCCCCTGCGGATGCGCCCGAGCGGTCTCTACACAGGTCCGAGGCCTCCGCAGCCACTGCCGGAGTAGCGCAGGGCGGGGCCGAAATTCGCGGCGGCGCAAGTCAGGTTAGGCTCACCTCTGTGAGTACGTGCTCAAGCGTCTCCCGGGACTTCGACGAGCCCGTTTCGGGAACCGCGGCCACCGCGAGGACCTGGCTGTTGATCGAACAGCCCGGTCCGTGGGGTGCCAAGGCGCTCACTTCGAGCCACCTGGACCCCGCCCTGGGACGTGCGCTGGAGGCCGCCGCAAAGGACACGGGCGTACGGATCGCGCTCATCCGCCGCCCCGGGCGCCACGCGGACCGCCGCATGCCCACCACACGCCGCGTGTACGTCGCGCACGTCGTGCCGGGAAACGTGTGGCTGCACAGCGCCTCGACCTCGGACCCGGGACAGCTCCTCGACCTCGACTTCGCCGCGCTCGGCCGGGGCGACCACCGCATGTTCGACGCGCTGCTCGGCGGCCGGCCCCACGACGGCGACCCGCTCGCCCTGGTCTGCACCAACGGCAAGCGCGACCGCTGCTGCGCCCTCCTCGGCAGGCCCCTCGCGGCCGAGCTGGCGACGTCCGGGGTCGAGGGCGTCTGGGAGGTCACCCATCTGGGTGGTCACCGCTTCTCCCCCACGGTGCTCGTGCTGCCGTACGGATACGCGTACGGCCGGGCCGAGGCCCACTCCCTCAAGGAGGTCCTGCACGGCGCCCGGGAGGGGCGGATCGTCGTGGAGGGGTGCCGGGGCAGCTCCGCCTGGGAACGGCCCGGTCAGGCCGCCGAGCTCGCCGTGCGCGCCAGGACGGGCGAATGCACCGCGGAGGCGCTGAGCATCGTCCGGACGGTCGGCTCGGCCCCGCGCTGGGAGGTGACCGTCGCCCACACCGACGGGCGCCGCTGGCAGGTCGACGTGGCCCAGGGCGCGGCGCAGCCGGCCCGCCCGGAGAGCTGCGGAGCGTCGGTCCTCGGGTCTCCCGCGCGGATGGACGTGGTGGCGGTGCGCGAGGTGAGGATGGCTGCGGCACTGGCCGGCTGACCGTTCGGCCCGGCGTGGACGGCTTCGGCGGCCGGACACGGCTCTTCCGGAGGGATGCCGAATGTCATGCACCGACGCCGCTGACTCTGCCCGCCTTGATCTGGAGATCCACGCCACACCCGTCTAGGGCAGGCAGCCGGCCGCACGTACGGTCTTGGGTATGAGCCCCACTCCCCCCGCACGCCGCCTGCGCCTCGGTCTGCCCCGGCGGGTGTTCTCGCAGGTGCTGCTGATGCAGGTGGCGATCGCCGCGGGAGTCGCTGTGCTCGCGACCGGGTTGTTCCTGGCGCCCCTCAGTAACGAGCTGGACGACCAGGCGATGCGCCGTGCGCTCGCGATCGCGCAGACGACCGCCCAGCAGCCGGAACTCGCACGGGACGTGAGGGAGACGCCGCCGTCGCCGAACGGTCCGGTGCAGCGGGAGGCGGAGCGGATCCGGAAGGCCACCAAGGCCGAGTACGTCGTGGTGATGGACTGGCGGGGCGTGCGCTGGTCGCACACGGACCCGGAACAGATCGGCGGCATCGTCTCCACCGACCCCGGCCAGGCCCTGGCCGGCAAGGAGGTCATGGAGATCGACAGCGGCACCCTGGGCCGCTCCGCCCGGGGCAAGGTACCGCTGCGCGACAGCGACGGCACCGTCGTCGGCGCGGTCTCCGTCGGCATCGCCTACGACAGCGTCCGGGCCCGCCTGATCCACGCGATCCCGGGGCTGCTCGCGTACGCCGGCGGCGCCCTGGCCGTGGGTGCGCTGGCCGCGTGGCTCATCTCCCGGCGGGTCCAGCGGCAGACCAGGGACCTGGCCTTCTCGGACATCGCGGCGCTGCTGTCCGAACGCGAGGCGATGCTGCACGGCATCCGCGAGGGCGTCGTCGCCCTGGACCGCACCGGTCGCATCCGTCTCGTGAACGACGAGGCACAGCGCCTGCTGGGCATCGGGGAGACGGTGGTGGGCCGCTCCCCCGACGAGGCGCTCGGCGCGGGCCGCACGGCCGATGTGCTGGCCGGACGCGTCACGGGGACGGATCTGCTCACCGTGCGCGGGCAGCGGGTGCTGGTCGCCAACCGCATGCCCACCGACGACGGCGGTGCCGTGGCCACCCTGCGCGACCGCACCGAGCTGGAGCAGCTGGGCCGCGAACTGGACTCCACCCGTGGTCTGATCGACGCCCTGCGCGCCCAGGACCACGAGCACGCCAACCGGATGCACACGCTTCTGGGGCTGCTCGAACTGGAGATGTACGACGACGCCGTCGAGTTCGTCGGCGAGGTGGTCGGTGATCACCGGGCCACCGCGGAACAGGTCACGGAGCGGATCGAGGACCCGCTTCTGGCCGCCCTGCTGGTCGGCAAGGCGACCGTCGCGGCCGAACGGGGCGTCGCCCTGTGGGTGTCGGACCGGACCCGGCTCCCCGACCGGCTGGTCGACCCGCAGGGGCTCGTCACCGTCGTCGGGAACCTGGTCGACAACGCCCTCGACGCCGTCGCCGGCACGCAGCACGCGCGCGTGGAAGTCGAACTGCGCGCGGAGGGGCGTACGGCGATCCTCAGGGTGCGTGACACGGGCCCCGGGATCCCGCAGGAACACCGCGAGTTGATCTTCACCACGGGATGGTCTACGAAGAAGCCGCCGGCTCACCGCGAGCGGGGTATCGGGCTGTCCCTGGTGCGCAGGCTCGCGGAGCGCCAGGGCGGCAGCGCGACCGTCGGTGAGGCGCACGGCGGGGGCGCGGAGTTCACCGTCGTCCTGCCCGAGGCGCTGGCCGAGCCGGGTCCGCAGTCGGCCGTCCTGACGGTGCCGTCAGTTCCGCAGACCACCGAGGAGAAGGCGTGATGATCGAGGTCCTGGTCGTGGACGACGACATGAGGGTCGCGCGGGTCAACGCCGCCTACGTCGAGAAGGTGCCGGGCTTCCACGTCGCCGGCGTGGCCCACAGCGCCGCGGAAGCGCTGCATCGACTGGAGGCGCTGCCCCGGCTGGACCTGGTGCTCCTGGACCACTACCTGCCGGACGCGACAGGGCTGGCGGTCGTCCAGGAGATGCGGCGGCGTGGCGACCAGACCGACGTGATCATGGTCACGGCGGCCCGGGACGTCTCCACCGTGCAGGCCGCGATGCGGCACGGCGCGCTGCAGTACCTGGTCAAGCCGTTCGCCTTCGCCGGCCTGCGCGCCAAGCTGGATGCCTACGCCGAGTTGCGCCGCACCCTCGACGGCGGTGGAGAGGCCGAGCAGGCCGAGGTGGACCGCATTTTCGGGGCGCTCTCGGCACCGTCGGAAAGCGCCCTGCCCAAGGGACACTCCCCCACGACGGCCGAGCTGGTCCGCCAGTCCCTCATGAACGCGGACGGGCCCCTGTCCGCCCAGGAGATCGCCGAGCGGACCGGAGTGAGCCGCCAGACCGCCCAGCGCTATCTGAAGCTCCTGGAACGCACGGGACGGGCCAGACTCACCCTCAAGTACGGCGATGCGGGCCGCCCGGAACACCGTTACGTGTGGGCGACCCGCGGCTAGGGCGACAGCGGGCCGGTTTCTCCCTGAACCGGTGCCGGGCGCCGTCCTGCCAGGACACCGAGGGCACCGCCCTACGCCGCTCCGGCACCCGTCAGCGAACGCACCTCGGTCTCCGCGTGCTTGGCCTCGTCGGGGACCTCCGTCGAGGTGACGGTGCCCAGCCAGCCCGCGAGGAAGCCGAGGGGGATGGATACCAGGCCCGGGTTCTGCAGCGGGAAGTACTGGAGGTCGATGCCCGGGAAGAGTGAGTCGGGGCTTCCCGAGACCACCGGGGACAGCACCACGAGCACCACGGCCGGGACCAGACCGCCGTAGACGGCCCATACGGCGCCCCGTGTGGTGAAGCCGCGCCAGAACAGGGAGTAGAGCAGTACCGGCAGGTTCGCGGACGCGGCGACGGCGAAGGCCAGGCCGACCAGGAACGCCACGTTGAGGTCCCGCGCCAGCAGACCGAGCGCGATCGCCAACACGCCGACGCCGACGGCCGCGACACGGGCCACGGCCACCTCGCTGCGCGGCTTCCCGCCGCGGCGCCGCAGGGAGGCGTACAGGTCGTGGGCCACGGACGCCGAGGACGCGAGCGTGATCCCGGCGACCACGGCGAGGATCGTGGCGAAGGCGACCGCGGCGACGATCGCGAAGAGAACCGTCCCCCCGGTGGAACCCGCACCACCGCCGAGGTCGAGCGCCAGCAGCGGAACCGCCGTGTTCCCGGCCGCGCTCGACTCCCTGACCGCATCCGGCCCCAGGACGGCGGCCGCGCCGAACCCGAGCACGATCGTCATCAGGTAGAAGCCGCCGATCAGCCCGACGGCCCAGACGACCGAGCGGCGGGCGGCCCGCGCGGTGGGCACCGTGTAGAAGCGCGACAGGATGTGCGGCAGCCCCGCCGTACCCAGCACCAGGGCCAGCGCCAGACTGATGAAGTCGAAGCGGGCCGTCCAGTCCCCGCCGTACTTCAGCCCCGGCGCCAGGAACGCCTCGCCGTGCCCGCTGCGCTCCGCCGCCGTGAGCAGCAAGAGGTCCACGTCACCGTGGAAACGCACCAGGACGAGCACCGTCAGCACGATGGTGCCGCCGAGCAGCAGAACGGCCTTGACGATCTGGATCCATGTGGTCGCCCGCATCCCTCCCAGGGACACGTAGATCACCATGAGCGCGCCCACACCGATGACGGTCCAGTCCCGCGCCGCGTCGCTCGTGCCCCCGAGCAGCAGCGCCACCAGGCTGCCCGCGCCGACCATCTGCGCCACCAGATACAGAACGGACACGGTGACGGAGGAGGTTCCCGCCGCGATGCGCACCGGACGCTCCCTCATCCGCGCCGCCACGACGTCGGCCATCGTGAACCGGCCGCAGTTGCGCACCAGTTCGGCGACCAGGAACAGCACCACCAGCCATGCCACGAGAAAGCCGACGACATACAGCAGCCCGTCGTAGCCGAACAAGGCGATGAGCCCGGTGACTCCGAGGAAGGAGGCGGCCGACATGTAGTCGCCCGCGATGGCAAAACCATTCTCCATGGGTGAGAACAGCCGCCCGCCGGCGTAGAACTCCTCCGCCGAGCCGCGCCGGTTGCGGCTGACCCACGTGGTGATCCCCAACGTGACCGCGACGAACGCGCTGAAGAGCAGCAGCGCCAGCGTCTGGTGTTCCTCCGTCACGACGTACCACCGTTCATGCCGCGCGTCAGTTCTTGTGTGTCCCACCGCAGTTCGAGCGCGGCCCGGTCCCTGCGAAGCCGCGCATGCCGCGCGTACGCCCAGGTGAGCAGGAACGTGGACAGGAACTGTCCGAGTCCCGCCGCCATCGCCACGTTCACCGCTCCCGCCACGGGCCGTGCCATCAGATCCGGCACGGTCGTGGCGGCCACGACGTAGCCCAGGTACCAGGCGAAGAAGGCCACGAACGCAGGCACCACGAACCTCCGGTACCGCCTGCGCACCTCCTGGAAGGCCGCACTGCGCTGCACTTCCAGGTACACATCGGCCGCGGCGGCCCCCGCCCGTGCCGGCGGAACCACCGAGGGGCCCTGCGTCCCGTCACCGGCCCACTCACCCCACCCGGAGGCGAGGGCGTCGTACCAGGGATCGTCGTACCTGAGCTGTCCGGCCTCCTCGGCCGGGACCGGGTCATGACCGTCGAGAGGCTCGACCCAACTCTCCTGGCCGGCCCCGCCGCCACGGGGACGGCCCTTGCTTCGCTGCATGCCCAAGGATGGACAGAACGGGAAGATCCCCGACTCTTCTTCCCCTCCGTCTTCACCCCATCAGGTGACTAACCGGCTGGCGGCCGCACAAGTCGTTTCGCGTAGGCGTAACGCACCGCCTGCGCACGGTCCTTGAGCCCGGCCCTGGGTGACGGGGCTGGTCGTACGGGCCCTGGTCGTACTGGCCAGCCCTGGTCGTACTGGCCCTGGCCGGACGGACACCGACCGGGGCCGGAGCCCGCGGTCGTACCCAGCAAAACGGCCCGGTGCCGCGGCTACGCGTCGATCCGCGACCGATCCAGCGTCGCCGCCGAGTTGGAGATGAACTCCTTGCGCGGCGCCACGTCGTTACCCATCAGCAGGTCGAAGACCTGCTCGGCGGACTCCAGGTCGGAGAGGTTGATCCGGCGCAGGGTGCGGTGACGCGGGTCCATCGTCGTCTCGGCCAGCTGGTCGGCGTCCATCTCGCCGAGGCCCTTGTAGCGCTGGATCGAGTCCTTGTAGCGGATGCCCTTGGTCTGGAACTCCATGAGCTTGTCGCGCAGTTCGCGGTCCGAGTACGTGTAGACGTACATGTCCTGGCCCTTCTTCGGCTGGACGATCTCGATGCGGTGCAGCGGCGGCACCGCCGCGAAGACCCGGCCGGCCTCGACCATGGGCCGCATGTAGCGGTGGAACAGCGTCAGCAGCAGCGTGCGGATGTGCGAGCCGTCGACGTCGGCGTCGGTCATCATGATGATCTTGCCGTAGCGGGCGGTGTCGATGTCGAAGGTCCGGCCCGAGCCGGCTCCTATGACCTGGATGATCGCGCCGCACTCGGCGTTCTTCAGCATGTCCGTCACGGACGACTTCTGGACGTTGAGGATCTTGCCCCGGATCGGCAGCAACGCCTGGAACTCGGAGTTCCGGGCGAGCTTCGCCGTGCCGAGCGCGGAGTCACCCTCGACGATGAACAGCTCGCTGCGGTCGACGTCGTCGCTGCGGCAGTCGGCCAGCTTGGCGGGCAGCGAGGAGGACTCCAGGGCCGTCTTGCGCCGCTGCGCGTCCTTGTGCTGCCGGGCGGCGATGCGCGTCCGGGCCGCGGCGACGGCCTTCTCCATCACGACACGGGCCTGCTGGGCGGCGTCCCGCTTCGTGGACGTCAGGAACGCCTTGAGTTCCCTGGAGATCACCGTGTTCACGATGCGACGGGCCGCCGAGGTTCCGAGGACCTCCTTGGTCTGCCCCTCGAACTGCGGCTCGGCCAGGCGCACGGTGACGACCGCCGTCAGACCCTCCAGGGCGTCGTCCTTGACGATGTCGTCCTCGGCGACGCGCAGCAGCTTCTTGGCGCGGAGGACCTCGTTCATCGTGGCGGTCACGGCCTGCTCGAAGCCGGCGACATGGGTGCCGCCCTTGGGCGTGGCGATGATGTTCACGAACGACTTCAGGGTCGTGTCGTACCCCGTGCCCCAGCGCATCGCCACGTCGACGTCGAGCTCACGGGTGACCTGGGTGGGGGTCATCTGACCGTGCTCGTCCAGCACCGGGACGGTTTCCTTGAAGGTGCCCTGCCCGGAGAAGCGGAGGACGTCGCAGACCGGTTTGTCGTTGGCCAGGTACTCGCAGAACTCGCTGATCCCGCCGTCGAAGCGGAAGGACTCCTCGCCCTTGCTGCCACCCTCGCCGAGCCCGTATTCGTCGCGCACCACGATGGTCAGACCGGGCACCAGGAACGCGGTCTGGCGGGCGCGCTGGTGCAGCGTCTCCAGATTGAGCTTGGCGTCCTTGAGGAAGATCTGGCGGTCGGCCCAGTACCGCACGCGCGTGCCGGTACGGCTCTTCGGGATCTTCTTGGCCTTGCGCAGCCCACTCTTGGCCTCGAACTTGGCCTCCGGGCCATTGCCGGCGAAGGCGCCGGGGACACCGCGCCGGAAGCTGATCGCGTGCGTGTGGCCACCGCGGTCCACCTCGACGTCCAGCCGGGCGGACAGGGCGTTCACCACGGAGGCGCCGACGCCGTGCAGACCGCCGGAGGCGGCGTAGGAGCCACCTCCGAACTTGCCGCCGGCGTGCAGCTTGGTCATGACGACCTCGACACCGGACAGGCCGGTCTTGGGCTCGACGTCGATCGGGATGCCCCGGCCGTTGTCCCGGACCTCGACCGAGCCGTCGTCGTGGAGGATCACCTCGATGTGGTCGCAGTACCCGCCCAGGGCCTCGTCGACGGAGTTGTCGATGATCTCCCAGACGCAGTGCATCAGGCCACGGCTGTCGGTCGAGCCGATGTACATACCCGGGCGCTTGCGTACGGCCTCGAGCCCCTCGAGGACGAGCAGGTGCCGCGCGGTGTAGTTGGAACCGTCCCGGTCTGCTCCTGCCAGCAGAGCTGTGGACGGCACGGACGTTTCGGCGGTCACGCGGTTCGCTCCTCGCTGAATTTCAGATGGGGCCCTCACGGGTAAGGGCGCGGCTTCAGTCACCGGTGAGAGGGTACCGAGGCCTGGTAGAGCCGTTGTAACGCCACCCTCGTCGGAAACTCACACTAGTCCACACTCGCATACACGTTCGATCCCTCGATGGAGTGAAGTACACATCACGTTCCCTTCCAGGCATGAACCATTTAGGCTCCGGGCACGTCCTCATGAACAACCGGCAACCCAGCCGGGAGGACCGACCACCGATACAACGCGAAGCCCCGTAAGACACATAGACACGCAATACGGCACATTCGCCGCCAACCGGCAGCAGACAGCCGCCTCGCAAGATTCTTTCGAGGAAAAGCCACGAGCGGGAACGTTTTCGGGCTGGTTGGATGTTGACCCTGGTACGACAGCTCGTCGAGCTAGAGAAGAGGCGACGTGACTACTGTTCTGACCCCCGCGAGCCCGCTGACGGCCGCTGATCGCTGCGACCGCTGCGGCGCCCAGGCGTACCTGCGCGTCGTCCTGCTCAGCGGCGGAGAACTGCTCTTCTGCGCCCACCACGGCCGCAAGTTCGAGCCGGAACTCAAGAAGATCGCCGCTGAGATACAGGACGAGACGGAGCGGCTCACGTCCGCTCCCGCGAACGCCTCCGACGAAGAGCGCTGAGACCTCGCGTCCGACGACGAGCCAGCCCGGCACAGGCCGGTGAACGGGCGGCTGCCCCTGGTGACCAGGGGCAGCCGCCCGTCCTCGTCTTTCCAGGCGGGTCAGGCGCCCGGGCCGTTTCAGGGCTACGCAGGACGCCTCGTGCACCGCCCGAGACGCGTACCCGTGGCTCCGCCGGCCTCAAGCACCACCGGAGGGCCGCATCCGCGGCTCCATCGAGCCCCCCGCACCACCCGAGGGCCGCATCCGCCGCTCCATCGAGCCCCACGCACCACCGGAGGGCCGCATCCGTGCCTCCATCGGGCCCCACGCACCGCCCGAGGGCCGCATCCGTGCCTCCATAGGGCCCCACGCACCGCCTGCAGCTGCAGGCGGGGCTTCACGCGCCGTCCGCCGCCTTACCGCGCCTCATGCACCGCCCAAGGCTTCGCCGGGCCTCACGCACCCCCCGAGGCCGGCGCCCAGCCGAGTGTGCGCATGATGTCGGACACCCGCATGTAGACCCCGGGGTTGCCGGCCCGACCGCAGCCGATCCCCCAGGAAACGAGCCCGATCAGGCGCCCCTGGGCCACCAGCGGCCCTCCGCTGTCCCCCTGACAGGCGTCGCGACCCCCCTCGGCCTCCCCGGCACACAGCATGCTCCTGGGGTCGTAGGTGCCTTCCGAGCCGCCCGGGTACGCCTCCTCGCACAGCGCGTCGGGGAGCACCCGCACCCGCGCCGCCCGCAGGCTGTCGGGGTACTCACCGGCACCCGAGGTGTCGCCCCATCCGTACACCGTGGCCGTCTCACCCGCCGTGTACGCCGGATCACCCTCGGCTGCCATGCCGATGACCGGGTCGCCCTGAAGGGGTTCGGCCAGGGTGAGCACGGCGAAGTCCCCGGCATTGCTGACACCGTCGTAGGCCGGGTTCACCCACGTGCGGCGCACGGCGACCTCTTGGCCGCCGCTGCCCGAGAGCAGGTCTGTGCGTCCGGCTATGACCTTGAGGTCACGTACCCGCTCGGGCGGCCCTCCCAGGACGTCCTCGTCCAGGCAGTGGGCCGCGGTCAGCACGGTCGAGCGACCGACCGCCACGCCTCCGCAGAACTGCCCGGCACGCGTACCCCCGAACCGGTCACGACTGGACAGGGCCACCGTCCACGGGCTCTGGGACGCCTCGACGGGAAAGCCACCTATGACCACACTGTCGGCGGCCACAGGGGCACTGGAACCCATTGCCAGGGCCGGTACCGCGGCTGCCAGGACCAGCGGCAGGACCAGAGCTCGTGCCAGACGACGACGCATACGCACTCCTCACTCCGTGGTGTCGGTGGGACACCCAGAGTGATCCACCCCGCGGAACCCCGCACCCGCGGCGAGGCGGCATCACGAAGGCCCGGCCCCCTCGGGGAACCGGGCCTTCCGTGTCGTACGACCTCGCTCAGTCGAGGTAGTCGCGCAGTATGGACTGCTGAGCGCTGTGCATGGCCTGCATAGACGCAGGTGACGGCCGAGCGTGACGGTTGAAATATCCTGGATTGACGAGCTGCTGATGAACAGCCGCCGCCCCCGTCATGACCAGCGTATGGGGCGCAGCCAGCACAGGCCAGACGCATGATGGAGGCAAGGAGCAGGGGGGCGACCTGCGAAGAAGATCGTCATCATGCACAAGTCCGCGAGCATCGCAGTCGTGGCGGCCCTCGTCTTCGGGGGTGTCGCAGCCTGCGGAGACAGCGACAGCGCCAGCGAGATCTCGCCTCAAACGTCGCCCACGAGCACACCAGCCAGTACGCGACAGGAGGCGTCACCACAATCGCCGTCACCGCAGACGCCGCGTGAATTGAAGAAGGGACAGACCATCTCTGTCACGACCGAGGACGGCCCTGCTGAGATCACACTCCTCGCTGTCGACAACACCACTGCAATCGGCGACGACAAGGCGGACGCCGGACAGCAGTACGTGGTCTACTCCATGCGGGTCAAGAACCTCAGCACGACCGGCACGACCGAGTGGGACACCTACTGGCTAAGCAACCCGCGCTGGTCCGGCGCAAACGGGGAAGCCGACAGCCCTGTCTTCGTGGTCGGCCCCGAGGACCCCAAGCTCATCCCGTACGACCCGTTCACCAGCACGCCCGACCCGCGTCCCGGCGAGCACATCAATGCGACGGAAGTACTGGGGGTCCCCAATACTCCTGGGACGCTGCAGTTCGAGGACGACGGCACCGCCCAGTTCAACATCATCATCAAGTGATGGAGGGCGGCCGGGTGGCCGGCAAAAACCCTTGGACTCACGGTTGCCGCCTGCGGCTGAGAATGTAGATGCCGTAGGTGACCCCAAGGATGATGTCCACGGCTGCCCACAAGCCGATGACCAGTCCCACACCGATCGCGGTCCCGACGTCTCCCGCATCCCGGCACAGTTCCAGCGCATCACCCGTTAGCCCCTCACAGGAGGGATCGTCGTCGTTAGCTGCGATTACGCCAGTGATGATCCAGATCAAGAACAGTACTTGCACCTGGCGGACCCTGATCAGGTGGGCGCGGTCCCCACTGTGAGGGCAGGGGATTCGGCGTGCCAGTCATCATGAGCCCCTCCTCGACGAGCGAGGCAGGCACCTCTATTTTCAGTGCACAATCAACACTACGCTCGGCGGTCTCACACAACCCGGCTCTGCCCAACAGCCTCGGCTGGAGCCCGCATGCCCTCAGCCATCCGGCCACGTCCGCGCGCACCATTCCCAGGTACACGTACGGGCTTGCCGCTGTGGGTCACCATCGGGCGCCCTCTGCCCCGCACGGTCTTGGCAAGTCGAGGCTGGCCAGGGCCCGTCGAGATCGCCTTCGCCGCATCAGACGTGCCCTCGGCTAGACGCCCGGAGCGCGGGGCGCGGGGCGCACACTGGAATTACAGCCCCCGAAGAAGCTGATCACGATGACTCTCCGCACTATCGCCCATCACCTCGGTCTGCCCGTCCGGCGCGACACGCAGGAGGTCGCAAAGATCATCGAGGGACTCCGCCCCACACTGGACGAGCTTCCCGACGACAAGCGGGAGCGGCTCGCTGCCGAGTGGACCAAGGTCCTCAGCGAACGGCACTGGCATCGGCCGTACCTTCGGGACTGAGCGCAGCGTCCTCTGCGCGAAGAAGCGATTTTCCAGGGCCAACGAAGACCAAGGACTCGCCCTCGCAGAGGAACTCGATCCGGCGTTGGCGAAGATCTTCGCCGACATCCGGGACTATTGCGAGGACCGCGCTGCCCGAGGACGCTCTCGATCTCATCGACAAGTGCAGGATGATGGTGGCTCTCTGCCGCGATTTCTGGCAGTTGGAGGGGGATCCGGCCGATAAGCGAGGTTCGTGACTACGACCTGCGGAAGATACAGACCAGCGCGATGCGCTCATTCATGGGATGACCTGCGTACTTGGTGAACCCTGCGATCGATCCGGTCAGTACCTCGCTCTGGGTGGCAGACATCTTGTCGAGCGTCCAGCCGAGAGCTTCGATCGCCTCGATCTGGTCATTCATGCCGGTCATGGGGCCGGTAGACGAGCGGCTCTGGTCTGCCTCGATGAACTTATAGACGAGTACGTGACGGCCTGCGTCGATGGCATGCTGTGCGGCTTCCGCTGCCACTTCCGCCTTGACCTTGTTGATGGGCCCCTGCCTCGGCTTCTTCTTCGCGGGCAATGACCCTGTTTCCCAACCCTCGGGCTCCTTCTTTGTGTGCAGTGAGCCTGGCAGCGAGCCTGCTTTCCAACCCATGTCTACCTCCCTGCCTCACAGTCCAACCTAGGTCAAAAATGAACAAGCAGGACATAGTCTCGGTAGAATAAAGCCCCAGGGCAGCGTCTCCATCGGCGCGGCGCAGGTTCTGAAGACCCGCTTTTCTCCTCCAGGGCCTCCACATGGTCACAGTCCAAGGGCCGACAGCACCGTCAGACAGAGGATCAAGCAGTCACCGGACGCACCACCGTCGTACGGGGCAGCCTCACTGATGGGTGAGCCGGGAGCGTGGCTCATGAGGCCAGCCATCATGGCCGCAATTGATGTTCGAGCGCGCCGCAGAGTTGGGGCGCTGGTGCGCACAGGGGGACTGGAGCCGCGGCGATGTTCGTGACCGCGCCTGATGCTGGGGATGGGTCTCGTGAGGTAGATCTAGCGCGGCCAATAGCGCGGCGGGGACTTGGATGGATTCACAAGGTCGAAGCGGTGCTTGCCCCCTGGGTTCAGACCCTTGATGTGGACCAGTTGCTGGCCATCTGCTGTGTCGAGTTCACGAACAACCAGGGGTATCGCTGCGATCACGGCGCCCATCGCCAGGCCAAGCCCCACCATGCCTTTCTGTCCCTGACTGAACCGGATGTGGTGCATGCTGGACTTCTTGATGGCGGCAGTCTCCGACGGATCCTCCAGCTGGCGTCCGTCCTTGGTAAGGAAGGCCTCGAAGCCCTTCCTCGCTGCGTCAGGGAGAAGCGCGAGATCCTTCTTTCCAGCCCACTTGATCTCACTGACGTGACGCACCTCGTGCTCAGGCAGTAGCCATCTGAGCACTTCCAACATCTGCACCGGGACGTTTTCGTCGATGAGGATTCGCATCAGGCAGCGCGCGGTCCCGGGCTGTAGCTGTCAACGTAGAGGGCAAACGAGACCGCGTCACGGGCAGCGTCCGCTGTCACGCCAGGGTAGTAATCGGCGATCTTCTCGGGAGGGATGCCGTCCTCCACCAGTTCTGCGACGGCGTCGAAGGGGACACGGGTGCCGGTGATGACCGGCTGCCCACCTTGTGTGTCAGGGTCAACAGTGACGTGGTGCTTGGGTCGCAGAAGGTGGGGAACCACGACGCCGGCGCGAGGTGCGAACTCCTGGAGGATGTCGGCCATGGTGGCGATAACCCGCTGCCCTGGGTGCTTGACGAGGTCGGTGGCGTGGTCGTCGCCTACGAGGACGATCGAGTCGCCGTCGGCCACCAGGGAATAGCTCGACAGGTGCTCGATTTCTCCGAACCCCTTCAGCGTGGCCAGGGCTTTGCGGATCTTCTGGAGCGACACGTCCTGGCGGAGGATTGCGAACGCTCGTAGCGCGAGCACGTCACGGAACGAGTACAGGGCTGGCTTGGTGGCCAGTTCAGGGCGGAGGATTGGCCCGTTTCCACGGTCTTGCCGCCACGTGCGCAGTTGCCCGACTGTGGCTCCGGAAAGAGCGGCAGCCATGCGGGTTGAGTACGCCACGGCCTACGCCCTCCAGTCCTGTTGTGTCCTTCTTCTACACGCTTCTACATGCAAGCATCCCAGTCTTGTGCCTGAGGACGCTACAGGAGGGCGGACAACTGTGGCCTCGCGGTGACGCGATGCTGCGCGAGCCCCTGGGCAATAGAACTGCTCATCGTCCGACAAGGAACGAACACCAGCCCGCACCACTGATAATCTCCCCTTTGTTGACGTGTGTAGTTCGCGTCCCGTGCGTCCCGCCTCAGCACGCCCGGACGCGGAACGGGGGGGCGATGGTGTTCGAGCCGCTGAGAGACAGTGACCCCCGTGAGATCGCTGGCTTCCGCTTGGCGGGGCGGCTCGGCCAGGGAGCGATGGGCGTCGTCTACCTCGGTTACCGGAGTCCCCGGCCGGTGGCGATCAAGGTCGTGAAGTCGGCGTTGGCCGACGATCCATACTTCCGCCAACGCTTCGCTCAGGAGCTGGAGGCGATCCGGCGTGTCGGGGGATTCCACACCGCCGCGCTCGTGGCCGCTGATCCAGCTGCCGAGCAACCGTGGATCGCGACGGAGTACATCCACGCGCCGTCGCTCGAAATGTTGCTGAACCAGCACGGGCCGGTGAGTGAGCTCGGTGCATGGTGGCTGGCCGCGAGCCTCTCCGAGGCCCTCATCCACATCCACTCCGTCCGGCTGCTGCATCGTGATCTGAAACCGAGCAATGTGCTGGTCACCCAGCAGGGTACCCGCGTGATCGATTTCGGGGTCAGCCATGTCGGCGGCGCGACCGGGCTCACCTCTGGCGACTCGGCGCTCGGCACACTCGCGTACATGGCTCCGGAGCAGGCCATGGACTCGCGGAAGGCGAGCGAGGCCGCGGACGTATTCAGCCTGGCCGCGACTCTGGTGCACGCGGCCACGGGGCATCCTCCCTTTTACGCTCACATGGCGGCGCAACGGACCCTGCAGAACGTCCAACCGGACCTTTCGGGCTTACCCGAGAGTCTGCGGGATCTCGTTGTCAGTGGCCTCGCCTACTCTCCTGAGGACCGGCCCACGGCCCACACCGTGCTGGAGGCGGCGATGGACCGGCTCCTGGAGCAGGCAGTGCCGGTAAATGGGGACATGGATCCGCCGCTGCCCGACGCGTTCCTCACGGATGTGTTGCAGGTGGCAAAGGGGGCGCCTCCTTCGCCACCGCCGGTGGTGGAGCCGGATCCCGAGGCGGTTGTGGAGGGGCCAGAAGCTCCCGTGCCGTCCCCGGAACCGGCTGTTGCGGGGGCATCCAGCGGCGGGGGAGAACCGTGGGCTGACCGCTGGCGCGGGAAGATCCGCGACCGCCGGTCCGACTTCGGCGGGTGACGCCGTCGACCCGCACATGAGCACGATGAGGCAGTTCAGCAGTGAGTAAAGGAGAGAGCCTGGTGACCAGTGACGCAGGCACCGCCAAGTTCGCCGCGGGCATGCAGGTCCGCGCGCGGGACGAGGACTGGCTGGTCGTCGAGGCGTCCGATACGGCGCAGGACGGTACGCGGTTGGATGTCCGCGGGATCTCTCCGCTCGTGCGCGATCAGCGGGCCGTCTTCTTCGCTCACCCGTCGCTGGACAAGGTCACGCCCCTCCGCCCGGAGGACACCGACCTCGTCGTCGACACCTCTCCTGAGTGCCGGCGCTCCCGTCTGTTCATCGATGCCCTGATCCGTAAGACCCCGCTGCCGTTGTCCGAGCAGCGGCTCGCTACCGTCGGCACTCATCTCGTCGATGACCTCGCCTATCAGCGGGAGCCTGCCCGGGCGGCATTGCGCGGCTTGCGGCCGAGGCTGCTCATCGCCGACGCGGTCGGCTTGGGCAAGACACTCGAGGTCGGCCTGCTGCTGTCGGAGCTCATCCGGCGGGGCCGGGGCGAGCGCATCCTCGTGGTGACGCCCAAAGCCATCCTGGAGCAGTTCCAACACGAGCTCTGGACGCGCTTCGCTATCCCTCTCGTACGTCTGGACTCGAGCGGCATCGAACGAATCCGACGGAACATCCCGGCCGGCCGGAACCCTTTCTCGTACTACAAGCGCGCGATCATCTCCATCGATACCCTGCGATCGGATCGCTGGCGCAGCCACCTCATGCAGGTCAACTGGGATGCCGTCGTGATCGACGAGTCCCACAAGCTGATCAACAAGGGTACGAAGAACAACCGGCTCGCGGGGCTGCTCGCCCCGCGGACCGACGCCTTGATCCTGGCCAGTGCCACGCCGCACAACGGTGAACGGGAGTCGTTCGGCGAGCTGCTGAGCCTGCTGGACCCGACCGCCATCCCCGACACCAGCGACTACGACGAGACCCAGCTCGACCACCTATACGTCCGGCGGCACAAGATGTCCCCGGATGTGTCCGCGGAGATCGGCCACAGGTGGGCCACCCGCAAGAAGCCCGTGGCCTTCGACTGCCCCGCCAGCGATGCCGAGCAGAGGATCTTCGAGGAGCTGTACGACGTCTGGATCAGCCCTGGGGAGGGACGGTCGGCTCCGGTGAGCGGCAAGGGCGCCCGTCTGTTCCCATACACGCTTCTGAAAGCATTCCTGTCCTCGCATGAGGCCTTGGCCGAGACCGTGGACAACCGGATCAAGGCCATCGATAAGGACGCTGCGGAGCACCCGGAGAACAAGAAGAGGCGTGCCCCTGAGCGGGCGGCACTCGTACGGCTCGGCGAGCTGGCTGTTGAGGCGACCGTGCAGGAGGCCGCCAAGTTCCGCCGCCTGGTCCAAGAGCTGAAGGCCATGTGTGTCGGACCAGGTGCCGACACGCGTGTCGTCATCTTCTCCGAGCGCCGGAAGACCTTGAAGATGCTCCACGAGGCTCTGCCCGGTGCGCTGGGCTTCGAGGCAAGCTCGGACAATCGGCTCGGCGCGATCCGGCAGCTTCACGGTGGGTTGCCCGATGACGAACAGCAGCGCACTGTCAAGGAGTTCAGCCTGGCTGACAGCGAGCTGCGGGTCCTACTCACGGGTGACATCGCCTCCGAGGGTGTCAACCTGCATCGCCAGTGCCACCAGATGATCCACTACGACTTGCCCTGGTCGCTGATCACGATTGAGCAGCGCAACGGTCGTATCGACCGCTACGGACAGCAGACGTCCCCGGAAATCCGTGCCCTGCTGCTGGTCCGCCAGGATGAGGACCCGGATGTCCCATCTGCTGACCGGCTCGTCTCCCGCCGCCTGCTGGAGCGCGAGGACGAGGTCCACCGCACCCTGGGCGAGGCCGCCTCCATCCTCGGCCTGCGTGACGAGGACGCAGAGGAGATCGCGATCAAGACGGGGCTCGCGGACGGGAAGGCGTTCGACGCGATCGTCCCAGCACAGCCCGTCGATCCCTTCAACCTCTTCATGGCCCACCACACGGTCGACGGATCGGGAGAGCACTACCGCGTCCCCCAGCTGTTCGCCTCGACCCGTGCCTTCGTGGAGGAGGCACTGGACGAGGTGTACGACAACAATCCCCAGGCGAAGATCGGCAAGCAGTGGGGCGAGGACCATCCTGAGATGCTCTCGTTCGCCCCCGATCGTGAACTGCAGCGGAGGCTCCTCGTCCTCCCGCAGACCTATCTGGACGAACGTGGAGTGCTTGACGAACTGCGGGTCACCTTCGACCCGGCGTTCGCCCAGCAGCGTCTGGATCGTGCCCGGGAACTGAGCGGTGAACGACCCAAGGGCGCGATCAACAAGCAGACGCGGCGCGAGACATCTGGGTGGCCTGACGTCAGCTACGTGACCGACCAGCATCCGCTGGTGGAGTGGCTCACCGACAAGGTCCTGGTTCGGCTCACCCGGAACACCGCACCGGTCATCACTGCAGATGTCGACGGTCCCAAGTTTCTAATGCAGGGCATGTACTCCAACGCCAAGGGCCACCCGACGGTCCTTGCCTGGTCGTGCGTGAGCAGGCTGGAGTACGGAGCCCCCGAATTCGACGACGACCTGGTCAAGGTGCTGAACCGAGCCGGAGTGGAGCCGGGCATGCTCAACCGGCCCTTCACCGGGGACCTCGGTGCTCTGCGCGATCTGGTGCCGGACGCGGTCGCGGCCACCCGCCGGCACCTGGACAAGCTGCGCGCCATCCAGGAAGAACCCCTCATCGAGAGGCTAGTGGAGTACGAAAAGCGCCTGCAGACCTGGCGCAAGGCGAGCGAAACGGCCTTTGAACAGCTCACCCTGGGAGTCCGGCGCGAGGACGCAGAACAGCGCGTGGAGAACACCGCCATAGAGGTCGAGCAACTGCTCATGGAGCTGGCCACGCAGGGCGAGGCCATGGTCCGGGTGATCGGGGTCCTCGTCCCGGCCACCGGCATCGGCGAGAAGAAGGGCGCGTGACTGTCGTGGCATTCGAAGCGATCGTCAACCGCAATGAGTACATCTCCGCCCACTATCTTGCCGAGGTCTTCTCCAAGGACCTCGTCGACCTGCGCAAGCGCTGGACGGCGGCTGACCGGGCAGGACAACCCACCTCACGCGCAGGTATGAGGAACCTGGGCCGCGAATACTTCAAGGCCAAGGTCCGCATCACCGAGAAGGGCGACTTCGACGGCTCCGACCTGCGCAGGCTCAACGACGCCCTGCTCGCCGCCCTCGCCTACACTCGCCCCGATGGCGAGCAGCCCCAGCGCGACGACGACACCCGTATCAGGATCCAGCGCGGCGTATTCGAGGTCATGCACGCCGATAAGGTCCGCGAAGTGCCGGTCGCCCTCGCCGTGAAGGGACCTGGTGGCGTTGAACTCGTTGCCCTGGACGTCACATGGAACACCAATGCCGACCTTGTCGTCTCCGACGTACAGGACGACGGATCCGAACTCCTCACCCCTATCGCGCTGGTCGGCAAACACCGGATCACCAGCGCGGCGGACGCCGTCACCTTCCTCTTCGGCTGTGACGACGCCTACACGCCGCGGTTCGTACTGCTCCTCGCTGGCGGTGCCGTGCTGCTCGCCGACCGCACCGCATGGCACGAGGGCCGGTTCCTCGGCGTCAGCATCGACGCCGCGCTCGACCGCAACCTGACTGGCGACGGTGGGGAACTGGAAGCCGTCTCCGCCCTGTTCGGCGCCGAGTCCCTGCTGACGGAAGGGGGCGTGGCAGGAATCCTTGACAACTTGGTCGACAACGGCCGCAAGCACGCGGTCGGGGTATCCAAGGCATTGCGAGAGGGCCTGCGCCAGTCCGTCGAGCTGATTGCCCAGGAAATTTTGGATCAGATCCACGATCACCCTGCTGACCCAGGCGAACTCGGCGACAGCGCCGAACTGGCAACCCGACTCACCCGCGAGTCACTGCGCTACCTTTACCGAATCCTGTTCCTCCTGTATGCCGAGGCCCGCCCGGAACTGGGCATCCTGCCCAGCAAAGACGACGCATATCAGGATGGTTACGGTCTCGGCCGCCTGGGTGAGTTGGTCTCTTACGACTTGCCCGAGGAATCTCGCGACAGGTACCACTTCTACGAGTCACTGGACCTGCTGTTCCGCCTCGTCGACCAAGGTCACCGAGCCCTGGAGGACCGCGAGCAGGACGACCGCGAAAAGCTCGACGCCGACGGCATCCGCTTCGAGTCGCTGCGCAGTGACCTGTTCAAAGCCGACGCCACCCCACTGATCGGCACGGTACGTATCGACGGGGAGAAAGTCGATACCCGGCTGCGCAACAAAGTGCTGTGGCAGGTACTGAACCTGCTCATGCTCAGTCGCGGCAAGAACGGCAAGGGCTTCATCTCGTATGCCCAGCTCGGCATCAACCAGCTCGGCGCGGTATACGAGGGACTCATGTCCTACACCGGCTTCTTCGCGGCCGAGGACCTGTACGAGGTAGTCAAACCCGACGCGGACGCACTGGCGGGCACGTGGGTTGTCCCCCAGAGCGAAGCCGACAACTACGACGACGAGGTATTTGTTAAGCGCCGCGACCCAATTACGGGTGCGTGGAGGCGTGTCGAACACAAGAAGGGCTCGTTCGTCTATCGCCTCTCGGGCCGCGAGCGCCAGCGTTCCGCCTCGTACTACACCCCCGAAGTACTCACCCGCAGCACGGTCAAGCATGCCCTGGCCGAACTCCTCGACCAAGACGGCGAGACCACCGCTGCCAGGGATATCCTCGACCTGACCGTGTGCGAGCCGGCCCTCGGCTCGGGGGCCTTCCTCAACGAGGCCATCAACCAGCTCGCGGCCGAGTACCTGAAGCGCCGCATGGCCGAGCTATCCGCCGAGCGTGGCCAGGAGGTGCAGCTGCCGCCGGACCAGTACGAGGCGGAGCTGCAGAAGGTCAAGGCGTACCTGGCTCTCCACAACTCCTACGGCGTGGACCTCAACCAGACCGCCGTCGAATTGGCTGAGGTGTCGCTGTGGCTCAACGCGATGCATGAGGGCCTAAAGGCTCCGTGGTTTGGCCTGCACCTGCGACGCGGCAACTCCCTAATCGGCGCCCGACGCGCGGTGTACAAGAAGGAAGTGCTGAAGCGGAAGGCATGGCTGACCACAGTGCCGACCGATCGGCCGCTCCGAGAGGGAGTTGAGGACGGTGCCCTACGTGTAGGCGAGGAGATCCACCACTTCCTCCTTCCAGCGAAAGGCTGGGGCGCGGTCGCGGAAGCCAAGCAGGCAAGGGAACTGGTTCCGGACGAGCGCGACCAACTTGCTGAGTGGCGCAAGAAGGTGGCGGCCCCTCCATCGGTGACGCAGACAAAGCGGTTGCTGGCTCTCTCGACGCGCGTCGAGAGACTGTGGGAGCTAACCAAGCGTCGACTTGTTGTGTCGGAGGCCGAGGTCCGCCGGGACATCGACGTCTGGGAAGTCGACGAGGAGCGACCTCTGCCGCGGTCATCGGGCGCCGTCTCACGCGAGCAGGTCGAGCAGGCACTCCAGCAGCCGGACGCTCCGCGTGGGCGGCTGAAGCTGGTCATGGACGCATGGTGTTCGTTCTGGTTCTGGCCCGTGGGGCAACCGAACACGCCTGAACCGCCCACCTTTGAGGAATGGCTGGAGTTCTGTGAGGCTGTCCTTGGTGTGCCTCCCGCCAAAGTGAAAGCCAAGTCGCTCAAGTCTGGTTCCAACAGAGCAGGGCTCGAAGACAGGCTTGGGCTCTTCGGCGATACCGGGGCCTTCGAGCAACTCGCCATCGATGACGAACTGGACCGCACAATGAACCAATGTGCGGACATGCTGACAGTGACGCTTCGCTTCCCATGGCTCAGCGAGGTAGATGCGATCGCCCGCCGCGAAGGGTTTTTCCATTGGGGCCTGGAATTTGCCCATATCTTTGAACGTGGAGGCTTTGACCTGCAGGTTGGGAATCCACCATGGCATCAGCCGAAGTGGGACGACCCTCTTGCTCTTGCTGAGTACGACCCGTGGTTTATCCTGGACGGCGCTCCTATGGATGTGTTCTCTGAGCGTCGTTTGAGAATCTTGAGGAATGAAAACGATCGCAAGAGGTACCTGTCCGACTTGAATTCGTGGGCTGGCATGAACGCCCATCTGGGTTCCCCCGTGGAGCATCCAATTCTTGCCGGGTATCAAAACAATCTATACCTCAACTTCATGGAACAAGCCTGGCGTAATGGGCACCCTTGCGGGGTTTCCGGGTTGATTCACCCAGACACTCATTTCAAGAACCCGAAGGGTGGTTCGCTTCGCGCCGCGGCGTACCGTAGATTGCGAAGGCATTTCCAGTTCCGAAATGAGTTGGAGCTCTTCGAGATCATGCATACGCGGGATTACGGTATCTATGTGTATGCTGCTCCGTCTGATGTGGGCTTCATTAGCATGTCTGGGCTCTTTCATCCAGCGACGGCTGAGAAGTCGTTGGAGCATGACGGAAGCGGGGAGGTTCCAGGGCGGAGATTTGAATCTGGCGGCTGGGACTTGCGTGCTCACTCCAAGAGGGCTGTGCATGTTACTCTCGACATGCTCAGGTCTTGGGCCGATCTTATCGAGGATAGTGGAGTGCCGGCACTCCATGCGCGCATGCTGCGTCCCCTTACTGTCGATGAGAATGATGCTATCCGGCAGCTTTCACTCTTCCCTGAGCGGCTTGGTAAGACATTCTGGTGGACCTCATCCGTTCGGGAAGATGGCCCCGTTCTGCGGCGTACTCATATTCCGGAATCATGGGAAGAAGTTATTCTGCAAGGGCCGCATTTTGGTGTAGCGACCCCCTTCGCCAGACAGCCCAACGAGAACTGTAAGAGCAAGGGGGATTATTCACCTTGGTCGCTTGAAGATCTCCCGGAAACCGTAATTCCGCGAACGAACTATGTGCGGGACTGTGAGCCTGATGTATTCGAGTTGCATACGGGAACTTGGGACGGCCGCAGCTCAAGGGAATTCTTCCGTCTGGCGTGGCGGCGGATGGTGGACCCTGCCACAGAGAGAACGCTGAATGCAGCAATTATTCCTCCGGGGCCTACGCACACAGACGGCACGTGCACGATGGCACTAAGCTCCGAAAGGGGTACGGTCGCTGCCTCCGGTCTATGGGCAAGTATCGTATTTGACTATTTCGTCAAGGTGGTGGGCAAGAGAAATCTGTCAGATGACCTTGTCAGTCTATTCCCTGCGCCGCACTCACATCCGTTGTCTGTGCCGCTCTTGCTCCGAGCGCTTCGGCTCAACTGTCTGATCCGCGAGTACTCACCGCTTTGGGAAAGACTATTCGATGCAAAGTGGCTTAAGGACCGGTGGACTTCCTCGGAGAATCGGGGGAAGCAGATTGGAGCTGTTGAGCGGACGTGGTCTGTGGGCACGCCGCTGCGTACAGAATTTGAGCGCAGGCGAGCTCTTGTTGAAATCGACGCTCTCGCTGCCATTATGCTTGGCCTAAGCGCGGAGCAGCTCTGCGCGATGTACCGTTCGCAGTTCGACACCCTTCGCATGTACGAGTGGGAGAGCTTCTTTGCGCCGGACGGTCACAAGGTTGCGGATACAGCACATGCCTATAACGTCGGTATCCGGCAGACTCCCGAAGAAACAGAATTTGCGAAGGCGTGGGTCAAGGCTGCCCGCGCTGGAGATTCGGCTCCCGAAGTGCCCGAGGGCTGGGTGAAGCCTGACCGTGAGGCCGAGATGACCCGGGCACATGCAGACTTCACGGCCCGGTTGCTTGCTGGTGAGTATGGGGACTATGCCGCGTATGCCGCTGAGCACGGGGATCACGGAAACCTCCTCGGCAAGGCCGAAACCGAGCAGGCTCCTTCCGACGTTCCAGCAGAAAGCAGGTAAGCCGCCGTCATGCTGCCCTCTCTGGTTGCCGAGGATCTGCGTCGAGCCCTGGCCACCTACCTGACGACGAGTTTCGCGCTCGCCGACGATGACGTGCGCGAGGAACTTGACGCATTCCTGGAGCGCCCGGGGAGCCGACTGTTCCGTGGGCCGTATCTCCGTGTCCGGACCCCCTTCCGCGAGGCCAAGAAGGGATGGGAGGCGGCACTCGACTGGCACCCGGACGAGTTCACGCCATACACCCACCAAGCTGCCGCCTGGCAACGGCTGTCGTCGAAGGGAGGGCGGCAGCCGGAACCCACCATCGTCACGACGGGTACCGGGTCGGGTAAGACCGAGTCGTTCCTGGTGCCGATCCTGGACCACTGCGCGCGGGCTCGGGCCGCAGGACAGCGGGGTGTGAAGGCCCTGCTGCTGTACCCGATGAACGCCCTGGCCGACGACCAGGCGCGTCGTATCGACGACTTCCTCGCCACCGAGGAGGCGCTGAAGGACGTCACGGCCGGCATCTACATCGGCGGTGCCTCCGGGCCCCGATCGGCCTCGGACGAGGACGAGAACGAGCCCGGCTCGTACGGTCGTGACACTGGATCGACGTCCCTCGCTGGCGACCCGACGGTCAAGAAGCTGATCACCGACCGGGAAGCGATCCGGGCTGACCCACCGGACATCCTGCTCACGAACTACAAGATGCTCGACCTGCTGCTGCAGCGGATTCCGGATGTTCCGCTGTGGCAGTCCGATTCCTTGGCGTACGTCGTCCTCGATGAGTTCCACACTTACGACGGCGCCCAGGGCACCGACGTCGCCATGCTGCTGCGCCGTCTCGGGGCGGCGACCGGGGCGGCACGTGAGGGGCGTCCGCTCGGCGACATCACGCCGGTGGCGACGTCGGCGACGCTGGGCGGGAGCGTGCCCGACGGGCCGGTCTCGGAGGGGCCTGAGCGGTCGGACCGTGAACTGCTGCTGCAGTTCGCGGAGAAGGTCTTCGGCACCCCGTTCCCGGATGCCGCGCTCGTCGGTGAGGACCGGCTGCTGCCCAAGGAAGTGGTGGACGAGCCGGACTTCCTGCTTCCCGCCCCGGCACCCGCAGCCTTGGCCGGGTTGCCCGATCCGCTGGACGACGAATCAGCCCTCGTAGAGCTGGCACGGCTCATGCTCGGCCAGCCGATATCCGATCCGCTGCACGTTGGGGCCAAGCTGCGGCAGCACATCCTGGTCAAGGCGATTCTCGACGTCGCCGGCAATACACCGGTGACCGTTCCGGAGATCGCTAGGGAGTTCGCGCAGCGCGGCGGCGGTCCGGCGTGGGACGAGGCGGCCCGAAGCGACCCGGGCGTTCTGGAGCTCGCCTTCGCGCGGATCCTCGCGCTGATTTCGCACGCTCGTACTCCGCATCCCGTCACGGGAAAGCCCGGTCCATTCCTGCGTGTTGAGGCGCAGCTGTGGGTGCGTGAGGTCCGGCGCGTCATTCGGGCGGCGACCGCTGAGCCGCACTTCCGCTGGTACGACGACGACGGTCCGACGGGTGATTCACGCCCGAACCCGGCCAACCTCGCGATCTACCAGCCGGCGGAGGTCGACAGCGCCGGCGAGATCGGCGATCGGGAGGACGCGTCGCGTCGCCCCGTTGGGCCGCCGTACCGGCGTCACCTCCCGGCGATCTACTGCCGTCACTGCGGGCGATCGGGCTGGGCTGCGCTGTCCACCGAACTGGAGTGGCAGCAGCTCAAGACGAACACGCTGGAGATCTACAAGGCCGCGGCGCAGAAGAAGCGACCTGTGCGCTGGATGCTGCGGGCCAGGCCGGACGAGTACCCGGTGCTGCACCTGCACGCGGAGAACGAACGCTTGTCGACCAACCCGGCGCAGGACACCGTCGCGGTCATCACTCCGCAGGGGCCGCTGCCCGCCAACAGCGACGACGAGTGCCCTTCGTGTGGGCTGGGCGACGGCATGCGCTTCCTCGGCGCGGGCACGGCCACCCTCGCATCGGTCGCCACCACGCAGATGTTCTCGGAGCGGGGACTGGCGAAGAACGAGCGGAAGCTGCTCGTGTTCACCGACGCGGTGCAGGACGCGACCCACCGGGCCGCGTTCATCGCCAACCGCAGTTTCGGCTTCACCCTTCGAGGACTTCTCGCCAAGCACCTCACGCCGGGAGCGCCGATCGCCGTGCACCATCTCGCGGCGGATGCCGCCGAGGCCGTTGTCATGGCCGCCGGTGGCGGAAAGCGCGAAGAGCTCGCCTCGATCGTTCCCCCCGACCTCCGCGAGAACCCGGACATCCAGACCCTGCTGGACGAGTCGAACAGCTTCAGCGACGCCGGTGCGGAGATGCTCCACAGCCGCCTGGTCTTCCAGACTCTGCTGGAGTTCGGCCTGCGCTCCCGTCTGGGCCGCACACTGGAGCTGACCCGTACCGCGGCTGTCGAGGTCGACCTCAAGGAACTACCCCAGCTGTGCGCGGAGTTGAGAGAGCGGCATCAGCGGCTGCCCGGTCAGATCTCCTTGCCAACCGACGACACGGCGTACGAGGTCTTCCTGCGCGGCCTGGCCGAGCGGCTGCGGTTGCGTGGAGCCCTGTTCCACCCCTGGCTGCAGGAGTACATCCGCCAGGCGGGCGCGCGGCGCTGGCCGATCTGGGGTGGTCGTCCCACTGGCATGCCGGCCTTCCCGCGCGGCCTTGCCGCACCCGCTTTCCCGGTGTCCGGCGGCATCCGCACCACCGGCTTCGACTCCCTCATCCGAGACAACACCTGGTTCGCGGACTGGGGCCACCGCACCCTGGGCTGCGACCGGCGCGAGGCCCGCGCAGTGACCGAACTGGCCATGAAGCTGCTTGCCCAGCACGACATCCTGGCTACCTATCACGCTGAGGGCGGCGCGCTCGTCTACGCCCTCAAGCCTCGCAACGTCCTCGTCTACCGCATCGACGACGCCGCCTCACCCGACGAGGACGGTGTCAACGCGTGCGGTGTGCGTTGCGACACCTGCACCTGGCGGCAGACCGTGCCGCCGGGCCGGCGTGAGCAGTGGCTGGGCACCGCGTGCCTGCGGTTCCGCTGCTCGGGCCAGTTCGTCGAGGATGACCGCGACTACACGGCCGACTACTACCGGCGGCTGTACACCGTCGACCGTCCGGGCCACGTGTTGACCGCCGAGCACACCGGTGCGCTGAGCCGGGAGCGGCGTGAGCAGGTCGAGGCAGCGTTCAAGAACCGGACCTCGGCGTTCGACCCCAACGTGCTCACCTGCACGCCCACCCTCGAACTCGGCATCGACATCGGCGACCTGTCGGCCGTGGTGCTGGCCTCCATGCCGCCCGGACCCGCCAACTACGCGCAGCGAATCGGCCGAGCCGGACGCAGCACTGGCAACTCCCTGGCCGTCAGCTTCGTCCCACGAGGCAACCGTAACCACTACTACCTGCACGCCCCGGAGCACATGCTGGCCGGCCGGATCATTCCGCCAGACTGCTACCTGGACGCCTCCGAGATCCTTCGCCGCCAGTACCTGGCCTTCCTCTTCGACCGAGCTGCCGATCGCACCCTGTGGGAAGGCACGGCAATCCCTGAGCGCCCCATGCCACCACGTATCGGTGAGCTCTACGGACCGGGGCTGGCCGCGGACGGGTGGTTCCGCCGCTTCCTCGACGTTGCGACCGCCCGCCATGCCCAGTTGTCCGCCGCGTTCATCAAACTCTTCCCCGCCATGAGCGAGGAGGCCCGCCAGGGCGTGCAGGTCTTCGCGGCACAGGAGCTGGAGGAGACCGTCGGGGCCGCCGCGAGCGCATGGAACAAGCGAGTGGCGGCGCTACGCGCGAGGATGCGACAGATCGGCCGGGCCTTCGACGCCCTGGCGTCCGTCTCGGGAGACCCGGAACGGGACAAGCAACGGCGTCAGCTCTTCGCCGAACAGCGCACCGTACGCAAGCGGCGCGACGACCTGGTCTCGGAGAACTCGATAAACGCGCTGGTGCGGCTGGGCCTCCTGCCCAACTACACCCTCCACGACGACGCGACCGTGCTGGATGCCACCTTGTGGTGGCGGAACAGCGACGGCGAGTTCGACGAGAGCGCTGCCGACTACGGGCGCGGCTCACGCCTCGCGCTGACCGAACTCGCCCCCGGCAACATCTTCCACACCGACGGCTACAAGTTCATCGTCAACGGCGTGGACCTGGGCACCGGCGTCGGAGGCGGCGAGGACCCGTACGCGCTGTGGAGATTCTGCCCCGAGTGCGGATTCGTGGCCACGGAGGAGACCGGCCTGGAAATCACCGCCTGTCCACGCTGTAAAGCCCCGCAGATCGCCGACCCGGGAGCCGTCCACAAGGTGCTGGTGCCCGAGCGGGTAGTGGCCCGTGAGCGGCGCGAGGATGCACGCCTCACCGACGAGCGGGACGAGCGGGAACGCAGGCAGTTCGATGTGATCGCCCTGGTCGATATCGACAAGGACCAGGCCCAGGGACTGAGGGCCTGGCGACGCATCAGCAAGAACAAGAAAGAGAAGGTTCCGCCCTTCGGGGTCGAGTTCGCTCGTGTGGCCACCATCCGCACTATCAACCTGGGGCCGTCGGCCGCCCCGGGCTCGACCCATGTGATCCGCGGCGACGAGATCCAGGCTCCCGGCTTCGAGACCTGCCTGGAGTGCGGCGCGGTCCGCGGCGTGCACCCGCAGGCATGGGACCCCTCGGCTCAGCGCATCGGCACCCGCCACGCGTACTGGTGCTCCCACCGCGACGACGGCGTGAACCATGAGCCGGCGGAGAAGCTCCTCCTGGCTCATGAGTTGACCACGCAGGCCCTGCGCATCCTGCTGCCCGTCTCCACGATGGACCTCGCCGAGCGCCTCGTCTCCTTCAAGGCGGCCCTGCTCCTGGGCATCACCAAGCACTTCGGCGGAGCCCCCGACCACATCCGCGTGGTCACCGACAGCATGCCCGGCGACAGCCACGAACTACGTAGGCGCTTTCTTGTCCTGCACGACTCCATGCCCGGCGGCACGGGCTACCTAGAACACCTTGCGGACGCCGAGGTGCTGCACCGCGTCCTGACTCTCGCGCAGACGGCCCTTCGGGAGTGTCCCTGCCAGAAGGAGGACCAGCGCACCCCCTGCCACCGCTGTTTGCTGCCCCACGTCACCAGCAGCGAGCTTCCGCACGTCTCGCTCCGCATCGCCAAGGAACTCCTAGACGAGATCCTCAAGGACTGGGACGTCGAGAAGGTCGACACGCTCTCCGGTGTCCGCATCGACCAGCTCGTCGAGAGCGAGCTGGAGGACCGGTTCGTCCGCACGCTGGTCACCTGGGGCCGCCGCGAAGAGGAAGACGGATCGGTCACCGCCAAGGCCGGCCAGCGCGGCATCGAGCATGAACTGCGCTTCACCTGCGCTGCCACCACTACGCGCTGGCGCATGCAGGACCACGTAAGAATGAACACCGCGGTGCCCTGTGAACCCGACTTCCTTCTGGAACGCACCGACGGCCCCACCGAGCGCGTCGCTGTTTTCCTCGACGGTTTCGCCTTCCACGCCAGCGAACGTGTCAACCGCATCGCCGACGACGCCGCGAAGCGGGCGGCCCTGAGAGCCGAAGGCATCCTGGTCTGGCAGCTGACCTGGGACGACGTCATGGCATGGGCGACGGCCGTCAGCGGTGCCGTTCAAGGGCAGAAGGTCCGCACTTCCGCACCGCCCCTGCACACGGAGGGGGCGCTGGGACTCGCCCGGCAGATCCACCTGAGCCTGGTCGGCGAAGCCCGGCCCGACGACACCCTCGACCCGGTCCTGCGTAATCCTGTAGAGACCCTGCTGGAGTTCCTCGCCGACCCCGACCGGGCCAAATGGGGGCGGCGGGCAGCTGGCCTGCTGGGCGGCTTCGGAGCGGTGACACGTCCACAGCCGGTGGACCGCGAGGAGATCGGACGAGCCCTCCCGGACATTCTGCGCGGCACAGCCCTGCCCACAGCGCCCCATGCCACCGAGGCGGTCGCCTTCGACGCCCGAACCCCAGGTCAGGCGCGGATCACGGGTCTACTGGACCGCCGCCCCGAACCGCGAACGGGGCAGCCGGGCATGCGGGCCTGGTCTGCTCTGGCCGTACTCGACGATCGCACGGACGCCGTCGCGGACGAGGACCACAGGAACCGCTGGGCGGACTGGCTGCGCTGGTCCAACCTTCTGCAGTTCCTCCAGTCCACCGCCAGCGATGAACTGCCCTGCTCCTTCCACCAGATCGCGGTCTCCACCAGCGCTCAGGTGGACCCGCACACCATGGCCCTGCTGACCAGCGCCCTGCCCACGGAGGGAGGGGCCCCGCCACCGCTACCGCCCAGGTGGGCCGAGACTTTCGAATGGGCCTCGAGCAAGGTCGAGGACGTCCTGCTCGCACTCGTCGAGGAAGCCCGAGGCGGCCGCATCGACGTGCCGGAGGTCGGCTTCGAGTACGGAGACCAGGCACTGCTGGCCGAGCTGGCCTGGGAAGACGAGAAGGTCGCGATCTTCATCGACGCAGACGAGGAACGAGACGCAGCATTCGAGCGTGAGGGCTGGTACGTGGCACAGGCCGACGCCGTAAACGTGCCTGAACTCATCAAGAAGTTGGAGGGGAACTGATGTCCGGCGCCAAGGTGATCATGGCGGACGTCTTCGGAAAGTCCTATGACGCGCTCGACGGCTCCGTCCAACCGCTCGTGCTGCAGTTCATCATGAAGATGCAGCGCGACCCGGACTCCAACGGCCTCAACCTCAAGCCCCCGAAGGGCGCCAAGGACAAGAGAGTCCGCACTGCACGCGTCACCGACAATTACCGTGCCGTGCTCATGCACTACGCCGACCGTATCTACTACCTGGTTGCAGTCCTGCCGCACGACGACGCGTACGACTTCGCCGCGAACATCCTCTTCGACATCAACAAGGTCACCGGCGGCATTGAGCTGATCAACCTGGGCAGCCTGTACGGCACCCTGAGCGGGCAGTCGAAGAGCGCTGGCGGCACGACGGACACGAAAGCGCCATCGCTCTTCGCCAGCGTTTCGGACGCCGACTTCGAACGCCTCGGTGTCCACCCCTGCATCGTCCCGGCGCTCCGTGAGATCCACAGCGAGGACGCGGTCCTGGGAATCGTCGAGACGCTTCCGAAACTGGCCCGCGACGTCATCCTGTGCCTTGCCGACGGTATGTCCGTCGAGGAGGTCTGGGAGCAGGTCAGCTCCGTCGCGGCCACCGAGGACGAGATCGACACGGAAGACTACGAGGCTGCCATCGAGCGCCCGGCCACCAAGGAAGCCTTCGTGGTTACAGGCGACATCGCCGAGTTCGGACGCATCCTGACCGAACCGCTGTCCGCCTGGCGGATCTTCCTCCACCCCGCTCAGCGGGCTCTAGCCGAACGGAAGACCCCGTACAGAGGCCCCGCACGCGTCACCGGAGGCCCCGGCACCGGCAAGACCGTGGTGGCCCTGCATCGTGTCAAAGCTCTTGCCGACCGCCTGCCGCCCGGCCAAGCCATCTTGCTGACCACCTTCACCACCAACCTCGCCAACCTGCTCAAGTCCCAACTCAAGGACCTCGGCGGGGCCCAGCTGCTGGCCAAGGTCGACGTCCGCAATATCGACAAGGTCGCCTACGGCACGGTGAAGGAGACCTTCGGATCCGAGGCGCCGAGCAGGCTCAAGGACGGCGAGATCCTCAACCGCTGGATCGAACTCGCTCAGGAGCAGCCTGGAGAACATTTCGACGGCCGTTTCCTCGATGCTGAATGGAAGCAGATTGTCCTCGCCCAGGACATCCGCAGCCGCGACGAGTACTTCGTCGCCAAGCGCGCCGGGCGTGGCCGACGACTCAATCGCCCTGAGCGCGCCCAAGTCTGGTCTCTCATTGAGGAGTTTGAGCGCCGTCTCGATCGGGAGAAGGCCGCGGGCGTCATCCAGCTCGCCGCCCAAGCAGCTCGGATCGCCTCCGGCTGGTCCGACGAGGAACGGCCGTACCGGCACATCGTCGTGGACGAGGCGCAGGACCTGCACGCGGCCCACTGGAAACTGCTGCGCGCCCTGGTTCCCGAAGGAGACGACGACCTATTCATCGTCGGTGACGCCCACCAGAGGATCTACGACAACCGAACCTCCCTCAGCGCTCACGGCATCAACATCCGCGGTCGCTCCAAGCGGCTGACCCTCAACTACCGGACCACCCGGCAGATCCTCGTAGCCTCTCTGGACCTGCTCGGGAAGGCCGAGTTTGACGACCTCGACGGAAACCGGGAGCATCTGCGCGGATACCGCTCCGTCCTCTCTGGGGCCACTCCCGAGACTCAGGACTACCGCACCCCCGCCGACGAGATGGCGGCCTTGGCGAAGCGCGTCGACGGGTGGCAGCGGGAAGGGATCAAGCCGCATGAGATCGCGGTCGTGGCCAGGACCCACGCGGTGGCCGATGCGGCCGTCCAAGCCCTGCGAGACGCCAAACTCAGGGCCGTGAAGGTCGAGGATTCCCGCGTCCCTGACCCCGACGAGGGTGTGCAGGTCATGACGATGCACCGCATCAAGGGGCTCGAATACCGGGCCGTCGCCATCGTGGGGGCAGGAGCTCAGTACATGCCGCTGCCTACCGCCCTCACGCCGGAGACCGAGGATCGGTTGCAGTACGCGGCCGACCTTCGTCGCGAGCAGTCACTCCTCTTTGTCTCCGCGACACGTGCACGCGAGCAGCTGTCGATCACTTGGTCGGGGAAGGCCAGCCAGTTCCTGGTGTCCTCCAATACTGAGTGAGGGCATAGGCGCGCCCCAGCCCTGGGATACCGTTCGCGGCTCGGGCGGGCTGGGCTCGTTGCGGCGCCGTGCCTGTCGGATGGCGGACTCCGCGGCGGTCTGCAGACCCGTAGCCAACTGGTAGAACCGGGCGGGGATGGATTTGGATCGCAGCTGGCTGCCGCGAACGGATGCCGCGACGCCCGCGTACCTCCCCCCGTATCCGCCACTCCGGGCCTTACGGGCCTATTTCTTCCTCGATAGCGCGAGCGATCTCTGGCCACGGTGCGTGCAGGATACTGAAGAGCGACCAGTAGCCGTACATCTTCCGGACCAAGGCTCCGACGCCAAGGCGTGCGGCGTCTGGGTCGATCCCGCCTATGACCCGCCGGGTGATGCCCCCTGCTCCTCGGGCATCTGGGGTGATCCCATGCCCGAGTAGGAGCGTGGCCGTACGGATGGCATCCAGGGTGGTCGGCGGCGCAGCCATGGCGAAGCTGCCGTAGATCAGTTGGTGCCAGGGCTCCTGGGCGCGAGCCCATGCCAGACGTTCCAGTCCGCTGCCGAGGTCTGCGGCCATGCGGTCCGGGTGTTCGGTGTTCCACAGAAGGACGATGTCGCCAAGAGTGCGGTCCAGGTGGCGGAAGCGCAGTGTGATGCCCTCGACCTGTCGCCGGCGCCATGGGGTCAGCTTGCCCTTGATGCTCAGGTGCCGGGCATGGAAGCCGAGTCGGGAGAGGACTGTCAGCCAGCCGTCGAGGATGGCGCCGTACTCCTCCAGGCTGCCTATGCGTTGGACCCGGGAGATGTTGACGAAGGAGGTCAAGAAGCCGTCCTTCAAGTGGCCGGTCGCGTCGCGCTGGCCCGTAAAGCGCACGACCGGCTGGGGAAGGAATCCGCTTCGGTACGTGCGGGGTTGGCCGCCCTTGAGGAATGGGTCGAGTGCCTGGACCGCGGAGATGGTCAGTTCGGTCTCCCGGCCCCAGAGGAGGGGAAGGCAGTTGTCACGTGCGGCTCCGTCCTGCGCGAAGCCAGTCTCCAGGGAGTCGAGCAATTCCCTCCATGAGGGCCGTCTACGCGGTGGCTTGTAGGGGGTACCGCGGTTCGGGTGGCGAACCTCGATGTTCCGGCCGTCGACCGTGAACTCCCAGTGCGGGCCTAACGCGGTACGTAGCACCCCTGGTATCTGCCGGGCCAAGTCGTCCCCGACCGCGCGGGGCGCGCGGGTCAGCATGGGCGGGTCGCCATCGTCTGGAAGTGGCGGACCGGGTCGAAGCGCTGCATCCCGACGGCCTGGACCCGGCGATGGTCGAGATCTTCCGCCTGCTGAATCGAGTCGGCGAGCCTCCGTGCCGCCGTCTCATCGTCCTCCCGCGGGTCGACGATGGTGACCGCGCCGGTCTCATTGCACAGGGCCGCTTGGGCGCATGTCCCCTCCCGCCAGGTGAGAGCGGCCATGGGAGTGCCGGCGCGGAGGGATTCACCGAAGACGGCGGCACCGGCCTCCACGTACGCGCGGGCGTACGTATAGACGAACACGGACGCCTCGGCGATCGTGGCCGCCTTGGCTGTGCCACCGAGTTCCCCGATCCATTCCACATGCTCGGCGCCGAGAAGGTCCTCGTGGCGGCGCACGTACTCCTTGTCGAAGATCGGACCGACGATTCGGATCCGGCGGCCAATGATCTGTGCCGCTCGCACCGCGATGTGGGGAGCCTTGTCCTCGTCAACCCGGCCGAGCCAGACGAGGTCGGTACCAGCGGTGGCTGGAGACTCCTCCTCCTGAAGGCCGAGGTGAACGGCGAGCTCGGGGATCGGCCGGTGGTTGCCGTAGCGCTCGATCATCTCGGGCGAGTAGCAGTAGAGCCGCGATCGCTGGCCGTCGAAGGCAGTAGCTGCGTGTTGGAAGACCGGCGAGTGCTGGAACGTGGCGACGTCGCAGTCCAGCTCGCTCCATGTGCGGGTCCAGGCCGGAAGCGATGGGTACTCATGGCCCACGACCAGGAGGTCGTATCCCGTGTCCCGTAGTTCGCGCTCGGCGAGCGTTCCGGACGTGATGTCCTCCAGGCGGACCGGCTTGCGGACCCAGTCGTGTTCCAGGTCCGTGAGCCAGCCCGGCCCGAGGAGGTGTACGTCGGCGCCTGCGGCTCGGGCGCCTGTGGCGACCGCCCACAGCCATCGTTCGATTCCGCCGTAGCCGGCGGGTGGAAAGGCGTAGCTACCAGGGAAGTCGCAGACGCCGACGAGCACTATGCCTCCGGTGTTCCGTCCGCCGAGATCCGGCGGAAGCCGAGGTACGGGACGAGGGATTCGGGCAGGAGGATGGAGCCGTCCTGCTGCTGGCACTGTTCAAGGAGAGCGGCCAGGGTGCGGCCGATGGGCAGGCCGGAGCCGTTGAGGGTGGCGGCGAGCTTGGGCTTGCCGTCCTCGCCGCGGGTCCGGATGTTCGCCCGACGGGCCTGGAAGGTGCCGAAGTTGGAGACCGAGGAGATCTCGCGGTACGTGTTCTGGCTCGGGATCCAGACTTCGATGTCGTAGGTGAGCTGGGCGGAGAAGCCCGTGTCGCCGGCGGCCAGCTTGATGACGCGGTAGGCGAGGCCGAGTTCCTTCAGGCACGCCTCGGCGTGGCCAATCATCATCTCCAGTTCGGCGTCGGCGTCGGCCGGGTCGACGATGCGGACGATCTCGACCTTGGCGAACTGGTGTTGGCGGATCAGGCCGCGGGTGTCGCGGCCGTACGAGCCTGCCTCGGACCGGAAGCACGGGGTGTGCGCGGTGAGCGCGAGCGGCAGCTCCGCCGGAGGGATGATCTCGTCGGCGTAGAGGTTGGTCAGCGGGACCTCGGCCGTCGGGATGAGGAACAGGTCGCGGTCGGCGACGCCGGTCTTGAACAGGTCCTCCTCGAACTTCGGGAGCTGGCCGGTACCGGTCATGGTCTTGCGGGTGACCAGGTAGGGGACCGAGTACTCGACGTAGCCGTGCCGACGGGTGTGGAGGTCGAGGAAGAGCGTGGCCAGGGCGCGTTCCAGGGCTGCGCCGGCACCGCGGGAGACCGCGAAGCGCGGGCCGGACAGCTTCGTGGCCCTGCCGAAGTCGAGGATGCCGGTGGCCTCGCCGATGTCGACGTGGTCCTTCGGTTCGAACGGGAACGCGGGGGGCGTGCCGACGCGCCGGATCTCGACGGCGAACTCCTCCGAGTCCCCGTCGGGGGCCGAGTCGTCCGGCAGGTTCGGGATGCTGAGGAGCAGGTCGCGAAGCTGGGCCTCGATCTGCTCCTGGCCGGCCTCGATCTCGCGGATCTGCTCCTTCAGCTCGCGGGCGCGCTCCTTGAGCTTGCTGATGTCACCGCCCTGCTTGGCCGTCTGCTGGACCTCGCTTGCCACTCGCTTGGACTCTGCCCGCATCTCGTCGGCCGAGCGGATGTTCTGGTTGCGCCGAGAGTAGAGGGACTCCAGCTCGGACAGGTCCAGGGTGTAACCGCGACGAGCGAGCCGACGAACCGCTTCGGCACCCATGTCGATCAGGGCGCGGGCATCATGCATGAGGAAGATCCTTCTGATCCTGCGAGTGGGATGGGGATGCGGAATCGACGGTAGCAACCGGCGAACCGTTCCCGTTCCGGAATATCCTCACGTCACCGGTGTCGGCGGCACAGCGCTTTGCGCCCACTTCAAGATCGTTCATCAGTGTTCCAATGATTTCCGGCAACTCCTCGTCAGGGATGGCGATGGGCTCGACGTACGGTGCCTCGGGGAAGAACAGGGGCATGGCCTGGTCCGGAGTCCGTCCGCGGTGCCACAGGAGTACGGAGACCAGCAGGCCGTGGGCCACGAGAACGCGAGGGCCAGAGTGGTCCAGAGCCGCGAGGACCCCCGTGAGCATCCTGCGGATTCCCTCGCTCTGCGACTCGGCGCTGCCGGGCGGTCGGTCGTCGGCGCCGTGTCCGTCGAGCCACGAGGCGTATTCGAGGAACGGACCCCCTTCGAAGTCCCCGTAGTCGAGTTCTTTCAGCCGCGCGTCGGTGATCAGTTCCGGTCGGGGAACCCCCATCAACAGGTTCGCGGTCTGCTGGGCGCGGGGGAATTCGCTGGCCATCCACGTTCTCACCTGGTGGAGGGGCAAGCTCCTCCAGCCTCTGGTCAGCGCCCGCCGACCGTCGTCGTTGAGGTGGATGGGTTTGGCCGGGTCGCCGTTGACGAGATAGCGCCGGCTGTAATCGGTCGGCCCGTGGCGGAGGACGTGAGTCGTCATGGTCGGGTCCCTGGGGTTGGTGCCGACAGCCACGCGAGGACGTCGGCCATCCGTGGTGCGCGTGGATCAGCGGTTTCGAGGTAGTAGAGGAGACCGTCCACTGCCAGGGCTCGGCACCACGGTGTGAGCACGGGGACGGGGATGCGGGCGATCCGGGCGGCTGTGGCCAGGCGAGTGTCCGTGCCGTGCCCGAGGTCGTAGTACACGGTCCAGAAGGCCCAGTCGAAGGCGGCGTCACCGACCATCGGAAGAGGATCGATGAACCTCGGGTGCCCCAGCCAGTCGAACAGCACGTTTTCGCGGTAGAGGTCCGTGTGCAGGACCGTCGCGTGGCCGTCGTCCTCCTCCAAGGTCATGAGCTCGGGGAGGACCGCGTAGGCGAGGTCGTGCCGCGGGCCAAGATCGGCCGACTCCAATCTGCGCCAGATCCGGGGGCGTATCTCCTGGTGCAGGTATGTGGCCAGAAGCGGGAGATCACGCGGTCGACGACGAAGACGGCCGAAGGTGTGCAAGCCCTGGAGGGCGGCGGCCACCGTTTGCAGCTCCCGTGGCGGCCGCTTGCCGCCGCCCGGCTGGCCACTGATCATCTCCAGGGCCGCCACGGCGAGGTCGTCCGCCACCTCGACAACGTCCGCCGTGGGACCGCCCGCCCAAAGGCTCAGCGCGGTCACTTCGTTATGGAACCGGGCAGGGTCGGCCCATGCCTTGAGGAGCAGCGGACGCCCGTCGAGGGTGTCGGCCGTGGCGATCACGGAGGCGTGTCCGGCGTCGTGGTACCCGCCGAGCGTGAGCTTCCAGCGCTCCGCCGCCTGATCCAGCAGCGCCGGCACGGTGTCGAGCCACCCGGAGACCTGGGTGCCATAGTGGGTGATCAGGCGCCGTCGGCAGTCCCGGGAGACCTCTCCAAGCGTCCGCTTCACCATCAGCTCAGCACAATCCCGTCGGAGACCAGTTCGTCGGTGAGGGCGGGAAACGCTCCCAGCGCCTCCTCCACCAGCGCCTGGACCTTGTCCACCTCGGCGTCCGGAGAGGACAGGCGGACGAGGATGCGCCACGGCTGGTCGAGGCGCTGCCCGGTAGCGCTCACCAGGTGGACCTCGGCGTGCTCCCCGGTCGCCTCGTGCAGCCGCTCGGCGAGCCGTCGCGCGGCGATGTTGTAGAGCTTGCCCACGTGGTACACGGGGTTCTTGCCGTTGGCGCCCTCCAGGTTCATCGGCCGCAGCGGCGTGATGAGCCCGTTGACACGGTTACCGCGGCCGACGACTCCTTCGTCGCCGGACTCGATCGAGCTGCCGGTGTAGGTGAGGTACAGCTCGTCCTTCTCCGGTACGTCGCGTGCATTGAGTCGGAACCGCGCCTCGGCACCGGCGAGCCGGAGGCCCGCGAGCCTGTGGCACTCGGCGAGCACGCTCTCCGCGTTCCGCACGTACTCGGCCCGGCTGGCGACGAACCGCGACTTCTGCGGGACGCAGAGCACGACGTCAGCCTGCTCCCCGTCCCAGTAGCCCATGAGCTTGACGTCCGACCCGCACCAGGCGTGCGTACGGGTGAACTCGCTGTCCCCGGAGAAGTGGTTCACCAGCTGGCGGACGAACGACTCGAAGGTGTTCTCCGGTGCCCAGCCCGTCCCCAGTGAGGTGTCGTTGGACAGCCGCACCCGCCGCTCCCGCAGGTCCTCGATCGAACGCGGGTTGAACCAACGCGTCCGGTCAGGCACCGCGTCGCCCGTGAGGACGGCGCCCGGGCTCGAATTGCTGGTGATGTTGAAGACGATGTCGAGATGGTCCGAGACCTCGGGGAGCCGCTCGGCGAAGAACGCCCGCACCTCGGCCTCCACGATCTCCTCGACGGGAATTCGCTCCCCGCCGCACATGGGCGCGGCACGGCCGTTGACGAGCACCCTGACCGGGGAGGTCATCCTGCCGGCGCCGTACCGGACCTCGCTCGCACCCCCGAGGAGGGCGAGCTTGTCGAAGTTGTGGTGCAGCACGGCACCGAAGCGCTCGACGGTGTGGTGGCTGTAGGCGCGGGAAAGCCGCTCGGCGAGGTGGTCGGCCAGGGTGTCCGGGTGACCGAGGCCCTTCCGTTCGACGATGGACGTCGCGTCCGGTCTGGCCATGGCCGTGTCGATGACGAGGTTGCTGTTGCCGATGATCGTGCTGGTACGAGGCATGACGAACTCCCGTTTGGCGTGGACGAAACGTGGATGAGTGCAGGCGTCGACGCGCCTGGTCGAGCGGTGAGCGAGGAGTCAGCGCGGGACGCCGGCAGCACGCAGAGCCGAGACAGTCCGAGTCAGCGACGCGTATGCGGCTGGGGCTTGGTCCTCCGCGGCAAGCCGGTGGATATCGCGGACCGCGATGAGGTCGATGTCCTGAGGGCGACGGCGATCAAGCCACAGCAGCAGGCGCCAGGCCAGAACAGGACCGCAGAACGGCAGGCGGATCATGAGATCGATCGGGACACGGCCGGGCTTCACGCCCGCGTACAGCAAGTCACGTACGAGGTGGAACACCACGTCGGCGAAGTCGACGACGGCGGGCCCGCGGGCACTGGCCTCCCAGTCGACGACGCTCAGCTGGTGGTCGGCGACCAACAGATGCTCGGGCTTGAGATCCCCGTGCAGGTGGACGACCGGATGCGATTGAAGAGGCTGGAGTGCCTCTGCCAAGGCTGCCCACCACGGTCGCAGTCGGCAGCGCGGAGAGAGCTGGTTGAGCAGGAGATGGTGCTGGAGCGCAGGGTGCCCTCCTTCATCGGTCCAGCCGGAACCAGGTGCGAGCCCGGGTGAAGACCGGTGAAGCCTCTCCGCCAGACCAAGGATGTGGCCGATGTACTCCTCGACCGCCTGGCCCGTACGGACGCTGCATGGCACGCCTGGCAGCACACGGAACACCGACCAAGATCCGGCGTCGCACCTGCCCGTCGCCAGGACTTCCGGTACTGACAGACCCCAGTGAGCCGCACGCCGGACCGTCTGCACTTCACGACGCCGCCGGCCTTGGGGATCGATCCCAACGTAGACCTTCAGCAGAGAACCGCCATCGGCTGCTCGCTGCGTCCTGGAGTACGGCTTGGTGGTCCCACAATCGAACGGACCGTACCGGAGCTCGGCCGTCCGTAACGTCACGTCGCCCTCGGGCACAGGTCGCCTCCTGTCGGCGGAGTCATTCCAATGGGTAGACGGGTGCGAATCCGTCGGCGTGGTCACAGCCTCAGCCCCGACAGCAGGCCCGCCACCGACGCCGTGACGTCCTTCGCAGGCCGAAGAGCGCACACACCAGGGCGTGACCAGCCTTGAGCCCACCTCCTCGGCACAAGAAGACGATCACGATGCCGAGGATCAGCAGAACGGCGACGTCGACAGCCATCGCGGAGCCCCTTCGGATCTGTACGGACACTGGAGCCCGAGGCGGACCATGCGGTGACCGCGTCGGTGTGACCATGACAGCGGCTCGGAGGTGTGCGGAGTATCACAAGCTGTTGCCGAAGCTGCTCATCAGCAGCTCATGGCCGGTAGGTCCGACTTTTCAACATCCGCTTACACACGGGTTCATGACAGGCAGACTTAAGCTCCGGATCATGACCAGGGATGGGCAGGCGGTAGGAGCAGTGGGGAAAAGTCGCCCGGGTTGGCGTCCGGACAAGCTGAGACAGCAACGCGAAGCCCACGGCCTGACGCTCGAAGGCGCCGGCGAGCAACTGCGTGAGGTGGCCCGGGCGGCGGGACTCGCGGTGCCTGCCGCCAATTTCCAGACGCTGTGGCAGCACGAGCAGGGTGAGGTCTATCCCGGACCGCACTACCGCCGCGCGTACTGCCTGCTGTACCGCGCGACCGAGCCTGAGCTCGGCTTCCGCAACGCGCTGCCCGACGAGGCCAGGAAGCTCAAGTTCACCGCGTCGAGCGAACCGCACAACGGAGCCCACGTGCTGGCTGTGGAGCGCGCGCTGCTCCAACTCGCGCCCGGTACGGAGGACACTGATGGGCAGGGCGTACAGCAGCGGATCCTCGACGCCTGGAAGCGCCGCCACACCGGCGGCGACCCGAACAAGCCCACACTGATGATGGTCGGTGGTTACGCGGGCAGCGGGAAATCGGAATTTGCCCGCTTCATTTCCCAACTCACCGGCTGGCCCGTCCTCGATAAGGACCCGATCACACGCCCCCTCGTCGAGCGCCTTCTCGTAGAGATGGGCAGCGACCCGAATGACCGGCACACCGAGCTCTACCGGGAGAAGGTCCGCCCGCTGGAGTACCAGTGCCTGCTGGAGACCGCGTACGCGAACATCGACTGCGCGATCAGCACCGTACTCTGCGCCCCATTCATCGCCGAGGCCACCGATGCCAGGTGGATGCGCCGTCTGATCAACCGTTGTGAAGCACGCGGGGTCACCGTCGTTGTCGTGTGGATCCAGTGCGACATCGAGACGATGCACGAATACATCAGCTTCCGGTCCGCCGCCCGGGACAGCTGGAAACTCCAGAACTGGGACACCTACGCCGCGGGTATAGATCTCGAACTGCGACCCGTCGTACCGCACTTGGTTGTCGACAACCGGCTCGGCGCTGCGATTTCGCTCACGGACCAGGTACGCCAGGTTTTCGGGACGGTGTTCCAGTGAGCCAGGGCATCCTGCTGTACGGGCCGCCAGCGGCAGGCAAGGACACGATCACAGCGGCACTCACCGAACTCGACGCGCGGTACGTGCCGTTCACCCGACTGAAGCTCGGGACCGGGAAGACCCAGGGCTACCGCATGGGCACACCCGAGCAGCTGGCTGCCTTGGAGGCACGGGGCGACGTCATCTACCGCAACGACCGGTACGGCAACATTTACGTCGTCGACCGACCCGGCCTCGACCAGGCCATGGAGGGCGGCAGGATCCCTGTCGTCCACCTCGGTCAGATGGTGGGGATGGAGCAAGTGACCGCGCTCTACCCGGCGCACTGGGTGAGCGTTCTGCTGTGGTGTTCCAAAGAGACCACCGCCCGACGCTCACCGCAGCGAGGCGACACCGACACGGCGGCCCGGCTGGCCGCGTGGGACGCCACACAGGCCGATCTCGCAGCTCATCCGCAGGCTCGCTGGGAGCTGCGCGTGGAGACGGAAGCGACGGCACCCCGTGAAGCCGCGGAGAGGATCGATGCGATCGTTCGCGCGTCGTCACCTCATTTCTGACGGCAAGGACGTCATCGACGCAGCGGACGCGACCAGCTCAACTCGGGCTGTCCAGGTTCCCTTGTGCGCGCAGGGCTTTCAGCGCGCCGGCAATGTCCAGGCGCTCGTCCCGGTTGTTGTCCCACCGCGCGAGCGTTGCGGCAGCGGCGTGCATGAGAGAGTCCGGAAGCCCGGCGTCGGCGAGCAATGCCGCCGCGTCCTCAAGCTCTGGGCCCCAACGCCAGGCGCGGGCAGCGGTCTTGGGGATGTAGTCGGTCTCGACTAGGTAGCTGCGGGTGCGCTTGGCTGCGATCTCCAGTAGCTCGTCCGCGACGCCGTACGTTTCGGCTGCCCCGTACGCCACGGCGGCCAGCACGCGGGAGACCTTCTGGTAGCTGGAGTACGTGAGCTTGAGGGCGGAGGCTTTGCCGATGCTGTCGCCCAGGACGTGGGGTCGCACATCGGTGCCGGCGAAGAGTTCGGCGATCCGGTCGGCCTGCTTGCTGGGGCCGGACAGATAGAGCGTCGGGTACTTGCCGCTCACCGGAGGCGATCCGACCACGGCGGCATCGATGACCGGCATCGGGTCCAGGCGATCGGCGATGCGCTGCACGCGCGACGGCGACACGGCGTTCGCTTCAACATAAATCGTGCCCGCGCCGCCCTTGCCGAGTTCGGCTACCTGGGCGGCAGTCTCTTCGGCTGCGGCCGGAGGGCATAGGGAGAGCAGGACGTCGGAGCGGGACACGAGTTCGGGGAGTGCTTCGGGTTCGAGGCCCGACTGCTCGGCCCGACTGCGGGTTGCGTCGCTGCGTCCGTCAGGACACCACAGCACGACGTGCCCGCGGGTGCGCAGTTGGGCGCCGAACGCGGCTCCCATGCTGCCGGGGTGCAGCAGCCCGATGGTGACCGTCATGTCGTGGTCCTCGTGTGGTCGGCAGAGTGCAGAAGCAGCAGGTCGATGGCGGCGCGTGCATGCGGCACCGTGTGATCCGGCCCGGGATCGTCGGGCGGCCAGGGGCGGTCGTTTTTGATCCAGATGGTGCGTAACCCAGCACAGCGTCCGCCGCCGATGTCGTTGACTGGGTTGTCGCCCACCATCCAGCCGCCGTCGTACAGCACGGTGCCGCAGCGGGCCGCCGCCAGGGCGAAGTGACGGGTCTGCGGTTTTCGCGCATCGGCCTCCTCGGAGACAAAGACGCCGTCCACGCGCTCGGAGATACCGGTGGCCCGCAGCTTGGCGTGCTGGATGTCCATCGCACCGTTGGTCGCCACCCCCACTCGCCATCCGGCCGCACGCAGCTCGTCCAAGCCGTCGAGAACCTCGGGCGGGCACGACACCATGGTCGCGATTTCAGTGCAGTACGCGCCCCACAACTCCGCCGTCGACATGGGCAGCCGGTACCGGGCTCGGATCGTGTCAAAAGTGGAGGGATAGGCACGCTCGGCCACCATCCCTAGGACGAGCGTCTGCTCCTCGTGCTCCAGACCATGCCGGGCGGTGAACTCGGTGGCCCAGTCGGCGAGCGTTCCCCGCCGGTCCAGGAGGGTGTTGTCGAGGTCGAAGAGAACCAGAGGGCGCCGCACATGCCGCACCCTAATGTGCGAGGGCTCGGCTCTGTGAGTTGGCCCTGGCCCCGCAACACCGCCGGCGCTGGCGGGGCGGGCGATCTTCGTCTCGCGGAAGCGAGGGAACCTGCTTATGCAGGCTGGGCTCACTGGAGAGGAACATCATCGCTGATGGCTCGGTACGCCTGCCGCCGAATCGACTGAGCCCCCCTCGGCGGTCAAGGGCCGCAACCGGTGGACGGCGTGCCAGGACGTGAGTGCCTATAGCCGAAGTTCAAGCGAGTCCCCAATAGCACGACCGAGGTCGAGATCTCGACCTGGTGATGTCGAAGAACGTTACCCTGTGTTGCGTTCTCCAAATTCTCATGTGATCACGTGTTCATTCTGCTCGACGCTCAGACGCTTACTCACATACTCACCAATCAGCAGCGCCCTGTCACCCCGGCGCTTCACCTCGACGTTCGACTTTGAAGCGCGAATGCGGAGTCTTCTTTGGTAGTGCTACTGCCATCGCCAGCCCAGCCGTTGCACGGTTAGCAGTACCTGCATCGCCACCATCACCGATGTGGCCACCGCCATGGCTACGCCCGAGATGGCTCCATGTATCCAATGCTGACCATTTACCACTACCTGTCGTTCGCCTCATTGAATGAATGATTCGTTGAATTGCTTCCAAAAGTTGAATTGAAATCTCTTTTCCAATTTGAAAACCTTCAACTTCAAATTCATCTTCTTCGTTAATTTCGCACTTCAGCACTGTCTCACGCACTGAAGATGATGACTCCGAATCCGCTGAGCAATATTGATTTGCCCCCCAATGGCTGTTCGGCCCGTTCCATCCGCTCGTCGACCGATGCACCGTCGCAATCAGCGTCGCCGCGATGGCAGCCGTCGTCTATGCCGTCTGCACCCCCTTCGCGGCTGCGAGCGACGCCGATTGGAATGCGCGCTGCAGGGTCATTGGCCGACGTCCACTGTCCGTCCATACCTCGACCGATCGGCGGCACGGACGCCTGGCTGCCCCCGCCCCTGGTCTCTGGTAGGTCCCTCGCTGTGGCGTCACCGGGCTCAGGTGGCGATCCGTTGAGGCAGAAGGAAGTCGAACCGTGTCTGAGCGTGGGACTCAGCCCGAGGAGCTCGGTCCGACCTGGCCCCCGGCGCCCTGAGGAATCCCTATGAAGAGGTCGACCAAGGCCCCCACCCCCGAGGGGGTAGGGGGGTGGGTACAGCCCGGGCGTACACGCGCTTCCGCCTGCGACCCCGCGCGTCGCTTTTTCTCTCCCCGGGCCAAAAACATAGGCGAATCGACCACTCCACCTTCGATTCCTAGATCCGAGTCCAAATGGGCTCACTCGGACAGATGCCACAGTTGGCCACGACCGCCCACTCGGCCTGATGACAGACGAAGCCATCCATGGGTTCCTCCAGCGGCGCCATCTCATGCGGCAGCGAAGCGCCTCGGCGATGACCGGGTTCATGACGGCGTCATGGATCTTGGAGCGATGGGGCGCCATGCGGAGCCCTTCGATGGCCATTTGGATCATTCCTATCCCTTAACCAAAAGGGCGCGCGAAAGCCCCCGCCGGAGAACGGGTGAGCGGGGGCTCGCGCGGGCGTCATAGGGGTTGCGACTCCCCTCGGCCCGGTCTAGGGGAACAGAAGCTCGTCCTCGTCCTCGTCAGGACCCAGCTGGGCGGCCAGTACGCCCAGCTCGGTGGGCATCCACTTGGAGCCCTTCTTATCGACGCATTTCGCGGTCATCAGCGTCTTGGTACGGGACAACGCACCGGACGTCGTGTACTTGCCCCCATCCTTCGGGTAGTGCTCGTTCATCCAGTCGCGGATGGCAGTCGCGGTCATGCCGTCCAGGTCGGCGAAGAAGACGATCTCCTTCAGCAGGTCCGTACGCTCCTGGTCGAACACCGGAATCTGCTTAGGCGGCTTCTGCGGGCTGGCGTCGTCGCGGAGCGGGCAGAGGGAGCCACGGAGCGGCTGGCCATTGGCGTCGACAGCCTCGGGCTGCCACTTCTCCAGCTTGAGCCTGATGTCGTCCTTGCCTTCGTCGTCCTTCGCCTTACCGCCGTCCTTCTTCTTCGTCGACAGCGTCACCCACTCCTTATCGCCGTCGCGCTTCGTGGCGATGACGGTGGAGGCGGCGGCGAACTGGGCTCCCGAGCCACGCATGCCGTTGCCGCCCTTGTCGAAGTGGTGGACCAGGATGACGCACCCCTTGGTGGCCTCCCGGAGGCTGTGGACGGCGTTGACGATGATGCCCATGTCCTTCGCCTGGTTCTCGTCGTCGCCGACGGTGCACATCGCCTGGGTGTCGAAGATGACCATGCCGTAACCGCCCTCGCGGGCCAGGGCGATCAGGGCGGGCATCTGCTCCTCGAAGTCCGAGATCTGGATCGGGGACGGGTAGTAGGTGACGTTCTCAATCTTGCGGTTGAAGTGCTCCCAAGCCTGCTTGCGGTACTTGAACATCCCGGCGCCCTCGGCGATGACGTACAGCGCTTTGCCGTGGGCCATGGGGATGCCGTGGTACGTCATGTCGGAGCTTCCGTACCGTGCGGCCAGGTCGTGGGCGACGAACGATTTGAAGGTGCCCGAAGCGCCGGCGATCCAGTTGATGGTGTCCTCGTACAGCCACCCGTCGACGACCGGCTCCGGGTCCGGCAGGTCGTCAAGCTCGGCGGCCGTCTTGAGGCCGGCTTCCAGCTTCTCCCGGAAGAGCTGGGCGGCCGGCGACAACTCACCGTTGATACGGCGCTGGGCCCTCTCGCGCCTGACCTTCTCGTCGGCCGCGGCCCTGCGGCGGGCCCGATCGTCGTACTCCTTCTGCTCCAGCTCGCCGTCCTCGCGGAGGGCCTGGGCCTGTTCCTGCTTGGCTTTGATGAACGCCTGCCGGATCTCCAGCCGCGGGTTCGACTTCTCGTTGGGACCGAAGGCTTCGGTCATATGAGGGCCGGCGGAACCGTCGTCCATCACGGCGCACGCCCAGGCGAAGGAGACCCACTGGGTCTCGGTCCACCCGATCGCCTCCCAGGGCTTCGGGAGCGTCTGATGGGAAATGCCATAAGAGCAGTCGAGGCCGCGGCCACAGGGCAGCTTGTGGAAGTGAATGGGGCACTGACCCCGGCTGACCCAGAACTCAGGGTCGTTTGTGTCGGGCTCGGGCTGACTGAAAGACGTGGTCATGGCGTTCTCCTTGCGCACGTCGGCCGAAGCCCGTCGCAAAGGGGCGGCGGCCGATGGGGGACCCATGGCGCGCGGGTATTCGCCATGAAGTTGTTAGGCCGGCCAGAGCGCTGGCACGACCCATAATCGCAATTATTACCGTTTCCTTTGCTTAGGTGAAGCGCCTCCGGAAAGTTCTTTCCAAGATTCTTTAGTGTCATCACCCTTCGCCGTCATCGGTCAATCGCGACTCACCCGTCTATATATAGACGGGGGTGAAGCCTGCGATTCTGTGACTGGTATTTGCGACTCTCATGCGACTCCTTTGCGACTCCGCAGGTCAGAGCCTGTCGTCGCCTGCGACTCCGACTTGCGACTGTCACATTCGGAGGACGCGATTTTTATAATCGAGTCGCGGTTTGACTTGTATCTGGGCGACTCGTGGGCGGTGACGCGCGATGAGCCGCTAGAGAGCCTGGGCGGAAATTTACTTCACCGGCGCATGACCGACACCGTCTGGTCGTCGACCGAATAAATCTCTTCCGGCGTAGGCGTTCGTTGCCGACCTGGCCAGGCACCCCTGACGGGGCTACGACGAACCCGCCGCAGTTCCCCTGGGCGGCCCCGAGCCCACCCCGGCAGGAATGCATCCATGCCGGGGGTGCCGTCCGGGCGTCGCTCCTTTTGCTCTGCTAGTCCGTCACTGGAATTCCCTTCTGCAGGCAGCTGGAGTTAGGGGTCAGTCGCCAAAATGGGGGAAGTCACCTGCTCGCAGGACATGGGCAAGGTCCGCCGCAGTCTCTATAAACTCCTCCGCGTGCCAATGGAGTGCGGAGCCCTTCGCCTTGAGGAGGGTGAACTCACCGCTCAAAGTCGAGACGAACGAGTCCTCGGCATCGGCGACGGCGTCGACGTTCCGAGCTGCCGCCAATAGTTCCTCGTAAGCCTTGGCAGCTGCGCGGCAAGCCTCGGCGGCATCGGAAACCGTGACCCTGAGGTAGCGGCCGTACTTGTCCACCTCCCCGGGTAGGTTTTCGCCGGACTGAAGCTTGGCGGCGAAACCTCCCGCCTTCTGGCCGACAAGGCGCTCGGCCTCTTCCTTCTTGCGGAGGGTCTCCTTGCGCATCCTGCTGGCCTCGGCGGTCTTTGTCTGCTTCGCGTTCCGGGACTCCTGCCGGTACGTCTTGCCGTCGAGCCCGGTTATGGCAGTCGACTTCGTCGGGGCTTCGTGATCCCCGGCCGTCCCGCAGATCGGCAACACGTCGGGGTCGGCTGTGCCCCTCCCTGGTGACACAACCGTGTCACCTGAAAGATCACGACGCACGGTCTCGCGGCTCACCCCCGTCGCCGCCTCGATGGCGCGGAGGCTCATGCCTGCGTCCCGCATCAAGGTGACGATGCCCGACCGCTCCTCGCGGGGCAGCCGGAGTCGCTGGGCGGAGTCGAACTCCTCGGCGCAATAGCGGTCCCACGACTCGTAGCCGAGGGCAATCCAAGCCCGCATCTCATACGCCTCCACGATCAGACCCCACGCGGCGGTGAGCGTGGTCTTGATCTCGTCGGTGAGCTGCCGGGCACGGTCGCGGTCGGCGGCTTCGATCTCAGGCGGCATCGCGGCCACCTCCGCCCTTGGTGGCCCGGCGGACGGCGGCCTTGGCAGCGCGTGCTCGTGAGGATGCCAGAGCGAGGCGCTTGAAGTACGCCCTCCGTGCGTGGTCAGCACGGCGTGCGCGCTCTTCGGTGGTGAGGGTGCCGTCCGGATCCACCTCACGCTCGAAGCGGTCGAGGAACGCCTTGCGAGCAGGGGCGGTGTGTGCGGAGGGGTCGTCGCAGTTGGCCCACAACGTATGGGCGGCGATCTGAGCTCGCAGGGAGCGCTCAGCAGCGCTCATGGAACGCGCGGTCATGACAGCAGGAAGTCCTATCCTTAAGGATCTTCCCGGTCCGTCATCCGGCCTGTCTTAGGCCACCGGTTCAAGTCACTGCCGCGTGCAGCTCGCGCCGACGGTTACTCAGCGGGCAAAGCGCTGGACCGCCGAGGTTAACACGCGCCGTGCGGGAGCGGAGTGATCTTCACCGCCGGTTGCTGTTCGCCGGTCTTCCCATACTTGCGGTACGGGGGTGTGACCAGCCCCCTCACCGACTCGAAGTCGAAGACTCCGCAGGCCTCGTGACGATCACCGTTCCACCATTCCAGGTCTCCGTCGGACGTCACATGGGCGACTTTCCGCTTGCACGCAGTACAACGCAGCATCAATACGATCTGGGCCGGCTGCTGGAACGGCGAGCCTGGCGGGGTTGTCCGCGCATTCCAAGAGGGCCTCATGTAGTTCTTCACAGGTCCCCTAGGTTGAGTCGGCGGGCTTCCTCGGCCGCGCGACGCTCGGACGTCGAACGGGTGTAGCGGTCGATCATGTCGCGCCGCGACCAACCCGCCATGGCCATCAGACCGCCCTCGCTTCCCCCGGCGGCGAGCCATCGCCCAGCGGCGGTGTGGCGGAGCACATGCGGGTGGAAGTCCGGGATCCCGGCCCGGTCAGCGCGGTACCTCAGAGCGACATACAGGCCGTCATAGGTGAAGCCCTTGCCTCGCTCGCCGAGCCACAGGGCAGGCGTCTGGGCGAGCCGGTGCGTCCTGCGGTCCCGGATGTACCGGTCAAGCGCTTGGGCCGTCTGCGGGCCGACGGGCACGGTGCGACCCTTTCCTCCCTTGCCTCGCCGCACGATGGCCGCCCCTCGCTTCAGGTCGATGTCGGCGACGCTCATGCCGACGATCTCGCCGGCTCGCGCCCCGGTCTCAGCCATGAGGCGGACGATCGCCTCGTCGCGCCGGTCGCGAAGATCTTTGCCCTTGCACGCCTTGATCAATGCTCGGAGCTGGTCGTCGTCCAGCTCCTGGACGACCTTGTGGTCGAGCTTCGGCGGCTTGAGGGTCAGGAGCTGGTCGGTGTCGATCTCACCCTCGTCGGCCAACCAGGCGCTGAAGCGGCGTACGGCCAGCTGCCGGGACCGTGCGGTGGACGCCTCCGCGCCCCCATCCAGCAGGGCGGAGACGAAGGTGTTGACCGTGGGCCGGTCGAGGATCGGTGGGCATTTTGCCACCTCACACCACCGCAGGAAGGCGCGCACCCCGTCGCCGTAGGTCTTCAGGGTCTGCTCGCTCTTCCGCTCGGCGGCGAGGTGGATGAGCCAGGAGTCGAGGAGTGAGGCTATGTCCGGATATATGACCATGCCAAAAGCATATGCCAGGAGGTGCGATATCTGGAGTAGCAGCGTTGTGCTGGCACACGAAAGCGCCCCCGACCCGCAAAGCAGCAGGTCAGGGGCGCCGGAGTGGATCTGACTCAGTCGAGGTAGTCGCGCAGCACCTGCGAACGCGACGGGTGGCGGAGCTTCGACATGGTCTTGGACTCGATCTGGCGGATCCGCTCGCGCGTGACGCCGTAGACCTTGCCGATCTCGTCGAGGGTCTTCGGCTGACCGTCGGTGAGGCCGAAGCGCATCGAGACGACGCCCGCCTCGCGCTCGGACAGGGTGTCCAGGACGGAGTGCAGCTGCTCCTGCAGGAGCGTGAAGCTGACCGCGTCGGCCGGAACGACGGCCTCGGAGTCCTCGATGAGGTCACCGAACTCGCTGTCGCCGTCCTCGCCCAGCGGGGTGTGCAGGGAGATGGGCTCGCGGCCGTACTTCTGGACCTCGATGACCTTCTCGGGGGTCATGTCGAGTTCCTTGGCCAGCTCCTCCGGGGTGGGCTCGCGGCCCAGGTCCTGGAGCATCTGGCGCTGCACGCGCGCGAGCTTGTTGATGACCTCGACCATGTGCACCGGGATACGGATGGTGCGGGCCTGGTCGGCCATGGCGCGGGTGATCGCCTGACGGATCCACCAGGTGGCGTACGTGGAGAACTTGTAGCCCTTGGTGTAGTCGAACTTCTCGACGGCGCGGATCAGACCGAGGTTGCCCTCCTGGATGAGGTCCAGGAAGAGCATGCCGCGGCCGGTGTAGCGCTTGGCCAGGGAGACCACCAGACGGAGGTTGGCCTCCAGGAGGTGGTTCTTGGCGCGGCGGCCGTCCTCGGCGATGATCTCCAGCTCGCGCTTGAGCTTCGGGGCCAGCTTGTCGGCGTTCGCCAGCTTGTCCTCGGCGAACAGACCCGCCTCGATGCGCTTGGCGAGCTCGACCTCCTGCTCGGCGTTGAGCAGGGGGACCTTGCCGATCTGCTTGAGGTAGTCCTTGACCGGGTCGGCGGTGGCTCCGGCGGCGGCGACCTGCTGGGCAGGCGCGTCGTCCTCGTCCTCGTCGGAGAGCACGAAGCCCGCGTTCTCGGTGGTGCCCTCGGGCTCCTCACCGGCCTTGCCGGGGGCTGCCTCCTCGAGCACCTCCTCCTCGACGATCTCGGCGTCGTCCTTCTTGGCGCCGGTCTTCTTGGCCGCCGTCTTCTTGGCGACGGTCTTCTTCGCTGCCGCCTTCTTGGCGGTCGCCTTCTTGGCAGCCGCCTTCTTGGCGGGTGCCTCCTCCTCGGCAGCGGGCTCGTCGGCGGGCGCCGCCGGCGTGGCGGTGGCAGTGGCCTTCCGGGTGGTCACCGCCTTGGCCGCGACCGTCTTGGTCGCGGTGCGCTTGGCGGGACTCTTCGCTGCGACGCTCTTTCGGGTGCGCTTGGGTTCTGCGGCACTGACCATCAGCGTCACACCCTCTTCCTCGAGGATCTGGTTGAGGCTGCGCAGTACGTTCTTCCACTGAGTGGCCGGAATCTGGTCAGCTTCGAAGGCCCGACGCACGTCATCGCCGGCGATCTGCCCCTCAGCCTTTCCCCGCTCAATGAGCGCCATGACAGAGACGGACTCGGCGATCTCCGGCGGGAGCGTACGGGATGTGCTGGCCGACACGAACAACCTCTCGGAACGTTGGAAAACGGCTTCCGGCCCCGTCCACAGTGGACAGGAGCCGACCGCCGGCTTGGGGATGGGCCGACGGCGCGGGCGGGGGCCGGGGAGATGCACAGCGCCGTGAACGACGTCCGTATTCCCTCCGCGGCTGTCACCTCTTAGGTCATCGCGTTCTTCCCACGAGCGTTACGCCCAATCTGCGTGGCCCGAGTCACACCCCGTAAGCGAACAAAAACGGTCAGACGCTGACAAATGAGGTCACATACGGTTCGACCCGGCCGCCCTGCCGGGTCCCGGCCCCTTCGCGCCGTCGGACCCCGCAGGATCCCAAGGATCCCACGGGGTCCGATGGGAGGCGGATCACCGATCAGGCACTGCCACAGGAGGGGGGTGGCACACCCGGCCGCGCCGCCCGCGGAACTCGGTCAGTGCTCGCGCGGGGCGGGCACGACCCGTTCCACCTCGGGGTGGACCGTGAGAAGTTGGCGCATGGCCGCTTCGGCCGCCGTTCCGTCGCCGGCGGCGAGGGCGTCGCAGATGCGACCGTGGTGCGCCAGGGACGTCTCGTTCGGCCGGTCACAGCCCGTGACCGGGCCGCCGGAGACCTGAAGGGCCGCGGACACGATCCCGGAGAGGTGCTCCAGCATGCGGTTTCCCGCGACCTGGATGAGCAGCGAGTGGAACTCGGAGTCGGCGCGGGAGAAGGTGAGCGCATCACCCTGGGCCATCGCGTGCCCCATGATCTCGACCATGTCCGCGAGGCGCTGCTGGACGTCCTCGCGTCCGTGCCCGGCGGCGAGGCGGGCGGCGAGCGGCTCGATCGTCCACCGCAGCTCGTTCAGCTCGCGACGCTGATCGTCGCGCTGCGGCCCGAAGGCCCGCCACTCGATGATGTCCGGGTCGAGGAGATTCCAGTCGCTGACGGGGCGCACGCGCGTGCCGACGTTCGGACGGGCGCTCACCAGACCCTTCGCCTCCAGGACGCGGAGCGACTCGCGGACGACTGTGCGGGAGACCTCGAAGCGCTGGCCGATCTCCTCGGGCACCAGGGGGCGGTCGGCGCCCAGATCGCCGGACACGATCATCTGACCCAGCTGTTGGACGAGTTGGCCGTGCAGCCCTCGGCCGCGGCTGCCCGCGGCGCGGCGGCCCACGCGGCCCAGCTCGGAGTCCCCGCCGTCCCAGGCAGGGATCCCGACACGGTCGACGGCGGGCGCCTCGGCGTACGGGTAGCGGTCGAGTTCGCCCGGGCTCGCGAGGCCGGAGTCAGCGGAGCGGGCGGCGGTCATCATGGTGTGCGCAAGGGTACTCACGCATCCTTTGTCGGCGCCGCCTCCAACTCCCTTGAGGTCTTTGGTGAAAAGCACACGAAAGGGTGATCGCTCACCCCGTCGCAATTGACGCCTTATCGGAAAGAAATGGGCGTTCTGCGGGGAGTTGTGCGCATGGCCGGACTAAGGGTTACGGACAGTCGTCACCGGAACCTGCTGCGCAGGGTGGTGAGCAGATACGCGCAGAGCAGCGCGGTGAGCGACAACGCCAGTGCGGCGCCTACGGGTTGGGAGACCACGCTGAGCACGGCCTCCAGGTAGCGCTCGCCTCCGAAGGGCCACCGCGGCAGAAGGGCCTCCCGCAGCCGCATGGGGAGCCCGGCCGCCGTTCGCACGGACGGTCCGTTCACGAGCTTGTGCACGACAGGTACGACGAGGAGGGGGACGGCGCCCACGGCGGCGAGTCCGGCCGAGGTGGACCGGAAGACGCCTGCGGCGAGTACTCCGGCCCAGGCGCAGCCGACCACGAGCCCGATCCAACTGGCACCCAGTGGGAGCCAGTCGACGGGAACCTGGGCGAGCTCCCGTCCGTAGACGAGATAGAGCACTTCGGCATCGCAGCCGACAGTGAGGACGGCCAGCACCAGCGCGGTGGCCGAGGAGACGAGCAGTTTGGCGGCCAGCAGCCCCAGCCGGCGGGGCACGGTGCCGCGGTCCGCGGCCAGGGCGGGGTGACGGAACTCGTCGCCGAAGGCCAGCGCGCCGAGCAGGCCCGCGCCGAGCGCAGCGGGCGGCAGGGGAAGCTCCTGCGGCCACGCGGCCAGCAGGCGCGGCTGCGGAGTGTGCCCGATCCGTGCGAGCACTACGGCGATCACGGCGGACACGGCGAGCGTGACGGCCCCGGTCAGGAACCCGGTGCCGATCCCGGTGGCGCGGCGGATCTCGTAACGGAGAGGGCGGAGGGGGCTGGGGGCGGAGCGGACGGAGATGGGGGGCGGCAGAGGAGGCAGCGCGTCGAGCGTGCGAACCGTGCGGGCACGGGCGGGGCGCGGCGTCCTGTGCGGCGAGGCCGCGGTCGCCGCCGGGGAACCGTCGCCTGGGTGATGGGCCGAGGAGGCACCCAAGAGCTCATCCGGCTCGGCGTCGGACAGCTGCGGTTGCCCGAAGGACAGCGACGGGGGGTTCGCGACCGGCTTCAGTGCGTCCGGGTGGGATTCCGGCGCGGGTGTGGGCGACGACTCATCCGTGGGGGCTGTCGGATCTCCCGTGGAGGGAGAGGGCTCGCTCGTGACCGACTCCAGCGCGTCCGGGAGGGACGCCGACTCAAGACTGGGACGTGACTCGGTCGTGTGGGCCGTGGGGTGTGGTGTGGACGGTCGCGAAAGGTCGAGAGAGCGTGCCTGTTCTCCGGGCTGGGGCACGAGGGTTGTCCGGTGTACATCAGTGGCGCGGTCCGACTCATCGAGACTTCGGTCGTCGGTCACCTCGGTAGTGCGTCCTGACTCCACGAGATCCCGGTCATGCGACGCGTCAGTGATGCGCCCTGCCTCGACGCGGGCTCCGTCAGACACTCCGCTTGCCTGAGCGCTCCCCGCACCGGGCCCCATGTCCCCGATCTCGTCGGCGAGTTGGTGAACGACGATGCCGTGGCGGAACGCGATCTCGCCGATCTCCGCGCACGTACCGCCGTACACCGAAAGGCGGTTGCCGCCCTCGTGGACGACTTCGACGGAGCGCCGCGAGCTGCGGGCCTGCTTGGCCAGGAGAAGCGCCAGACGGGCCGCGTGCGGGCTGCGTACGGCGACTCGGGGGCGGAGGCGGGTGCGCGAGAACTCCGCGGCCTCCTGGTCGGCCACGAGCCTGCCCTGTTCCAGGGTGACGACCCGGTCGGCCGTGCGCGCGGCCCCCTTGGGGTCGGACGTGGTGAAGAGAACCGTGCCGCCCTGGGCGGCGTGGGCGCGCAACATGCCGTGCAGCCAGGTGCTCTCGCGCGTCGAGAGCCCGGCTGCGGGGTCGTCGAGGACGAGGGTGTGCGGATCGGCCAGGAGGACACAGGCCAGGCCCAGGCGCCGGTCCATGCCGCGGGAGAGGGTGCCGAGGCGCTCCTCGCGCAGGCTCACGAGCCCGACGGCCTCCAGGACTTCGTCGGCACGCCGGACCGGGACGCCCGCGGCAGCACACAGCATGCGCAGATGACCCCGGACCGTGCGGGCGGGATGCCCGGGCACATCGCCCAGCAGCACACCGACCTCGCGCGAGGGATGGGCGATGCGATGCAGGGGGCGGCCCCGGAAGTGGGTGATGCCACGCCCCTGTTGCAGTTCGAGCATCAGTCTCAGGACCGTCGTCTTGCCGGCGCCCGGCGCTCCGAGCAGCGCGGTGATGCGGCCCGCCCGCGCCTCGAAGGAGACATCGTCGGCCGCGGGCGGAAGCTCTTTGCGTGGGTTGCTGGTCAGTCCGAAGGCCTCGATCACTCGCAGCAAGATAGCGCGCTATGTCCGGTTTTTCGGGCACCCTGAGGTCCGTCTCGGGCAGGACGGGCGCCCGCGACCGGACTGCGTGCGGGCCGAGTTCCGGGCCCGGCGAGACCCACGGCGGGTGTGCACGGCAGGCTTGCCGGTCACACCTCGGGGCGCAGCATCGGGGGATTGAGCAGCGTCGCGCCGCCGGCGCGGAAGAGCTGGGCCGGGCGTCCGCCCTGGCGGGTTGTCGTCCCACCGGTGGGAACGAGGAAGCCGGGGGTGCCCGTGACCTTGCGGTGGAAGTTGCGTGGGTCGAGCGCCACGCCCCACACCGCCTCGTAGACACGGCGCAGTTCCCCGACGGTGAACTCGGGCGGGCAGAAAGCGGTGGCCAGCGAGGAGTACTCGATCTTGGATCTGGCGCGCTCCACTCCGTCCGCGAGGATCTGTGCGTGGTCGAAGGCGAGTGGCGCCACCGGCTCGGCGTCCCGCCCGTAGCCGCCCTGCTGCAGCAGTTCCTCGACCGGGGCCCAGCGCGCGTTGCTGGCGTCTCCGCCGGCCCGGGGCGCGGGCAGGTCGGGGGCGAGAGCGAGGTGGGCGACACTCACGACCCGCATCCTGGGGTCCCGCTTGGGGTCTCCGTAGGTGGCGAGCTGCTCCAGATGTGCACCGTTGTCCTGAGCCGGGACGGACGGGTCGTGGACGCTCAGTCCGGTCTCCTCGGCCAGCTCCCGGGCCGCGGCCTGCGCCAAGTCCTCGTCGGCCCGTACGAAGCCGCCGGGCAGCGCCCAACGCCCCTGGAACGGCGCTTCGCCCCTGCGTACCGCCAGCGCACAGAGAGCATGACGGCGCACGGTCAGTACGACCAGGTCCACGGTGACGGCGAAGGGCGGGAACGCTGACGGGTCGTAGGGCATGCGGCGATCATAGTCGTCTGCCTGACGATAAACACTCCCTTCTTCGGTCCCTTCCCTTACTGATCCACTTCGGTCGGGTGCGAACTCCATCGCTTGGCAGCCGGTCCTGAATGCGCACGTCGCCGCACGTCAAACCCCCAGTTGCAGTCCGTCGTCCGCCTCCTCGACCATGGCGAGCCCCAGCCGGCTCACCCGAACGGAGAACGGGGCGCCCGCCACGCGCAGTCCGGTGAAGCCGATCTCCCCGAGGGGTGCGCTGCGCAAGGGCCGCAGGGTGACCGTCCCGGCCGGGGCGTCGGGGCGGATACCGGCGAGCGTGGTCAGCAGCAGCACTCCGGCGGCCGCTGCTGTGGCCGCGGGGCGGCAGGCCGCCGGGTGCGGGAGCGGAGCACTTCCTGCGGTGCGCTGCTCCCCCGCGTACATCTCGGGCAGCCGGTGGTCGAAGGTCTCGGCGGCCGCCAGGACGCCGCGCAGCAGCGAGCTCGCCTCCTTCTCGTAGCCGGCGGCGGCCAGCCCGGCGACGGCGAGTGCCGACTCCTGGATCCGTACGGCTCCTGCTCGGTGGCCGAACGGATTGAATCCGGGTGCCTTCGCGCCCAGACCGCGCAGGCCCCACCCGGAGTCCATGACCGGGCCGCCGAGCAGCCGGGCGAGCTTCTCGGTCCGGATCTTGTCGAGCAGACCGGGTGCCAGCTCGCCCCCGCCCAGCAGGCCGGTGTCGAGGAGGTGCACGGCGGCCGCGCCGAGGTGGGGAACCAGGCTGCCGTCCGGGGCACGGGCTGCCGCGGGCCGGCCGCCCCCACGGTCCTCCACCCAGAAGTCCCGTGCGAACGCGGTCCGCAAGGCCTCTGCCCATTCCCGGAGTGCCGCTCCCCCCGCCCGACCACAGGCGTCGAGCAGGTCGGCACCGAGCAGGGCGGCGCGGTGGGCGTGAGCCTGTGTCTCACATCGGAGGGGCCCGCCCGGATTCGGATCACGCAGGTAGGTGCCGTCGCCCACGGTGGTGCGCAGCCACGCCAGGCAGCGCTCTGCGGCGGGCAGCAGCTCGTCCGACTCCTGGTCGGGAAGGCCCCAGCGGCGGGCCTCGGCGAGCAGGGCGGGGAACAGCAGCGTGGCCTCTGTACCGGTGCACTGCGGCGGCAGGTGCGGCCCCGCGTCCCGTCTGGGGCCGGGGATCATTCCGGATTGCGTGCCAGGGCCGGTGAGTTGGGTCCGGGCGAGGATCCGCAGCGTCCCGGCGGTGAGGCCGGTGCCGAGCGGCAGCGCCATCCGGGCGGCGGCCAGCGCGTCGGCGGGGGCCAGACCGCAGCGCCAGGGTGCGCCGGCCGCGAGGTGGGTGTCGGCGGGGTTCGCGGAGTCGCGCAGGAGGAGGGCCTGGAGGTCCTCGATACTCGTCCGCAGCAGGGCTGAGGCTCTCGGCTCGTCGCCCTCCGCACACGCCGGGGCCAAGGGGCTGGTCGCGGCTCGTCCCGCGGCTCGGAGGGGCCCAGCGCCGTCCGGCCGCACCCGCAGCTCCACGGTCCTACTGCCACCGGGGGGCAGGTCGAACTCCCACCGCAGCAGCCCGGCCGAGGCGAGGGCGTCAGAGGGAGGCGGTTCCGCCGTGACGGACGCGTTTCCGGTGGCGCAGGACCAGCGCAGGCCCGAGCCGTGCACGCTGGCGGCGAGTTCGGGGCCTGCGCTGCCCGAGGCGATCGCCCCGAGATCGGCCAGATCCGTACCCAGGACGATCTCGACCGGCAGCCGCAACGGGCGGGGAGCTGCGCTGTGCAGGGTGATCCGCTCGGTGCCGTCCGCGAAGCGGTTGCGTTCCACGATCACGTCCGGGTCCGGGCCCGCCTGCGGTGATGCGCGGAGCGTGCTCACGAACCTGGCGCGGTCGGCCGAGACCATCCGGGCCTGTACCGCGAGGGGTTCCCGTCCGGCGACACGGATCTCGCACCGGGAGAGCACGCGCCGCCCGGCACGGTAGAACCCCTCCAGCCCGCGACCGGTCAGTTGCCCCTCGTCGGTCGAGATGGCCAGACCGGGTAGGGCGACGCAGATCATCGCGGTGTGGGCGGGTGGCAAGGCGGTGGACCAACGCAGTCCGGGGACCGTGGCACCCCGGGGCGGAGGCGACGACGCGTACCCCGGGGGTGCCGGAGTCCGTCCTTGAGCAGCGGGCGATGAGACCGCGCCGAACCCCGTACCCGCACCAGGGTGACGATTCTGGGCCGTCCATCGGAGAGGCGATCGGCCCGGGCCTGGTGCTGACGGCGGGCGCGAGTCGGGACCCGTGGGTGCAGAGGCGGCGCTTGACGTGCTGGTGGGGAATCTGGGCCCGTAACCGTCGAGCCGTGCCGCTGTTCGCGGAGAGGCAGCCCGCTCCCCCGCCCCCGGTACTCCGGACCCGGGCGGTCCCAGACCCGAACCGAGGGGTGGCGGGGACCCGCGCTGGGGGCGGCGGTCGTCGGCGGCATCGGGCGGAGTCGGCTGTTGCATGGGGAGGCTTCCTCTGCGCTCAGTGCGCCTCGATCGTGTTCGGCGCCGGGGCCGGAGGGCTCCGGCGGAGCGGGGGCAGTGCGGCGTCACGGCCGGTGCAGCCGCTCCGCCACTCAGGTGAACGGCGGGGGCGTCCTCCGAGTCACGCCCGTCGCCCGTCGCCTTGCGCATCGAGGTCGCCCGGCGATGGCTCACTCCTGATCGCCCCCGCCGTGCCCCGGCGGTACGGCCTCCTGGCCCGTGTCCCGGCAGGGCATGGCCGCCTTCTTGGAAAGCCGCGCACGCGTAACGGGGGTCCGCATGCTGCCCGGCCGCGTAGAGCTCGCCGTTGTGGCACGACCTGGGCGAGGACCCGTTTCGGCAGCACCGGCGGGGCGCGTGCTGTCCCCCGGCGTGCGCCGCCGCGGAGCCCGAGCTCCCCCCTCACGGTCTTCCACGCCGGTACGTCCTGGGGCTGCGCCCGTGGTGCCAGCAGGGCGGGAGCGGCGGCGACGACGCGAGGGCACCGCTGCCGGCGAGGGTGCTTCGGATGACCCGGTCTCGGGCGTCACCGTTGATGGCGAGGGCTTGCCGAAGGCAAGGGAATCGGGAGTCACCGCCGCGGGTGAAGACTTGCCGAAAATCCCGGAGGCGGGCGTCACCACTGCCGGCGACGACTTGCCGAAGACCTCGGAGTCGGGCGTCACCACTGCCGGAGAGGGCTCGCCGGGTCCGGTATCGGGCAACGGCGCCACTGGGGGTGAGGGCTTACCGAATGCCCCGGAGTCGGACGGCGCCGCTGCCGGTGAACGCCTGTCGCATGGCCCGGTCTCGGACGCCGAGGTCGTCCCGCGTGCGGCGGAGTCGGCCCCAGCCGCCGGTGGCTCCAAGAGGTCGGTCACCACGCGCCCACGGTCTTCGCGCTCCGATCGAAGGCAGCTCCGGATCGTCTCCGGGTCGAGACCTTCGTTGCAGGCCTGGTGCAGAAGACGGGCGAAGAGGTAGTCGGGATCGGCACCCAGGGCCATGGCCAGGGCTTCTCGGGCCTCCAGTTCGTCGCCGGTGGACCACGCGACCCAGCCGGCCAGGGTGAGCGGCGCGGCGGCATGTTCGCCGTAGGGCCCGACACAGCGGCGAGCCAATGTCCTCCAGAGGCGAAGGGCGTGTCCGGCCTCGTCGCCTTCCATCCACTCGGCAGCGCGGTCGCGGGTCGCTCGGTCCTGGAGGCCGAGGATCAGCCGGGCGGCCTCGTCGTGCCCGACCAGTTCGTCGTCGCGGAGATCCGCCAGGAGCATGCCGGAGGCGGGCTGTGCCTCGGCGAGGCGGTCCAGGATCCTCCCGGCCAGTGCCAGCGTCTCGTCGGCCACGGCGACGCGGCCCGTGTCGTCCAGGATCTTCGGCACCAGGGCCATGCTGGCCGCGTCCAGGGCGGCCTCCTGCTCGAGTGCCGCGGCACTCTCCCAGGGGAGCAGCCGGGCCCGGAGCTCCCGCAGCGTGCCGCGCACCTGGATGCCGGCGTAGGTGGCCGCAGCGGCCAGCACGGAGGTGCCGGGCAGGCCCATGGGGGCTCCCTCGGGGGAGCAGCATGCCGCGTTGTCGCAGCAGTAGGACCAGTAGCGGCCCTCCGAGATGCACAGCGCCTCGACGACCACCACGTCCAGGGATCCGCACTCGACACGCAACCTCTGGGCCAGAGGCCTCAGCCGCTCCATCACCTGCCGGCCGGTCTGGCCCCTCTCCGGTTCCTGGCACAGGAAGGCGACCATCGACTCGGGCCGGGCCCCTCGGCGCTCGCTGCCCGTCACGAGGCCGTGGGACAGCTGCCGGGCCGCGGACGGCCAGTCGTCCGCGTTCGCGGGGATACCGAGCCGGGCCCGGCCCCCGAACCGCCCGCGTCCGTCCCTGTCGTGCAGCGCGACCAGGACGATGCTGTCCTCGGGGCGGTATCCGAGCAGGTACGGCAGGGCGTCTGCCAGTTCGGCCGGGGTGCGCAGGGTGACCTGGTGCTCGTCGCCGTGACTGCCGTACACGGGGCTGGAAGCGCGCGTCCCGGACGGGTTGCTCTCCTTCCTCTCCTCTTCGTCGTTCGTGTGCCCGCCCTGCGCCGCGCGCCCGGCGATGTCACCGTTCTCGGGGGATCCGGTCGTTTCGCTGTGGTTCGTCATGCGAAGACGATCTCGCGGAACACAAACCTCCGCTTGAGCCTGTGGATAAGTCCGATCAGGGACACGTCACCCCACAGCCGCCGTCCACAGGTTCCGGTGCGCGGCTACGGATGTCAGTGCCGTCCTGTTGTATGGAACGCATGGAGCACACGAGCAATGCGGAACTCCGGGCGGCGGCCGACGCGGTCCTCGCCCGTCTCGTCGGGGACATCTCGGGAGAGGCCAGGCTGCGCGAGGACCAGTGGCGGGCGATCGAGGCGCTGGTCGCCGACAGACGCCGTGCCCTCGTCGTCCAGCGCACGGGCTGGGGCAAGTCCGCGGTGTACTTCGTGGCGACCTCGCTGCTGCGGGCGCGGGGCAGTGGCCCGACGGTGATCGTGTCGCCGCTTCTCGCGCTCATGCGGAATCAGGTCGAGGCGGCTGCTCGGGCGGGCATCCACGCCCGGACCATCAACTCCTCCAACACCGAGGAGTGGGACGCCGTTCAGGACGAGATCACCGCAGGCAAGGTGGACGTCCTCCTGGTGAGTCCTGAGCGGCTCAACAACCCGGACTTCCGGGACCAGGTGCTCCCTCGACTCGCGGCCGCGACGGGGCTCCTCGTGGTGGACGAGGCCCACTGCATCTCCGACTGGGGACACGACTTCCGGCCGGACTACCGCCGGCTGCGCACGATGCTCGCCGATCTCCCTCCTGGTGTGCCCGTGCTCGCGACCACCGCAACGGCCAACGCGCGCGTGACGGCGGACGTCGCGGAACAGCTCGGCACCGGCGGCAGCTCGGACGCCCTCGTGCTCCGCGGTCCGCTGGACCGGGACAGCCTGAGCCTGAGCGTGCTGCGCCTGTCGGACGCCGCGCACCGGATGGCCTGGCTCGCCGAACACCTCGACGAACTGCCCGGGTCCGGAATCATCTACACCCTCACCGTGGCGGCCGCCGAAGAGGTCACCGCGTTCCTCCGGCAGCGGGGGCACACGGTCGCGTCGTACACGGGCAAGACGGAGAACGCCGACCGCCAGCAGGCCGAGGAGGATCTGCTCGACAACAAGGTGAAGGCACTGGTCGCCACCTCTGCGCTCGGCATGGGCTTCGACAAACCCGACCTGGGTTTCGTGGTGCACCTGGGCTCGCCCTCCTCCCCCATCGCCTACTACCAGCAGGTGGGCCGCGCCGGGCGCGGTGTGGAGCACGCCGAGGTGCTGCTGCTCCCGGGCAGGGAGGACGAAGCGATCTGGAAGTACTTCGCGTCGCTCGCCTTCCCCTCGGAAGACCTGGTGCGCCGCACCCTCGACATCCTCGGGCACGCGGAGAAGCCCCTGTCGCTCCCCGCACTGGAGCCGCTGGTGGAGCTGCGCCGCTCCCGTCTGGAGACCATGCTCAAGGTCCTCGACGTGGACGGGGCGGTCAAGCGGGTCAAGGGCGGCTGGATCGCGACCGGGCAGCCGTGGACGTACGACGCCGAGCGGTACGCGTGGGTGGCACGTCAGCGCGAGGCCGAGCAGCAGGCCATGCGCGCGTACGCGTCGGCGACCGACTGCCGTATGGAGTTCCTGCAGCGTCAGTTGGACGACGAGGCCGCCAAGCCGTGCGGACGCTGCGACAACTGCGCCGGTCCGCGCTTCGCCGCCGACACCTCCGAGGAGGCGCTCGACGCCGCGCGTGTGGACCTGGGCCGGGCCGGTGTCGAGGTGGAGCCCCGGCGGATGTGGCCCACCGGGCTGCCGGCGATCGGAGTGGACCTCAAGGGACGCATCCCGGCCGGCGAACAGGCCGCGTCGGGACGCGCTCTGGGGCGCCTTTCGGACATCGGGTGGGGCAACCGGCTTCGGCCCATGTTCGCACCGCAGGCACCCGACGGGCCCGTACCCGACGACGTGGCGAAGGCCGTGGTGGATGTGCTGGCCGACTGGGCCAAGGGGCCCGGCGGCTGGGCCCCGGGCGCTCCGGAGAGCGGGCCGCGCCCGGCCGGCGTCGTCACCGTCGCCTCGCGCACGCGTCCGCAGTTGATCAACTCCCTGGGGGCGCGTATCGCCGAGATCGGCCGACTGCCGTTGCTCGGAGCCGTGGAGTACACCGGCGACGCGTTCCCGGGTTCTCGGAGCAACAGTGCCCAGCGGCTCAAGGCCCTCGACGGGGCTCTGGCCGTGCCGCCCGCCCTCGCGTCCGCGCTCACCGAAGCCCAGGGCCCGGTCCTCCTGGTGGACGACTACACGGAGACCGGCTGGACTCTCGCGGTCGCGGCCCGCATGCTCCGACGCTCCGGCGCGCAGGGGGTGTTGCCGCTGGTGCTGGCTGTGCAGGGCTGACGTCGTACGGGGACCGGGGCGGCCACCCCGGCACGCCTCTGGACGCCGGACACCCCCATGGCGTACGAACGTGTCGTGCTCGAACGCCCCATGGGTGGTCCGGCGACACACACGGTGGGGATATTAGCGGCGCATCATCTGATAACGGTCGGCTGCCTCAATTGCTCGTTGCCGCATTCAAGTTCGACAGGAAGAATTGAAGTCCGCTCCCGCACGGCTCGCCGGCCGCTCCGGTAGGGCTTTGCTGCGGTGCGCGCTCCCAGGAATCCGACCCCGCCCGCAGTGTGGGCGCGTAGCCGAAGGGAGGACCGTGACCTTCGGATTCGCTCCGGCCTCGGCAGCGGCGTCGATGTCCGCCGCTTCCGCCAACCGCTTGCTCGAACCCGCGGAATGGGCCGCCGCCGGGATCCCACTCCTGCGCAATCCCCGTGAGATCGTCAGCGGACTGCACGCCCGGCACCACCCACAGCCGGCGACGGCTGTCGTCGCCGTGGTCGACCCGGACGAGCGGCTGCTGGCGAGCGCCTCGTTCGTGCGGCGTGCGGCCCCCGCCGACGGCTGGATGTTCCGCAACGCGCTGCTCGCGCAGCTGCGCCGGGTCATCCCGCACGATCTGCGTCGCCGCACGCCGGTGCGCACCGCGGTACTGCTCTACTGCCGTGAGGGCGACGCGCGTTGGACGGAGGAGGACGGCGCGTGGATGTGGGGATTGCGCGACGCGTGCACCCTGCACGGACTGCGCTGCGGGGCGTACATCACGCTGACCCGTGACGGATGGCAGGTCCTGGGCGAGGGCCGCGGCGGACGCCGCCCTCACTCCGCGTCCGCACCGGAACCGTTCGCCACGTCGGAGGCACCGCCACCCATACCGCGCACCGGCGGCGCCTCCGAGGTACTGCGCCGCGCAGCGGCGGCACGCTGAGCCCCGGACAAGCCGTTTCATACGGACCCGGGACCACACTTCGTCACACGGCACGCCACGACTTCGACGACGGGCCGGAAGAGGCCGTCCGTCCCCTGCACAGGACGAGCCGCAAGCACGGCGGGCCGCCGCGGCCATAGAAGCGCTCCTCGGGCCGGGCGGGTCACCGCACGGGCACGGTCCCCCGCCCATCGGGCATGGTGGACAACGGGCCGGGCGGTGCCGCGACAGCGGCGCCTGAAGTCAACCCCCAGCGCCCTGCCGGGCGCTACGGCACAGGCTCAGACGCCCGCGCCCAGCACCGAGTTGATCCGCTGCGGGTCACCGCAGACGATCAGCAGGGCACCGGCCCGGGAGTGGGCCAGGGAGAGGGCACTCACGGCAGCGTCCTCGGGGCCCCCGTTGACGGCGACCACGGCCACCGGACGCGACGCGGCGCGGGCCGCGATGGTGACGTCCGTGTAGAAGACGTCGTCGCCGGCGTCGTGCTGGGCCCAGTAGGAGGTTTCGCCGAAGGACAGCTCGTGAGCAGCCCACGGGTGATGCTCCCCGGTCGTGATCACCAGGATGTCACCGGGGGCACGACCGGAGTCCAGCAGCAGGTCCACGGCCTCTTCGGCGGCGTCGAGCGCCCCCTCCACGGAAGCGGGGATCAGCTGGATCTGCGGGGTGACCGGCGCGGCGGCACCGGCGGCGGGACCCGACGGAGCGGGCTTGGTGGCCACATCACGCGGAGTCCGTTGCATGGGCGGCGCCGGCCGCGGAGGGCCGGGACGACCGGGACGCGACGGAGCCGCGGGACGGGGGCCGGGTACGGGACGGGGGGTCGGCGCGGTACGGCCGCTGGCCGGAGTGGCGCGGGGACCCTGGGCACTCTCGTGAATCTGAGGCTCCTCGGGAATGAGAGGCATGAGTTGATATTTATCAAACGTTGGTACGACCCGCGTCGGCGGGTGGCGCATGTGCGCAAACGAAACCGTCAGAAATCGAAGCCGAGCTGCCCCTCGATCTCCGGAACACTTCCGTCCGCCCAGCTGCGGACCTTCTTGAGGTGCCGCCACTGGGGCAGCGCATCAAGATACGCCCACGACAACCGGTGGTAGGGGGTGGGGCCCCGCTCCGCCAGTGCGGCCTTGTGCACGGGCGATGGGTACCCGGCGTTGTCCGCAAAACCGAAGTCTGCATGGTCGATACCCAGTTCGGCCATCATTTTGTCGCGCTGGACCTTGGCGATCACCGAGGCCGCCGCGACCGCCACACACGACTGGTCGCCCTTGATCACCGTGCGGACCCGCCAGGGCGCACCGAGGTAGTCGTGCTTGCCGTCGAGGATGACCGCGTCGGGACGCACGGGCAGTGCGTCCAGCGCACGTCCCGCGGCGAGCCGCAGCGCGGCCGTCATCCCCAGAGCGTCTATCTCCTCCGGCGAGGCATGACCCAGTGCGTACGACGTCACCCAGGTCCGCAGTTCCTCAGCGAGGGTGGTGCGTCGTTTGATGGTGAGCAGCTTCGAGTCGGTGAGCCCCTCGGGCGGACGGCGCAGTCCGGTGATCGCCGCGCAGACGGTGACGGGACCGGCCCACGCGCCGCGGCCCACCTCGTCGACACCTGCAACGATCTTCGCTCCGGTCGTGGCTCGAAGGGAGCGCTCGACGGTGTGAGTAGGCGGTTCGTACGGCATGGCGCACCTAGATTACGCCGCCCGGAACCGCCCGCGACACCCCGGTCCGCCAGGGCGGCCCCTCCGCCCTCGTGAGCGTCCATCGAGCATCGTCCGGCCGCGGCGCGGGCCGTCGCTCGATTCGAGCACAAGCCTCCTCGCCGACAGCGTCAGGCACCATGCGGCCGCAGCAGCGGAACCATCAACTGGTCGATCATCTCCTTGACTTCACTGTCCTGCCATTCACAACCGCACATCTTGGAGCGGTACATCATCATGGCCGGTATGGCGTCGAAGACATAGCTGTTGGCGGCCTCGGGACGCACCTCGCCGCGCTTGATCCCGCGGTCGACGACCTCTCGCAACATCTTCATGGTGGGCTCGACGACCCCGTCGAAGATCACGCCGTGGAAGCGTTCGGCCTGCGCCGTGTCGCACTCGTGAATTACCGAGCGAAGCGCGAAGCCCGGGCGGGAGAACATCGCGTCACGCGCCAGCAGACACAGTGCCAAGAGGTCCTGCCGCACGCTTCCTTCATCCGGCGCCGCGTCGAACTGCGGCAGCCCGGCACGCAGGGCGTCGGCGACGAGATCCTCCTTGGACGGCCACCGCCGGTAGACCGCGGCCTTGCCGGTCTGGGCGCCGGCGGCGACACCCTCCATCGTCAGGCCGTTCCAGCCGACAGTGCTGAGTTGATCGAGGGCGGCGTCGAGGATCGCACGTTCGAGGACCGCGCCGCGGCGGCGGGCGGCAGTCTGAGCGGGGGCATCCGCCCAGCTGGGGGTAACCATCTGACTCTCTCCAACGAGCAGAGGAAGCGGGCATTCCGGGGATGGGGGACGCGCCGGACGGCCAGACAGGGGGACGTGCCGACCGACGACGTCTTAAGTGAACGCTTGCGTTCACTGTCGGGGACTCACTACCGTAGGCGCGGCAGTGAACGCCCGCGTTCACTAACGCACTCGTGGGGGACCCATAGTGACAACCTCTCCATTGCTCCAAGATCAGAAGCCAGGCGCGGCGCGCCGCCAAGGACGCCCCGGCATCGCGCTCACCGTCATCGCGGCCTGCCAACTCATGGTGGTACTCGACGCGACGATTGTGAACATCGCGCTCCCGCACATTCAAGCAGCGCTCGAGTTCAGCACCACCGACCTCACCTGGGTCGTCAGCTCCTACACCCTCACCTTCGGCGGCCTGCTGCTCCTCGGCGGCCGCGCCGGTGACATCCTCGGACGGCGCCGGGTCTTCATGACCGGCATCCTCCTGTTCACCCTGGCCTCGCTGCTCGGCGGGCTGGCCCAGGAACCGTGGCAGCTGCTGGCCGCCCGGGTCTTGCAGGGCGTGGGGGGCGCGATCGCCTCGCCCACCTCGCTGGCGCTCATCACCACCACGTTCCCCGAGGGGCCGGAGCGCAACCGGGCCTTCGGTGTCTTCGCCGCGGTTTCCGCGGGCGGTGGCGCCATCGGCCTGCTCGCGGGCGGCATGCTCACCGAGTGGCTCGACTGGCGTTGGGTGCTCTTCGTGAACGTGCCGATCGGTGTGCTGATAGCCGTGCTCACCCCGCTCTACATCAACGAGTCCGAACGGCACTCCGCCCGCTTCGACATCGCCGGCGCCGTGACCTCGACCGCCGGCATGGCGTCCCTCGTGTACGGCTTCATCCGCGCCGCGGACGAGGGATGGAAGGACCGCCTCACCATCGGGTCCTTCGCAGCCGCCGTGCTGCTGCTGCTCGCCTTCGGGATCATCGAATCCCGGGCCAAGGAGCCGATCACCCCACTGCGCATGTTCGCCGACCGCAACCGCTCGGGCACGTACGTGATCATGCTGAGCCTGGCTGCGGCGATGTTCGGCATGTTCTTCTACATCGTGCTGTTCGTGCAGAACGTGCTCGGATACAGCCC